>JAFYEE010000171.1 GCA_017544405.1 Lachnospiraceae bacterium
CATCGCCGTAGAAGCCCAGCGTGAACTGCATGCGCTCGTCCGGATAATCCGTGACGGGCAGGGACTTCGGCAGATAGATATTGCCGAGCTCATAAAGGCGTACATTCGCATTGCGGCGGTTGTAATTGGTGGAAAGGCTGGTCAGCATTCCGTTCAGAGAGATCGTCCGCATCACGGAGAAATCCTCGCCGAGGGGATTGGAGATGGTGACCGTCCTGCGGAGAACGTCATCCGCGGGTAAAAGGAGCTTGTCGAACACCTTCGGGCACTCGAAGGAATAGACATATGCCTGGGAAAAACCACAGTACTCCGCGATATCCCGCGCTTTGGCCTCGATGCGAAGCTTGTGCGGGAGCTTGCCGAACGCATTGCCACCGGGAAGCGTCGTGGGGATCTTATCATAGCCGTAGAACCGTGCCACTTCCTCCGCGAGATCTGCCTGTCCGACGAGATCCTGACGGAAGGAAGGGATCGTGACGGTGCGGGCCGCCTCGTCGACGATCAGATCCTCCTTGCGGAAAATGCGGATCATCTCCTCTTCGGAGACATCGGTTCCGAGCAGCGCATTGTACTTGTCCGGGCGGAAGGGAATCACGCGAAGGTCCGCCAGAGGCTCCTTCACATCGACGATCCCGCCGACGACTTCGCCGCAGCCGAGCTCCTCGATGAGCTGGCAGGCGCGATTGATCGCGTCCTCCGCATTGCGGGGATCCAGGCCCTTCTCAAACTTACCCGAAGCATCGGTCCGAAGGCCGATGCGCTTCGCGGATTTGCGGATGTTCGGTCCGTTGAAGGTCGCAGCCTCGAAGAGAACGGTGCTGACATCTTCCGTGATCATGGAATTTTCTCCGCCCATGATGCCGGCGATGCCGACTTCCTTCTCCGCGTCACAGATCATCAGGACTTCGCTGTCCAGCTTCCGCTCCTGTCCGTCCAGGGTGACGAAGGTGTCACCATCCTTGGCGCGCTTGACGATGATCTTGCCACCCGCGATCGTACGCAGATCATACGCATGCATCGGCTGACCGTACTCTTCCATCACGTAATTGGTGATATCGACCAGATTATTGATGGGACGGATGCCGCTTGCGGCCAGGCGCCGCTGCATCCATTCGGGGCTGGGTGCGATCTTTACATTTTTCACCACCCGCGCGGTATAACGGGTGCACAGATCGGGATCCCTGACCTCGACGGAAATGTAATCGGAAGCTTTCTCCGCATTGCCGGTCTCCTTTACCACGGGAGGAACGAAGGGCTTACGGAAGGTCGCAGCCGCCTCCCGCGCGATGCCGAGGATGCTGTAGCAGTCCACGCGGTTCGAAGTGATCTCATACTCGAAAACCGTATCATGCAGGCCCAGAAGCGCGACCGCATCCGCTCCCACTTCCGCGCTGTCCGGGAAGATGTAGATGCCGTTCTCCGGCGCTTCGGGATAGAAATTGCGATCGCTGCCGAGCTCCTCGATGGAGCACATCATGCCGTAGGAAGGCACGCCGCGAAGCTTGCCCGCCTTGATGGGGATGCCGCCCTCGGGGAGCGGACCGCCGTCATGGCCGCCGGCGACTCTGCCGCCGTCCAGCACTACGGGAACCTTCTGTCCGACCTCCACATTGGGAGCGCCGGTGACGATCTGAATCGTCTCATTTCCTACATTTACCTGGCACACGACCAGCTTGTCGGCATCCGGATGACGCTCGATGCTCTCGATCCGGCCGACCACGATCTTGTCCAGATTCTTGTCCTTGCGTTCATACCCCTCGACCTTGGTACCGGTGAGGGTCATGGCATCCATATATTCCTGATCGGTGCAGTCGAGCTCGGGAACATATGCCTTAATCCACGATAAAGCGGTGTTCATTGTATTTTCTCCTTGTTAAGGTTTATTCAGTGACAGTCCCTTGCCTTGCGATCAGAACTGTTTCAGGAAACGCACATCATTCTCATACAGAAGGCGCATGTCATCGATCTCGTACTTGAGAAGCGCGATACGCTCCAGGCCGACACCGAAGGCAAAACCGGTATACTCTTCGGGATCGATCTTGCACATCTCAAGGACATGCGGATGAACCATGCCGCAGCCGAGGATCTCGATCCAGCCCTCGCCCTTGCAGAAGCGGCATCCCTTGCCGCCGCATTTGAAGCAGCTGACATCCATCTCGGCGCTGGGCTCGGTGAACGGGAAGTGATGGGGGCGGAACTTGACCTTCGTATCCTCGCCGAACATCTCTTTCGCAAACTCGGCGAGCGTACCCTTCAGATCGGCAAAGGTGACATTTTTGTCGATGACCAGGCCCTCCACCTGATGGAAGGAAGGACTGTGCGTCGCGTCCACCTCGTCGGCGCGGAACACGCGTCCGGGAGAGATCATGCGGATGGGGAGCTTGCCCTTCTCCATCTCATGCACCTGCGCGCCGGAAGTCTGCGTGCGCAGCAGAATGTCTCCATTGACATAGAAGGTGTCCTGCTCATCCTTGGCCGGATGATCGGCCGGAATGTTCAGAGCCTCGAAATTGTAATAATCCTTCTCGACCTCGGGGCCTTCCACCACTTCGTAGCCCATGCCGATAAAGACGCGCTCGATCTCCTCGAGTGCGATCGTATTCGGATGACGATGTCCGAGCTCGGCGCGATCGGCAGGAAGCGTGACATCGATCACCTCATTCTTCAGCTTCTCCGCGCGGATCGCTTCGTCCATCTTCTTCTTGGCTTCCTCGAGGCGCGCCTCGATCTCCGCCCGCGCGTCGTTGACCATCTGGCCGACCTTCGGACGATCCTCGGGTGCCACATCCTTCATGGACTTGAGGATGTCGGTCAGTGCCCCCTTCTTGCCCAGGAGCGACACGCGGATCTCATTGAGCTTCTCCGCGGAGCCGGCTGTCTTGATCTGTTCGAGGGCTTTTTCCCTGATTTCATTCAGCTTCTCGTTCATTTCCTATCTCCATTTCCGGTATTTCGTATGCCTGTTTTGCATATAAAAACTGCATATATGTTCTATATGATAGCACCACCCGGCCTATCTGAAAATACTTTTTCATCGGAAAGACTGTTCTTTTTCGGGTGCTTTTTCCTCTGCCGCGCCATCTGCCGGATCATTTTCCGGCGCCTCCGCACTCTCCTGCGCGGCCTTCCGCTCCTTCGGATAGAGGATCGACCGGTTCATCGGGCCGAAAAAGCGGTTCAGATACGCACACACGAGGAAAATATACATACAGCCGTAGAGCCAGATCATGGCGATGGCCAGCATCGTCATGCTCCCGTACATCGTGTAGGCTCCGGGGTGGGACGCATAGATCGAAAAGACATACGAAAAGACGGTCCACGCCACCGCCGAGAGCATCGCACCGGGGAGCTGCTCACGGTATTTTAACTTTGCGTCGGGCAGAAAACGGTACAACGCCGCGAAAAGGAAGGTGAGAACGAGGATCATGTAGAGCGCGCGGGGGCGCAGAACGAGATCGATCAGATTTTCCACGATCACCGGGTTTAAGCCCTTCAGCTGGTCGACGATCTTTTCACCGAAGACCATCATGACAAGGCTAAGCACGACGACGGCCAGCAGAAGCAGGGTATAGATGCAGCTCCAGAAGCGCATCACGATGGCATTTCTCCGCTCCTTCACGTGGTTGATGCGGTTCAGGCCCTGCGCCAGTCCCATGACGCCCTTGCCCGCCGCCCAGAGCGTGGCCAGCACGGAGATCGTCAGCACGCCCGCACTCGCGTCGTACACCTGCGAGATGATGCGGCTTAAGATCCCGTCAAAAATATCCGGGGACCAGTCGGTCACCACGCGCAAAAGCAGTTCTTCCGTCAAAGGGGTATAAGGAATAATGCCGCAGATCAGCACCAGCATCGGAACCAGAGACAGTATGATGAAAAAAGAAGCGCTGGCCGCGTAGGCCGGTATATCCTTCGCGCTCATACGACGGGAAAAATCCCGGAAGGTTTCAATCAGCTTATTCATAAAAAATCTCTCTACACAGAAAGAAAGAGCGACATACACCGCTCTTTTCTGATCGACCCTCGGCCGAACCTCCGCCTTTTGACGCCTAGCCGATTGCTAGGTGGGTAACCGCAGCAATGACATTTGCAATCCCCGTCCGTGAGGGGGGCCTGGCAGCCGCCATGCGATGTAGGAATCCCATGAAAGGTAAATGTAGGTTCAAAAATAACAGAAGGTAAGGCTTTTGGGCTAGCTTCATTATAAGGGAATCAGGATAAGAAAACAACTGTTTTTTCCCGAAAAAGCATGAAAAGAACGTAAAAAATTAATGAAGAGTTTTATCGCTTTTTTTGCGAATTTAGAACTTTTCATTTTGCCTGTGATTAGGTATAATGATTTAAGATTGTTTCAATATGGGGGAAGCTTTGGTTTTCCCTGTATGGTGCGATTCAAAGTTACCAAAATATATGGAAAAGAGAGGTTTAAGTATGGCAGTAGTTGATTTAACTCAGTATGGTATCACAGGTACTACGGAACTCATCTACAATCCGTCCTATGAGGATCTGTACGAAGCTGAGATGGATCCTTCTCTGGAGGGCTTTGACAAGGGTCAGCTCACCGAGCTTGGCGCAGTCAATGTCATGACCGGTATCTACACCGGACGTTCTCCCAAAGATAAGTTCATCGTGGACGATGCGAAGGCGCATGACACCGTATGGTGGACTTCCGAGGAGTATCCCAATGACAACCACCGTGCTACCCAGGAAGCATGGGATGCCTGCAAGAAGCTGGCACTCCAGCAGCTGTCCGGCAAGAAGCTCTATGTCGTAGACGGATTCTGCGGCGCCAACAAGGACACCCGCATGGCAGTCCGTTTCATCATGGAAGTCGCCTGGCAGGCAC
>JAFYEE010000172.1 GCA_017544405.1 Lachnospiraceae bacterium
CCCGGAATATCTGCAGGAAATGCAGCGGGAAGAAGGCAAGGCAGTATATGAACAAATGTAAAAATTGCGGGATTTTTATCGCGGATCCCGTGGAAAAATGTCCCCTGTGCGGGAGCGTGATCGAGCAGGATCCGGACTGCCGGGACAGGCGGCCGATGTATCCGAACGCCAGGCGGGTGATGCGCAAGAGCCTGCTGGCGGAGCGCCTGTTTCTCTTTATCTCCATCGTGGCGGTGGTCGGACTCGTGCTGGCCAATTATTTTGCGAACAATGCCATCTTCGAGTGGGTGCTGGTGGTGACGCTGATCCTGGTCTATGCGAACCTGGCACTGAAGATGTCCGTCACCGGACGGATCGGGTATCAGCTCAAGGCGCTGGCGCTGATGATCGTTGCGGTCCTGGTGCTGATCGGCATCGACCAGAGCACCGGCAATCACGGGTGGGCGGTCAATTTCGTCTTCCCGGCGCTGATCCTCTTTATGGATCTGGTCATCATGGTCCTGATGATCGTCAATCGCCGCAACTGGCAGAGCTACATCGGAATGCAGCTTCTGATGATCCTGTTCAGTCTGGTGGTATTCGTGCTTTTCCTGACGCACATCATCACCTTTTCCTATCTGGCGCTCATCGCGCTGGCCGTGTCGGTGCTGCTATTTATCGGAACGATGATCCTCGGCGGTCAGAGAGCACAGAACGAGCTCAGCCGAAGGTTCCACATCTGAAAACCTTTCGCGCGCCTGTCATCAAAACTTGTGGATTATGGAAACCGGTATGTGCTATAATAAGCATGGATGAAGCATCCGAAGGGTTGGTGCAGATGAACATGCATCAGAAAGGCTGGGTAAGTCTATGAAATGTAAGAGAGCTCCGATCGTTGCAGATGTTGAGAAGTTTGAGTTTGACAAGGGCTTGGAAGACGGCTATGAGCTGTGGTCGGATGTGGTGACCAAGGGCTGGATCGTGACCGATACGCTGATCAAGGTGAAGCGTCCGGACGGATCCATCGTATGCCCTTATATCTCCCACAGAAGAGGACGTACCTTCATCGGGGAGGGCGATTATGTCATCATCGACCAGGACGGCACCAAGCATGTGTGCGGCGCGGATAAGATCTTTACCCGCTACCTTCCGGTGGAAGAAGAGTAAATACAGAAAGCAAAAACCACAGGTGTGATGTCCTGTGGTTTTTTTGCGTTCCTTTTTTGCCCGGAGAAGACCCGGAAAAGCGGTTCAGCGGCTGAGCTTTTTCAGATTTTCCCACACATCCCCGTGGATGTAAAGCGAGCCGTACCCGGTGCCGAGATCGAGTCCCGGTTTGTTGATGCCGTGAAAATCGGAGCCGCCGCTCAAGACCAGTCCGTATTCCTTCGCAAGGTCCTTCACATAGCGCTCCTCGGAGGCGGAATGGGTGCTGTAGTAGCACTCGATGCCGACGAGTCCGGCGCGGATCATGCGGCCGATCAGTTCGCGCAGATGCGCATCGCTGAGGCGGTAGATGATCGGATGGGCGAGGATCGGGATACCGCCGGCTTCAAGCGTCATTCGGACGGCCTCCTCGGGGGTCACCTTCTCGCGCGGCACATAGCAGGGGCACCCGGGACCGAGGTAGCGGTCGAAGGCCTCCCGGGAACTTTTCACATAGCCGTACTCCAGAAGGTATTTGGCAAAGTGCGCCCGGGTCAGCACGCAGTCGGGAAACATCTGCAGCATCCCCTCGTAGGAGATGCCGATGCCGACATCCGCAAGGCGCTGCGCCATCTCGCGGTTACGTCCCTCGCGGGAGTCGATGAAATGCTGCAGCCTGGCCGTAAAGGCGGCGTCCCGGTGATTGACACCGAGGCCGATGACATGGATGTCTCCGTGCTCCCAGTTCGTGGAAAATTCGATCCCGGGGACGATCTCGGGTGCTTCGTACCCGTCGCTTCGTCCGCTCAGGGGGTATCCTTCCGGGTAGGAGAGCTCGGCGCGGACCGCTTCGGCTCCTTTTTCTTCCAGCAACTGACGCAGGTACAGACTCCGCTGAAGCGCTTCCTCAACCCCTTCCACCGTATCGTGGTCGGTCACCGCCAGCACGCGCAGTCCTTTCGCCGTGGCGTAGTCTGCGAGCTGTGTGGGGGTGAAGCTTCCGTCCGATTTGTTGGTGTGGGCGTGCAGGTCTATCATGTCAATCCTCGTAAATCAAGTTGCCGGTTGTCTGTGCTGCAGAGGGATCAGTCCTCGTCATCTTCCTTGTTCGCCGTGAACACGGTGCGCTTTCTCGCCATCTCATCGCTTGCGAGATAATCATCGTAGGTGGTCATCTTGTCGACGATGGAGCCGTCCGGCAGGATCTCGATGATGCGGTTCGCAGTGGTCTGCACAAACTGATGGTCGTGGCAGGAGAAGAGTGCGACACCGGGGAACTTGATCAGTCCGTTGTTCAGCGCGGTGATGGATTCCATGTCGAGGTGGTTGGTCGGCTCATCGAGGATCAGGCAGTTCGCGCCGCTGATCATCATCTTGGACAGAAGGCAGCGTACCTTCTCACCTCCGGAGAGGATGTGGACACGCTTGACGCCGTCCTCGCCGGCGAAGAGCATACGGCCGAGGAAGCCGCGGACATAGGTCGCGTCCTTGATGGGAGAGTAGCCGGTCAGCCAGTCCGCGATGGTCAGGTCATTGTCGAATTCCGCCGTATTGTCCTTCGGGAAGTAGGCCTGGGAAGTGGTCACACCCCATTTGTAGGTGCCCTCATCCGGCTCGATCTCGCCCGCAAGGATCCGGAAAAGCGTCGTCTTGGCCAGTTCCTGGGAGCCGACGAACGCGATCTTGTCATCGTGATTCATGGTGAAGGAGATGTCGTTTAAGACTTTTTCTCCACCGATCGTCTTACTCAGATGCTCCACCTGCAGGACCTCGTTGCCGATCTCACGCTCCGGCTTGAAGTCGATGTAAGGGTATTTGCGGCTCGAGGGACGGATGTCGTCGAGCTCGATCTTTTCCAGGGCGCGCTTACGGGAGGTCGCCTGCTTGGACTTGGAAGCGTTGGCGGAGAAACGGGAGATGAACTCCTGCAGTTCCTTGATCTTCTCTTCCTTCTTCTTGTTCGCTTCCTTCATCTGACGGATCATCAGCTGGCTGGACTCGTACCAGATGTCGTAGTTGCCCGCGTAGAGCTGGATCTTGCCGTAGTCGATGTCCGCGATCTGGGTGCAGACCTTATTCAGGAAATAGCGGTCGTGGGAGACGACGATGACCGTGTTGTCAAATTCGATCAGGAACTCCTCGAGCCATGCGATTGCGTCGAGATCGAGGTGGTTCGTGGGCTCGTCCAGCAGCAGGATATCA
>JAFYEE010000173.1 GCA_017544405.1 Lachnospiraceae bacterium
CACTGAAGGCTCTGGAAGATCCCATGGGCGAGTGGGGCGACAAGATTATGGAGCTTATGGACACCGTTGATTCCTATATCCCGGATCCTCAGCGTGACACCGACAAGCCTTTCCTTATGCCTGTCGAGGACGTCTTCACCATCACCGGTCGTGGTACCGTTGCTACCGGCCGTGTAGAGCGTGGTACGCTTCATCTTTCCGATGAAGTTGAGATCGTTGGTATCAAGGAGGAGACCTCCAAGACCGTTATCACCGGTATCGAGATGTTCCGTAAGATGCTGGATGAGGCTCAGGCTGGTGACAACATCGGCGCTCTGCTTCGTGGTGTAGATCGTAAGGATATCCAGAGAGGACAGGTCCTGGCGAAGCCCGGTACCGTTACCTGCCACACCAAGTTCACCGCACAGGTGTACGTCCTGACCAAGGATGAGGGCGGCCGTCACACTCCTTTCTTCAACAACTATCGTCCTCAGTTCTATTTCCGCACCACCGACGTGACCGGTGTCTGCGAACTGCCCGAAGGCACTGAGATGTGCATGCCCGGAGACAACATTGAGATGAGAATCGAGCTGATCCATCCCATCGCTATGGAGCAGGGTCTTACTTTCGCTATCCGCGAGGGCGGCAGAACCGTAGGTTCCGGCCGTGTGGCTACTGTCATCGAGTAATTTTATTCGGATTACCCGCAGGGGTTCTTCTTCGGAAGAACCCCTGATTTTTTTAGAAAAGCTTTCGAATTGGGAAATTGTATTTTAGAATCTGCGGTGCTATGCTAGTTCTGTAATTTGATCGGAAAGGAGCAGTCTATGGCAATTGGAGCAATCGGCGGAATTTCATCCTCCAGTATGAGCAGGATCCAGCCGCTGCGGTATTCTTTGAATAATCAGTCGCAGGTCTCCGATGACTTTGCAGCATCTCCGGTGGCGAAGGGCGGCGTGGAGCCTTCCGCGCAGATCGGAAAGGCGGCTCCTGTTTCCTATCCGAACGCACAGGCAGTCCCCGAAAAGACACCGAAGGAAGCCGAGCTCCTGCAGGCGGAGGAGTCTCAAAAGGCTTCCGCAGCATTCAACCGTCTGGCCTCTGCTTACAGCGGGACCGTGACCGGTTATGGGAGAGGCGGAGACGGCACTTCCTACGGAATGGCCGGTGCATCCTTTGATATGTTTGCGTAAGACATCTTTGTTCGTACAATCGAACTCCTCTTTTTAAGGCCCGAAGCATTGCTTCGGGTCTTTTTAAGTGGACTTTATTTACATTTTCTGTTACTCTTATTGAGTATTATTAGGCTTATTAGCGTGGGGGTTTCTACCCACGGGATATTTGGTGTGGGGAGGCAATTATGTCATCGATTCAGATATTTCATGTAACGCTTGAGATCTGGGGCGCCATCATATGCGCGATCGCTACGATCTGTGCTATGAACGGAACCAAGGTGGAGACGCGGGTCAGTCACCGGACGGCCATGATCACGGCCAATACCATGGTGCTGATGATCGCGGACTGTCTGGCCTGGGCCTATCGTGGGGTCGTCAGTCCTTCCGCCATCCTGATCACGCGCGTGAGCAATTTTATGGTATTTACCTGCAATTACTTGATGATCCTGCTCTTTTTCTTCTACGTGCAGGCACTTCTGAGAGAGAAGGGCACGGAGGTGAACAAGACGCTCGTCTGGGTCGTCTACGGGATCTTCCTGATCTCGGAGAGCCTGCTCATCCTCTCGCAGTTTGCGGATCTGTTCTATTACTTTGATGAATACAACCGCTATACCAGGGCACCATACTTTATTCTGTCGCAGGTTCCCGCGGTCATCGGCATGATGATCCTGCTGGGCGTCCTCCTGACCTACCGGAGAGTCCTCAGCAATATCGAGCTGCTCACGATCCTGAGTTACCTGGTTCTCCCTACGATCGCGATCCCGCTGCAGGCGGTTTTCTACGGATACTCTCTGCAGGCACTGGCCACGGCTGTATCGGTCTGTCTGCTTTTTGCCACCACCATGACCACGCGTTCCCGCAGAATGGTGGAGGCGATGAGCGAGGCGGAGCGGGCGAACCATGCCAAGGACGATTTCCTGGCATCGATGTCGCATGAGATCCGTACACCCATCAACGGAATCCTGGGCATGAACGAGATGATCCTCCGTGAGAGCACGGACGATCGCATCACCGAATACGCGAACGGAATCTCTTCTTCCGGAAGCGTGCTTCTGAGCCTGGTCAATGAGATCCTCGATTTTTCCAAGATTTCTTCCGGCAAGCTCAACCTTCTGCCGATCGAATATGAGCTGCGCGGAATGCTGGATTCGCTGGTGAATATGATCTCGCCGCGGACGGTGGCGAAGGCGCTCAAGTTCCAGGTGCGTGTATTCCCCGGAACGCCCAATTTCCTCGTCGGTGACGAGGTGCGTGTGCGCCAGGTGATCGCGAATCTCCTGAGCAATGCCGTGAAATACACCCAGGAGGGCAGCATCACGCTGGATGTCAATTACGAACGCGGGACGGGAAAGAGGATCACGCTGCTGGTCTCGGTGGAGGATACCGGAATCGGCATCCACAAGGAGGATCTTCCGAAGCTGTTCAGCACCTTCCAGCGGCTCGAGGAGACGCGGAACCGCAACATCGAAGGCACCGGACTCGGACTGGCCATCACACAGCAGCTGGTCAGGCTGATGAAGGGTAAGATCACGGCGGAGAGCGTGTACGGCAAAGGTTCGAAGTTCAGTGTGGCGATCCCGCAGATGATCAGCAGGGACGGAAGAGTCGGGGAATACCAGAACGAAGGAGAAGCGCAGCGCCTTTCCTCCGAGGGCGAGTACCACGAGAACTTCCAGGCACCCACCGCGCGCATCCTGGTGGTGGACGACAACAACATGAATCTCAAGGTGGCGCAGCTGCTGCTCAAGAAGACGAAGGCGCAGCTCACACTTTCCACCGGCGGCAGGGAATCCCTGGATATCCTGCGCAAGGAAAAGTTCGATATCATTCTGCTTGACCATATGATGCCCGAGATGGACGGCGTGGAGGCCCTGCGCGTCATGAAGTCGGAGCATCTGGCGGACGGAGCGCCCGTCATTGCGCTGACGGCCAATGCGGTGGAAGGCGCACGGCAGATGTATTTAAGCTATGGGTTTGACGACTATCTGTCCAAGCCGATCGTGGGCAAGGCTCTGGAGGAATGCCTGCAGAAATGGCTGCCGGAGGAGAAGGTGGTCAAATTTACCGAAATAAATCAGAAATCGGAGGAGACGAAAAAATGGTAATTACCTGCCTTGATTTGGAGGGCGTACTGGTGCCGGAGATCTGGATCGCTTTTTCCGAGGCTACGGGGATCCCCGAGCTGCGGAGAACGACCCGGGATGAGCCGGATTATGACAAGCTGATGCGGTTCCGCATCGGGATCCTGAAGGAGCACGGGCTCGGACTCAAGGAGATCCAGGATGTGATTGCGACCATCGATCCGATGCCGGGGGCGAAGGAATTCCTGGAGGAGCTGCGGAGCTTTACGCAGGTCATCATTCTGAGCGATACCTTTACCCAGTTCGCTGCGCCGCTCATGAAAAAGCTGGGCTATCCCACCATCTTCTGCAATACCCTCGAGGTGGCCGAAAGCGGCGAGGTGACCGGTTTTAAGATGCGCTGTGAGCAGTCCAAGCTGACGACGGTCAAAGCGCTTCAGTCCATCGGATATGACACGATTGCCAGCGGAGATTCCTACAACGATCTGGGAATGATCCTGGCGAGCAAGGCGGGCTTCCTGTTCCGGAGCACGGAGAAGATCAAGGCCGATTACCCGCAGCTGCCTGCGTTCGAGACCTATGAGGAGCTGCTGGCGGCGATCCGTGCGGTGGCCGACTGAAAAGCGGCAGCGGACGAAAAACGGCAGCTGGGGAATGCGGCAGCAGAAGAAAAGCGGCAGCGGACGGAGGGCAGCCGCAGGCCGTTGGGCATGCGCCGAAACGGGCATGGCCGGGGATGAAAGGACATGAACAGGTCTGAGAAAAAGAATTACCGCCTGTGCATCCGCTATGACGAGACCAGATATTACGGATGGGAGCATCAGCCGGATACGGACATGACCATCCAGGGCAAGGTCGAGCAGGTGCTTGCGCGGATGCTGGAGCTCCCCGGGGGAGAGGTGCCGGAGGTCATCGGGGCCGGCCGTACCGATGCCGGGGTCCATGCGGAAAATATGATCGCGAATGTCTGGATGGAGACGGAGCTGGACGAGGCCGGGATCCGGGATTACCTGAACCGGTACCTTCCGGAGGATATCTGCGTGAAGGAGGTCAGCGTGGCGGGAGAGCGGTTTCACAGCCGCTACAATGCCATCGGCAAGACTTACTGCTACACCCTCTATGTGGGGGATACGAAGCCCGTCTTTGATCGGAAATACGTCTGGCAGCCGGAGGGAAAGCCGGATGCGGAAGCCATGCGCCAAGCGGCGCTTCTTCTGGTCGGCGAGCATGATTTTGCCTCCTTCTGCGGCAACGCGAAGATGAAAAAATCCACCGTACGGCGGCTGGATTCCATCGAGATCCGGCAGCAGGGGGATTACCTGAAGCTGACCTATCACGGGAGCGGCTTCCTGCAATATATGGTGCGGATCCTCACCGGGACGCTGGTGGAGGTGGGACTGGGCAAACGCAGTCCCGAGAGCATGACGGAGCTCCTGGAGGCGAAGGATCGCAAGGCGGCCGGAGCCACGGCGCCCGCGAAGGGGCTGTGCATGATGGCGGTGGACTATCATTAGGAGAGGGACATCTTGAAACTGGCGATACGTGCGGACATGAATGAGACCATAGCGACCGGTCATGTGATGCGCTGCCTGTCGGTGGCGGATGCGGTGACCGATGCCGGGGGAGAAGTGCTTTTTGTGACCGCGGATACCTGTGCGCTGGACCTTCTGCACACGCGCGGCTACGAGGTCATTGTCCTCGGAACCGACTGGCGCTCCATGGAAGAGGAGCTTCCGGTCTGGGAGAAGCTGGTCGCGGATCAGAGCCTGGACGGCGTGCTGGTCGATTCGTATGCCGTCACGGAAAAGTATCTGCGTGACCTGAACCGCCTGCTTCCGGTTACTTATATGGATGATCTGGCAGCCATCCGGATCGAGACGGATGCCATTGTCAATTATGAGCTCTATGCACGGCCGGAGGACTATGAGACTTCCCGCACGGATCCCCTTTTGTATCTGGGGCCGTCCTATGCGCCGCTGCGTGAGCAGTTTGGAAAATGCAAGCCGCGGAGAGTGTCGGCCGCCGTGGAGCGGATCCTTCTGATGAGTGGCGGAACGGATCCGGAGCACATGCTGGACCGTCTGATCGCGCTCCTTCCGCCGCGGCAGTATGCGAAGATTCACGTCCTGTGCGGACGCAGCAATGCCTACCGCGCGCAGCTTAAGAAAAAATACGCGGATCGCCCGGAGCTGGAGCTGCACGGATTTGTGAATGATATGCGAAGGCTTTACGAGTCGGTGGACCTGGCCATCACGGCCGGCGGAAGCACGGTCTATGAGCTGGCCGCCACGGGCACGCCTTCGATCACCTATGCGCTGGCGGACAACCAGCTTCGGAACGTGCGGGAATTTGACGCGCGGGATCTGATGGATTACGCGGGGGATGCGAGGATCCCCGGGGAAGTGGAAGGAAAACTTCCGGAATTACTCGACAAAAATGAGCATCCTCTTCTTCGTCAGAGGCGGGCTGATGAAATGCAGTATCTCCTGGACGGAAAAGGGGCGGAGCGTTTTGCCAGGATTTTGCTGCGCTAAGGACAGGGCACCGGATCGGACAAAAGCGGGACGCTTCGGGAAAGTGGACATGAGACGAATTTTAAGCAAGCTGAATAAGCTTTTGGACCGGAAACAGAAAAATACCATGCTCCTGATCTGCCTGATGATGGTGGTGGGAGCCTTTTTGCAGACCCTGGGCGTGAGCCTGCTCGTGCAGGTGGTGAACGTGGTCATCGATCCCGACGCCGTGGCGGAGAGCCGCACGGCGCAGTGGTTCTACGACAGGATGGGAATGGAGAGCTTCCGAAGCTTCTCCCTCACCATCATGGCCATGCTGATCGCGGTCTATATTCTGAAGAATCTGTATCTCTATCTTCAGCAGAAGGCGATGTACGCCTTCGTCTATTCCAACCAGTTTCGGACCTCGGAGCGCATGATGCGCAATTATCTGCGGAGAGGGTATGAATTCTACCTGAACGCGGATACGGCCGTGGTGCAGCGCAGCATCACCTCGGATGTCAACAATATGTACGCGCTGATCCTGGCCATTTTGCAGCTCGTTTCCGACGGTGTGGTCAGCCTGTGCGTGGCTGTCTACTGTCTGATGCAGAGCGGCGTGATGACGATCCTGCTGGCGGTCGTGATGATCCTTCTGATGCTTCTGATCAAGAAGGTCTTAAAGCCGATCATGTACCGCGCCGGACAGGAGAACCAGGACTACTACAGCGGCCTCTTCAAGTGGATCTCCCAGACGGTGCAGGGGATCAAGGAGGTCAAGATCTTCGGCAAGGAGCAGTACTTTGTCGACCGCTACCGCGAATGCGGACAGGGCTATGTGAATGCCGTGCAGCATTACAGCCTGTACAATTCGATCCCGAAGCTCCTCATGGAGACGGCCTGCGTGATCACCATGGTGGGCTATATGATGTTCCTCGTCGGAACGGGATCCTCCACGGAAAATATGCTCTCCGTCTTTGCAACCCTCGCCGCGGGCGCGTTTGTGCTGCTTCCCGCCGTGAACCGGATCAACAACCAGATCAATTCCATGGCCTATTTTGAGCCGTTTTTCATGAATGTCAGCGATCATCTCCAGGACGAGATCAGCGGGCAGAAGGTGGACATGTCCTTCGCCGATCCGAAGCTGGAGCGCCTGAAGGTCCATGAGAAGATAGAGCTGCGGGACATCACCTATGCCTATCCCGGGACGGAGAAGAAGATTTTTGAAAAGGCGAACCTGACGATCCCCATCGGCGCGTCGGTAGGGATCGTGGGAACTTCCGGGGCCGGCAAGAGCACGATCATCGATATCCTGTTAGGACTCCTGATCCCGCAGAGCGGAAGCATCTACGCCGACGGGAAGGACACGAAGGAGAATTACCGCGCATTCCTGAAAAATATCGGCTATATCCCGCAGATGATCTTCATGCTCGACGATACGATCCGCCGCAACATCGCCTTCGGCGTGCCGGAGGAGGAGATCGATGAGAAGCGCCTTTGGGAGGTGCTGGAGGAAGCGCAGCTGGACGATTTCGTCCGCTCGCTGCCGGAAGGACTGGAGACCGGCATCGGAGAGCGCGGCATCCGTCTGAGCGGCGGGCAGAGACAGCGCATTGGCATCGCGCGTGCGCTGTACCACGATCCGGAGGTGCTGGTGCTGGATGAAGCGACCTCCGCGCTGGACGGGGATACTGAGGCAGCCATCATGGAATCCATTAACCGCTTCCAGGGGCGTAAGACGCTGATCATCATCGCGCACCGTCTGCAGACGATCGAAAAATGCGATATGGTCTTCCGCGTGGAGGAAGGCGGTATCACCGCCGAAAGGTGAAGCCGGCCGGAGGCGGACCGGCATTCGCGGCGCGGCAGAGCGGAGGCTCGGGGAGGATCTTTCATTTGGAGAAAAGGAAAAAAATCGTATATCTTCTCCTGGCCCTGCTGGTCTTCGGCGCCATCTTCGGCGGAGGCTTCCTTCGCAGCGAAAGGCGGGCGCTTGCGAAAGGGACGATGACGCCGGACCTTGTGATCATGGGGGACAGCATTTTCGCTTCCTGCCGGAGCGAGGACTCCGTGGGGCACAAGATCGCGGAGGCGCTGCAGATCGAGGTCAGTGATGTCAGCTTTGGCGGAACGGGTCTGTGCTACCGGGATCCGGACGGGAGACTGTCCTACACCGGGGATCTTTTCTGTATGTCGGCGCTGGCGCAGGCGGTTGTTACCGGGGATTTTCGCGTGCAGGAGAGCGCAAGGATCCGGCAGAATGCGACCGATTATTACCCGGAGCGTCTTCAGGAGCTGGAGAGCATTGATTTTACGGGGGTCAAAGTCCTCCTGATTGGGCATCAGCTCAACGATTATCAGGGCGGGGTACCGCTGGACGATCCGAAGAATCAGGCGCATGCGGAGGCGGAATACAATTACCGCGGGGCGCTCCGCCGGGTCATCGAAAGCCTTAAGGAGCACTATCCGGAGCTTCGGATCGTGCTGGTGAGCGCACCGTATGTCTGGTATCCGGAGGAAGGAACGACGGCGGAGCAGCGGGATTTCGGCCACGGCACGCTGCCGGAATATGCCCGGGTGCAGCGGGAGATGGCCGAGGAATACGAAACCGGCTGGATCTCGCTCTGGGATGCCTATCCGTCCAAGGCGGCGGAGGACTGGTATACCTACACCGTGGACGGGATGCATCCCGGAGATCTGGGACGGGAGCTGATCGCTCAGAAGCTGACAGAGGAGCTGCGGACGTATTTCCAATGAGGACGCCGCCCTTTCCGGGAGCGCGGCCATGGAGAAATGGACGACCTGAACTATGGATATCTGGTTTGAATCTTTGAAAAAAAGAATACCGGCCACGGTGCGCGCGGCGGTGCTTGCGGCATTTTTCACGGGGCTGCTCGTGCATCTTCCGGCGATGGTCCGCGACATTCCGAACCATGACGGCCTCGGCAGCATGTATTTTGACCAGAACATGGTCACCTCCGGCCGCTGGTTTCTGATGATCGCCTGCGGGATCTCGTCCTATTTTACGGTGCCCTGGGTGATCGGGCTCCTGGGACTGTGCTTCCTTTCGCTTACGGCGGGGCTGCTGGCGGATCTGACGGGTGTGAAGGAGCGGACGAGCGGGGCACTGATCGGGGCGCTTCTCGCCGCTTTCCCGGCGCTCGCCTCCACCTTTGCCTATGTATTTACGCTGGACGGATACATGTTAGGGCTCCTGCTCGCCGTATGGGCCGTCTGGTGGGTCCCGAAGAAAAAAGCGGGGCCGGTGATCGGCGCGGTCTGCCTGGCCTTCAGCCTCGGCACCTATCAGGCCTATCTGTCCTTTGCGATCGTGCTGTGCCTCTACCGGCTGCTGATCGCCTTTGCGGAAACGGACGCCTTTACTTCTTCGAAGCAAAAGCTGGGCCTTGCGCTTCGCTATGCGGGGATGGGAGCGGGGGGCGCGGTGCTCTATTATGTGCTGCTGCGCATTCTGCTGGCCATTCAGGGCAAGGAGCTCGATACCTACCAGGGCATCAGCGGGATCGAAGGCGGACGGGGGCTCGGAAGCATGCTGCAGAGTATCCCGGGCATCTACCGGGATTTCCTCCACTTTACCCTGAAGGGGAAGATCCTGGCTCCGAACGGTTTTGCGGCGCTGGCGCTGGGGATCCTTCTGGCGCTGACACTTTACGTGATCGTGCGAAATGCCACCCGTAAAGGCCTTTTGAAAAAGCCGCTTTTTTACGTATCTGCAGTGCTTGCCTGCGTGCTTTTGCCCCTTTCGATGAATGTGATCCTGCTGATCACGCCCTCGGTCAATTACCACCTGATCATGCGCTACGTCTGGATCCTGCTGCCCGTTCTGGCGGTCGGATATCTCGGCAGCAGGCCGGAGGGAGAAGGAATCGGTGCCGGCCCAAAGAGCCTCCTTCCGGGAATGGTGCTGACCATAGCGGCCGCGGTGCTCATTTTCTGCTACGGGCTCGCGGACAATATCGGATATTCCAATCTTCAGAAGAAATACGAGAAAACCTACGCCTACTGCCTGCGGCTTTTGGACCGCATCGAGCAGACCCCCGGATATGAGCAGGGCATGCCCGTCGCCATCATCGGAGTCGTCGGGGACGAAAGCTTCCCGCTGACGGATCTTACGGGCGATGTCACGGAAAACATGATCGGACTGAGCGGAGACTATCTGGTATACACCGGAGCCAATTACGAGGCCTTCTTCCGGAACTATCTGGGAGCGACGCTGAATTTCCTGCCCGTGGAGGATGTGACGGAGATCTATTACTCCGATGTCTACCGGCAGATGGACAGCTTTCCCGGACCGGACAGTGTCCGCGTGGTGGACGGGATCCTGTATGTGAAGACGGAAAATAAATGGTGATGCCGCAGGAGCGGCATGGGAGGATGTATGGCCTTACTTTCGGTCGTTTTGCCGGCCTACAATGAAAAGGAGAATATCGCTCCGGCTGTGGAGGAGCTTTCGAAGGTTTTAGAGCCCCTGGAGGAGGACTATGAGATCCTCTTTGTCAGTGACGGATCCACCGACGGCACCTATGAGGAAATCCTCCGCGTGGCGGGGAGGAATCCCCATGTCAAGGGAGCGGAATTTTCCCGGAATTTCGGCAAGGAAGCCGCAATCTTCGCGGGGCTTGAGCTGGCGGCGGGAGATGCCGTCGTCGTGATGGACTGCGATCTGCAGCATCCGCCCGCAGTGCTGCCCGAGATGGTCGGGAAGTGGAGAGGCGGCGCGGAAGTCGTCGAGGGGATCAAGAGCAGCCGCGGCAGGGAATCCCTCGGCTATAAGCTCTCCGCGGGACTTTTCTACAAGGTGATGAGCCGCCTGATCCGGATGGACATGAATGCCTCCTCGGATTACAAGCTGCTCGACCGCAAGGTGGTTGCAGCCCTTCTGGAGCTCCCGGAGCGCAATACCTTTTTCCGGGCGCTGAGCTTCTGGGTGGGCTTTCGCACGGAGAAGGTGACCTACGAGGTGCAGGAGCGCCGGTACGGCAGGAGCAAGTGGAGCCTGAAGAGCCTGGTCCGGTATGCCGTCCGCAATGCGACCTCCTTCAGCACCCTTCCTCTGCAGATCGTCACCTGGCTGGGCTGGCTCTTTCTGGTCTTCAGTCTGGTCCTGGGCGTGCAGACGCTGGTGCGTTTCTGCATGGGCAATGCGGCCACGGGCTTTACGACCGTCATCCTGCTGATTTTGCTGGTCGGCGGTGCACTGATGCTGAGTCTGGGAATCCTCGGGCATTACATTGCCCGGATCTACGAGGAGGTCAAGGGCCGTCCCCGTTATATTATTCGCGAGATTACCGGGAATCTTCCCGAACAGGTGAAAGGAGCTTGGAAAAAGCATGATTAATTTCAATGTGCCTCCCTATGTGGAGACTGCCATGGGGTATATTCAGGAGTGCGTGCGCAATCAGAAGATCTGCGGAGACGGCCCCTACACGAAAAAGTGCAATGAGTGGCTGGAGAAGAAGACCGGGACCGCCAAGGCCCTGCTCACCACCTCCTGCACCCACGCGCTGGAGATGGGCGCGCTTTTGTGCGATGTAAAGCCGGGCGATGAGGTCATCATGCCTGCGTACACCTTTGTATCCACCGCGGACGCCTTCGTGCTGCGCGGCGCAGTGCCTGTCTTTGTGGACATCCGGCCCGATACGATGAACATCGATGAGCGCAAGATCGAGGACGCCATCACGGACCGCACCCGCGTGATCGCTCCCGTGCAATATGCCGGGGTCAGCTGCGAGATGGATACGATCATGGACATCGCCGCACGCCATCATCTGAAGGTGGTCGAGGACGCGGCGCAGGGCATCATGTCCACTTACAAGGGGCGTGCGCTGGGCACCTTCGGCGACTTCGGAGCGCTCAGCTTCCATGAGACGAAAAATTACAGCGCCGGCGAGGGCGGAGCGATCCTGATTCGGGATCCGGAGATGATCGAAAGCGCGGAGATCATCCGCGAGAAGGGAACCAACCGCAGCAAGTATTACCGCGGCCAGATCGACAAATACACCTGGATGGATCAGGGTTCCTCCTATCTGCCCAGCGACATGAATGCGGCTTATCTCTATTCCCAGCTCGAGGTGGCGGACACCATCGCGGAGGACCGCATGGCCACCTGGAACCACTATTATGAGGGGCTGCAGGGTCTGGCACAGGACGGACGCATCGAGCTGCCGGTGGTTCCGGAAGGTTGCGTGCACAATGCGCATATGTTCTACATCAAGACAAAGGATATCACGGAGCGCACGGAGCTGATCAATCATCTGAAGGCAAACGAGATCCTTTCCGTCTTCCATTACATTCCGCTGCACACGGCTCCGGCCGGACAGCGCTTCGGGCGCTTCCACGGAGCGGATGAGTATACGACGAAGGAAAGCGAGCGCCTGCTGCGTCTCCCGATGTATTACGGCCTGAAGCCGGAGCAGACGGAGTATATCATCGAGAAGGTGAAGGCTTTCTATGCATAAAAGCCGGGGGATCGTCAGCCTTACGGGCTGGCTGCTCTTCATAGGCTTCACGGTGCAGATCGGATTCGGCCTGGTCTGGATGGTGCGGAATTTCCCGTTCCTTCAGATGTTCGGGGAGACCGTCTTTCAGGTGCAGGTCTCGAGTACGCTGCGCGTCGACGATTATACCGGAGTTCTGTACCCGTCCGTGCTTCTTCTGATGCGTGTGATCGGGGCCTCTTCGCCGAGGACCTGGTACATGCTGATGTATTTGATCCAGCTGATCCTCGCGCTTTTTGCGGGCTTTTATCTGCTACGGAGCCTCCGCTTTTTCCGGGGAAGGGTGGGCGCGTGCCTGTGGGGGAGTCTGGTGATCCTGACCTTCCCGCACATGATGCAATGTCATCTGGCGGTGCTTCCCTACTCCGTGATCGCAAGTCTTCTGATGCTCTATGCAGGAGCGCTCTGCCGGAGCTTTCGCCGGCTGATCCCGCTGCCGGAGCAGTATACCCTGCGCGGGAAGGCGGCTGCCGGGGACATGGCGTTGGCGGGGCTTTTGTGGCTGCTTCTGTCCCTCTGCGCATACGAGTATCTGTATCTGGGTCTGCTGCCCCTGCTGGTGCTTCTGGGGGTCATGTGCTCGCGCATGAAGCCGGGAAAAAAATGGCAGCTGCTCTATCCGGGCGTGATCCTGCTGCTCTATCTGGACTGATCCTCGGCATGGGGAGTCTGACGCAGGAAAAGGGACTGTATGCCAGGCCGGAGAAGAGCCTTACCACGATGCTTTTTGACCGCGTGGCCTGGAGCGGCATGCTCGGCAATCCCTCCAGATGGCCGGAGTGTCTGAAGGAGGAGCTCGGGGAGGAGATCCTGTATCAGGTCTATCTCTATCCGGACAATGTAAAGCGCCTGCTGGAGCCTGCCCTGGAGAGCAGTCTGGGAACCGAACGGGCGCAGGAGCTCTACCGTGAGATCACGCGGGAGTCGGTCCGGTACTATCGGACGGATCTGCTCCGGGCCCTGAAGATCGACCTCGCGGGAATTCTTTGTCCGCCTCCTGTGACAGCGCTTCTTTTGCGCGGGTACGGCTATGAGAGCTATGCGATCCGCAATTTTGATGTCATGAAGCGCCAGACGCCGGTCCTTTCCGCTTATTACATGGATTACGGGAACTGGTGGTTTGCCCTGGCCGCGCTGATCGGCGCGCTGCAGCATGTCTGCGCGCTGCTGCTTCGCAGGTCGGAAGGCACGCATCGGGCCGGGCGTAAGCCGTCGGAGCAGCCGGAAGCGGAGAAGGAGAGGCTGCGCGGACACGGGTTTGCCGCGGCTCTGGGACTTCTCCTTGCAGGCCTTGCGCTTTGGGTACTTTTGCAGGGGTGCGGCATGCAGGATTACAAGACGGTGATTTTTGTGACCGCGCTCTGGATCGCGGGAATCATGATGGGAGCAAGTGCGTATGCTGAGGCAAGTTCTGATATTGGGACTTCTGGAGTTTCTGCTGCCGCTGGCGGCGGGGCTTCCGATGGGCAGGGGACTGCTGAAAGAGTATAAGCCGGTCTGGAGCCTTCTCTTTTCCTGGGTGTTCGGGGAGCTTTTGCTGTTTGGCCTTTTGCACGTGCTGGCGCTTCCGATGATCCTGCGGGAGGAATCCCTGTTTCTTCTGGCAAAATACTGGACGGCGGGAGCAGCGGTGCTGGCGGTGCTGGGGATCTGTGCCGGGACCCTGATGTGGGCCTCGCAGAAAAAAGCACGCGGCGAAGGCGGTTTCTTCCTCGAAATCCTGCCGGAGGATCCGAAGGCGGAGACGGAAGGAGCGAAACGGACGGCCCGGATCTGCTGGGCGATCTTTGCGCTGCTTTTCCTTGTGCAGATGGTGCTGGCCTTCGTCCTTACGTACCGGGACGGAGACGATGCCTTTTATGTCTCGACGGCGACCCAGGCGGCGACCTCCGGCTATATGTACCGGGGCGTGGCCTATACGGGCAGCAGCGGGGAGCTGAACCTGCGCTACAGCATGGCCCCCTTCCCGATGTATCTGAGCATTTTAAGCTTTCTGTCCGGCGTGCCCTGCGTGACCATCGCGCATGTCGCGGTGCCGCCCGTACTGATGGCCATGACGACGGCGCTGTACGCGCTGGTCGGGCGGGTGATCCTGAAAAAGCGCGCGGACCTTCTTCCGCTTTTTCTGATCTTTGTGCAGGTGCTGATCTTCTTCGGAAATACGTCCGTGCAGACCCCGGAGAATTTTCTGGTGGCGAGAAGCCGCCAGGGCAAGGCGGCGCTGGCGAATCTGGTGCTGCCGATGCTGCTTTTTCTGATTTATCTGCTGCTGGAACGGATGGGGGAGCGCAGGAAAAAATCTGCCTTCGGACGCTTTCCGCTGCTCCTTCCGGCCCTTGCGATGACCGCGGTGACGCTTTCCGCCTGCCTCTGCTCCGTGCTGGGTACGGCGCTGTCCCTTCTGCTTCTGGGGGTATCCTTCGTGTGCAGTGCGGTCATGTACCGGAGCGTGCGGCACCTTCCGGCCTTCCTTCTGGCCGCGCTGCCGCCGGTGGCGGATGCGCTTTTGTATCTGTATCTGGTGTGAGGAAGATTCATGTGGCATACAATCACAGGCTTATATCGGGAATATACCGGTACCGGACTTCTTTTCGTCCTGTATCTGGCGGCGGTGGTCTTTCTCTTTTTCCGTGAAAAGAACCGGGAGCGGCGGTGCCTTTTTGTCTACGTGCCGGCCGTACTTCTGGCCCTGTATTTTCAGCCCTGGCTTTCCGCGCTTTTCCTGCGCTTCGGGGGCGAGGAGATCTATTACCGTCTGCTCTGGCTCCTTCCGGTGACGCTGACGCTGGGCTATGCCGGAGTGATGCTCTCGGAGCAGGCGAAGGGGCGTTTTCGCAGGGCGGTGCCGGTGCTGGTGGTCCTTCTTTTTGTGGTCAGCGGGAGTCTGATCTATGCGAGCCCCTATGTGCACCGGGCGGAAAATGCGGCTCACATGCCGGGCTATGTGGTGGATGTCTGCGATGCCATCACGGTGCCGGGGCGTGAGGTGATGGCGATCTTTCCGGATGAATTCCTGCAGTTTGTCCGGCAGTACACGCCGTATGTCTGCATGCCCTACGGGCGGGATGTGCTGCTGGAGGAGTACAATTCGCATCACGAGATCGCGCGGGAGATGGAGCGGGAAGTGATCGATGCGGAGAGGCTCGGCGCTCTGGCGACGCGGTATGTCTGCCACTACATCATCCTGCCGGAGGACCGGGCGATGGAAGGAAGTCTTGCGAGGGCCGGGTACCCCGAGTGGAAGCGGGTGGACGGCTATACGATCTACCGGACCGATGTGTTCGACCTCGGGACGGATTGAGAAGATTTTTCGGGAGTATTATGGCGGATCAAAGGGACAGAAAAAAGAAAAATCAAACGACGGAAGAGAATCTGCCGGAAGGCCTTGACATGATCGATCTCGAGGGAGAAACGGAAGCGGAAGCCGAGCCTTTGCGGCATTTCAACGTGTTCCACCTGATCTTCCTGGCGCTGTTTGTCCTGATCGTAGGGGTGATCGTGATCCGGATCCGGCAGACGGGCAGCTTTGTGGACCTGCGCTCCGTGATCACGGGAGAGGAGGAGGAGGTCGCGGCGGACTCCTTCGACAATATCATGCCGCTGCTGGACGCGGACGGATATCTGGTAAAGCAGGAGGTGGACACGATCCTGCTCTTCGGCAATTCCCCCTTTGCGGACGACCGCGACAGCGAGGACGGACTCGCCAATCTGATCGCGAAGAAGACCGGAGCCAGGGTGATCAACTGTGCGGTGACGGGCTCCTACCAGGCAGCGACCGAGGAGCGCGTGTATCCGAAGATCAATTCGATGGATGCCTTCATTCCGTACTGGATCATCATGAATGCCCTGGACGGGACGACGGCCCAGTTCCCGGCGGAAGTGGAAGAGGCCCTCGGGGACGCGGCGCCTCCGGACGGACAGCTCGCCTATGACAATCTGATGAGCGTGGACTTAAATGATGTGGACGTGTGCGTGATCTTCTACGATCTGACGGATTATTTCCTGGACCGTCCGATCCATTATGACAACGATTTCCAGAACCCCACTTCCTACGTGGGATCCCTCGGGGATACGGTGGTTTTGCTGCGCGTGTATTATCCGAACATCCGCTTTATCGTGATGGGACCCACCTACGCCTATTATGTGGAGGAGGACGGGAGCTATTCCGATGCGGAGCTTCGGTCCAATTCCTACGGAAAGCCCTCGGATTACGCGCTCTGGGAGTACAGTGTGAGCGCGGACCGGCTGGGGGTATCCTATGTGGACAATTATTTCCACAGCATTAACTGCAACAATGCTTCGGAGTACCTGACGGACAATATCCACATCAACCAGAAGGGCCGGGAGCTTCTGGCCGACCGGCTGGTCTATTTCATCAACTATTACAGGGATGGGATTCCGCAGGAGGACTAAAGGCATGAAGCGGGAAGGGTACTATTCTTCGGGGGATTTTGCAGGACGGGCGCACATCACCAAGAAGACGCTGCGCTACTACGATGCGCATGATATCCTGCGCCCTTCGCTGGTGACGGAGTCGGGGGCGAGGTTCTACACGGATGACGATTTTGCCAGGCTTCAGCAGATCCTGTTGCTCAAGTTCCTCGGGTTTTCCCTGGGGGACATCCGCGAGATGACGATCGGGGATACGGATTACCGCCTGATGGGAAGCTCTCTGAATCTGCAGCTGAAAATGGTGGAGGACCGGATCGAGCAGCTGCAGCTCGTGGAGCGGACGATCCGGGAGACGATCCGCGAGATCTCGCAGGAGCATGCCATCGACTGGGAGAAGATGCTCGATCTGATCCATATGACGGAGATGGAGACGAGCCTGAAAAATCAATACAAAAACGCGTCCAATATCTCGGCGCGCATCTCCCTGCACAGCCTCTACTCGGAAAACCGGGAGGGGTGGTTTCCCTGGCTCTTTCGCAATCTGGATCTGCGGGAGGGGCAGCAGGTGCTGGAGGTCGGCTGCGGCAACGGGGCGCTCTGGGCGGAGCGCACAGGGGATCTCCCGCAGGAGGTCCGGATCATGATGACGGATATCTCCGACGGGATGCTGCGGGACGTGCGGCGAAGCATCAGCGACCGGCGTTTTTCCTTCCTCGCGTGCGATGTGCAGGAGCTTCCCTTTGCGGATGAGAGCTTCGACCTGGTGGTGGCCAATTACGTGCTCTTTTACTGTGAGGACATCCCCCGCGCGCTTTCCGAACTGCGGCGTGTGCTGCGCCCCGGGGGCACCCTGGTCTGCAGCTCCTACGGGCGGCACCATATGCAGGAAATCAGCCGCCTGGTGTCGGATTTTGACGACCGCATCGTGCTGGCCGCGGAGAATCTTTACGAGCGCTTCGGCAAGGAGAACGGGGAAGCGCTGCTGCGTCCCTTTTTCCGGGAGATCTCCTGGACCGAGTATGAGGATGCGCTGCTGGTGACCGAGGCGGAGCCGCTGATCGCCTACATCCTGTCCTGCCACGGCAATCAGAATCCCTACATCTCCGAGCGCTACAATGACTTCCGCACCTTCCTGAAGACGCGGATGGGGAAGGGCTTCCGGGTGACGAAGGAAGCGGGATTTTTCCGCGCGGTGCGCTCCTGACCACAGGCCCGGAGAATTCTTAAGAAATCTTTCGAAAAAAACACTTGAAGGTGACCTTAGGGCACCTTTTATACTGAAGATCGTAAACGGGAGACGTCCCGGAGTAACCATGGACCTGTTTGCCGCTTTGGCGGCACATGGAAGGAGGAAAAATGAGAACCTATCTAGTCACCGGAGGGGCCGGTTTTATCGGCTCCAATTACATTCATTACATGCTGCGAAAGTACGGCGATCAGATCCGCATCATCAATGTGGATGCCCTGACCTACGCCGGCAATCTGGAGAATCTCAAAGACATCGAGAACCTTCCGAACTACACTTTCGTCCGCGCGAATATCTGCGACAAGGAGGCCATCGGCAGGATCTTTGCGGAAAATGACATCGACCGCGTGGTACATTTTGCGGCGGAGAGTCATGTGGACCGCTCCATCAAAAATCCCGAGGTCTTCGTACAGACCAATGTGCTCGGCACCGCCGTCATGCTCAACTGCGCGCGCGCGGCCTGGGAGCGGGAGGACGGCACCTATCCCGAGGGTAAGAAATTCCTGCACGTGTCCACGGACGAGGTTTACGGCAGCCTTCCCGACGATGACACCGCCTTTTTCTATGAGACCACGCCCTACGATCCGCACAGTCCTTACTCCGCGAGCAAGGCCAGCTCGGATCTGCTGGTGAAGGCCTATATGGATACCTACCATTTCCCGGCCAACATCACGAACTGCTCGAACAATTACGGCCCTTACCAGTTCCCCGAGAAGCCGATCCGCTGATCATCAACAATGCGCTGCAGGGCAAGAAGCTCCCGGTGTACGGCGACGGCAAGAATGTCCGTGACTGGCTCTATGTCGAGGATCACGCGAAGGCGATCGACATGGTGCAGGAGCAGGGAAGACTCTTTGAGACCTACAATATCGGCGGTCACAATGAGAAGCAGAACATCGAGATCATCTACACGATCATCGATACGCTGCAGGAGATGCTTCCGGATTCCGATCCGAGAAAGAAGCTGGTGAGCCGTGACCTGATCACCTATGTCACCGACCGCAAGGGACATGACAGACGCTATGCCATCGCTCCGGACAAGATCAAATCGGAGATCGGCTGGGAGCCCGAGACCATGTTCAAGGAGGGCATCCGCCGGACGATCGCCTGGTATTTCGATCATGCGGACTGGATGGCGAATGTCACCAGTGGAGACTATCAGAAGTACTACGAGGACATGTATCAGAACAGATAAGGAGAAGAACATGAAAGGAATCATTCTGGCAGGTGGCAGCGGCACGAGACTTTATCCGCTCACCAAGGCGATTTCCAAGCAGATCATGCCGGTCTATGACAAGCCGATGATCTATTATCCGCTTTCCACTTTGATGCTGGCGGGCATCCGCGAAGTGCTGATCATCTCCACGCCGCGGGATCTCCCCGTCTTCGAGGAGCTTTTCGGCGACGGCACGCAGCTGGGCATGACCTTCTCCTATGCGGTGCAGGAGCAGCCCCGCGGACTGGCGGACGCTTTTATCATCGGGCGGGAATTTATCGGCTCCGATGCGGTGGCGCTGGTTCTGGGGGACAATATCTTCTACGGGCAGAGCTTTTCCAAAGTGCTGCGCGAGGTCGCAAAGCGCACGGAGAGCCAGGTTGGGGCCACGATCTTCGGATACTATGTGCGGGATCCGCGAGAGTACGGTGTCGTGGAATTCGACGAGAACGGAACGGCCATCTCCATCGAGGAGAAGCCCGAGAAGCCCAGGAGTAATTATGCGGTGCCCGGACTGTATTTCTATGACAACGATGTGGTGGAGATCGCGGCCAATGTGAAGCCCTCCGCCCGCGGAGAGATCGAGATCACGAGCATCAACAACGAGTACTTAAGCAGGGGAACGCTGCACGTGGAAACACTGGGGCGCGGCTTTGCATGGCTCGATACGGGCAATCATGACATGCTTCTGGCGGCGGCGGATTTTGTCAGCATGTTCCAGAAGCGGCAGGGACTCTATATCTCCTGCATCGAAGAGATCGCCTATAAGCGCGGTTTCATTGACCGGGAGCAGCTTCTGAAACTGGCGGAGCCGCTGATGAAGACGGATTACGGAAAATATCTGGTCGAGGTAGCGAATGGACTCTAAGCTGAAAGGCCTGGCCCTTGCAGGGTCGGTGGCGGTGATCCTGCTGGTGGCTCTGGCGGTACTCTATTCCAACGGGTATTTTCATCGGAGGCACGCTGCGCCGCAGACGACGGGCACGGAGGAGGAGAGCGCTCCGGCGGACGCTGCCGCCGATGACCCGCATCGTCTGGGGACGGATCTGTCTGCCTTTCTGTGGGATCCCGATTTCTTCGATCCCGAGGAGGATGCAAGGCGCAGTCCGCAGGATACCAGCAATCATCTGTCCATCATCACGACCTCCGTCGAGAAGGACCTGCGGGTCCAGATCGTGGATATCAAAGGGGAGCTTGTGACGGGGCAGACCTTCTATGTGCGCCTGACGGACAGCAATGCCAAAAGCTCCGATTACAAGGATCTCGACGAGGACGGTCTGCTGTACATGGGAGAGCTTGCTGCGGGGGATTACCGCGTGGAGCTCCTTCCGATCGAAGGCTTCAAGGTCCCCGCGACCGCGACGAAGGTGAAGGTGAAGGACCGGGTGGAATATGTTGTGATCCCGGACATCTCCCTTCTGCTGCACACCGAGGATGAGATAGAGCCCCGCGCGGAGGATACGGAGATTTCGGATGCCATCGATGACGCGGACGAGACGGAGATCGTGGATCTGCAGCCGAGTGACAACCGCACGATGGCCGGGATCGATGTCTCGAAATGGCAGGGCGAGATCGATTGGAAGCGCGTGGCACAGGACGGTGTGGAATTTGCCATCATCCGCTGCGGTTACCGCGGTTCCAAGACGGGCGCGCTGGTGGTGGATCCTTATTTTGTACAGAATATCGCCGGAGCGAAAGAGGCCGGACTGAAGGTGGGTGTGTATTTCTTCACCCAGGCGGTGACGGAAGCGGAGGCGGTGGAAGAAGCCTCGGCGGCGGTGTCCCTGGTGCGGGAATACGCTCCGGATCTGCCGATCTATATCGACACGGAGGGTGCCGGAGGAAACGGCCGCGCGGACGGGATCGACAAGGAGACGCGGACAAAGGTCTGCGAAGCCTTCTGCCGGACGGTGGTGAGCGCCGGATATGACGCCGGTGTCTATGCCAGCCGCAACTGGTTCTACCACAATCTGGAGACTTCCCGGCTGGATGCCTTTGAGACCTGGCTGGCGGAGTATCGCAGCTCGCCGCTGTACACCGGGTACTATCACATGTGGCAGTACACGTCCCGCGGTTCGGTGGACGGCATCTCCGGCAATGTGGATCTGGACATCCGCTATGCATCGAAAAAGAAAAACGAGTGAGACGTTCGGAAAGGGGTTATGGATATTATGGGAAAAATCACGGTACAGA
>JAFYEE010000174.1 GCA_017544405.1 Lachnospiraceae bacterium
GCTATGTGCGTGCGGACCGGCTGATCCGGGGAGAAGAGGAAACGGTCACCCTGAACTTCCCCGATGCATCGGATGACCTCGTGCTGCACGCGGATGATTATCTGATCATCGAACGAAGCGGCACGGTCCACGTGATTCCGGAGAAGCGCTTCCAGTTCTGCTTAGAGCCGGCCGAGGAAAAGGTACCGGCCCGGTATCTGCGAAAGGGAGATCCGATCCTGCACTGCTGGACCGAAGGGAGAGCCCTGCATCTTCTGGAATATGCATCCGTCTGCAGACCCAGATCGCATTTCCAGGTGTATGGCAAGCAGCTTACAAAGAACGTAAAAGTTTTTCCCGAATGGAACGAGGACCGTTATTACATCGGACAGACCGGCGATTTTCTCGTCGTGGACGCCTACGACCTTCACCACATTTACGTGGAGCGCGCGCAGGATTTCAAGGATAATTATTTGGAGGATTATTGAGGCATGTGTGAAGAAGAAAAGAAAGCCAGACATTTTATAGAGCGGGAGATCGACAAGGATCTCGCGGAGGGGGTGTACGATCATGTACAGACCCGCTTCCCGCCGGAGCCCAACGGATATCTGCATATCGGACATGCCAAGAGCATCCTGCTCAATTACGGAATGGCGCAGGAGTATGGCGGAAAATTCAACCTTCGCTTCGACGATACGAATCCGACCAAGGAGAAGATCGAATTCGTCGAGTCGATCAAGGCGGATGTCAAATGGCTCGGCGCCGACTGGGAGGATCGCCTCTTTTTTGCCTCCGACTATTTTGAACAGATGTATGAGGGCGCGGTAAAGCTCATCCGGAAGGGCAAGGCCTATGTGTCCGACCTGAACGCGGACCAGATCCGCGAGTACCGCGGCAGCTTTGAGGAGCCGGGCAAAAATGACCCGAACCGGGACCGCAGCGTCGAAGAGAACCTTCGTCTCTTCGAGGAGATGAAGGACGGAAAATATGCGGACGGCGAGAAAGTGCTGCGTGCGAAGATCGACATGGCTTCCCCGAATATCAATATGCGCGATCCGGCCATCTACCGCGTGGCGCACATGACGCATCACAATACCGGCGACCGCTGGTGCATCTATCCGATGTACGATTTCGCGCATCCCATCGAGGACGCCATCGAGGGGATCACGCACTCCCTCTGCACGCTGGAATTCGAAGATCACAGACCGCTCTACGACTGGGTGGTGAGAGAACTCGAGTACCCGCATCCGCCCCGTCAGATCGAATTTGCGAAGATGTATCTGACCAATGTCGTTACCGGCAAGCGCTATATCAAGAAGCTTGTGGAGAGCGGCACCGTGGACGGCTGGGATGATCCCAGACTGGTCTCCATCGCGGCGCTTCGCCGCAGAGGCTTCACGCCGGAGTCCATCCGCATGTTTGTGGATCTGTGCGGTATCTCGAAGTCCCAGGCTTCCGCGGATTACGCGGCGCTGGAGTACTGCATCCGCGAGGATTTAAAGCCGAAGGTGCCCCGCATGATGGCGATCCTGGATCCGATCCGCCTCGTGATCGACAATTATCCCGAGGGACAGACCGAAGAGCTGGAAGTCCTGAACAACCAGGAAAACGAAGCGCTCGGAAGCCGCATGGTTCCCTTCGGAAGAGAGCTCTACATCGAGCGCGACGACTTTATGGAGGAGCCTCCGAAGAAATACTTCCGCCTGTTCCCGGGCAATGAGGTCCGCCTGATGAATGCTTATTTTGTCACCGCTACCTCCTTTGAGAAGGACGCGGAGGGCAGAGTGACCACGGTGCATTGCACCTACGATCCCGCGACGAGAGGCGGCAACAGCCCCGACGGCCGCAAGGTCAAGGGAACCATTCACTGGGTGGCTGCGGCTACGGCAGCGGATGCCACCGTGCGGCTCTACGAGAACATTGTGGACGAGGAAAAGGGAGTCTATGACGAGGAAGGGAATCTGAACCTGAATCCCCACTCGCTGACGGTTCTGGAGCATTGCAAGCTCGAGCCGTCCCTGGCGGGAGCGAAGGCCTACGAGAGCTTCCAGTTTGTGCGTCAGGGATTTTTCACCGTGGATTATAAGGATTCGAAGGAAGGCGCGCCGGTATTTAACCGCATCGTTTCCCTCAAGAGTTCTTTTGTACTGCCGAAGGCAGAGGATAGCCAGAAATGAGGTAAGTATGGCCGGATTATTGGATGGATTGGAGCAGCTGGGACTGGGTTCCCTGAAGAGCGCGGACGTGCTCGCGGATGAAGAGAAAAAGGACAACACTCCGGAGCGCCCCGCCCAGAAGAAGGTGGAGATTCCGAAGGTGCTTGAGAAGGATCTTGTCTATGACAAGAGCTTCACCTGCAAGGTGTGCCGGAAGGAATTTACGGCCAAGGTAATGAAGACCGGCAAGTCCAAGCTCCTGGGGATCGATTTCGCGCTTCGTCCCCGCTATGAGGGGATCGCCGCGGAAAAATACGATGTGATCCTGTGCCCGAACTGCGGCTATGCGGCGCTGAGCCGGTATTTTGACGGCCTGATCGATGCGCAGGCACGGCTGATCCGGGACAATATCAGCAAGAATGTCATTCTCACGAAGTACGTCGGAGACACCTACGGCTTTGATCAGGCGCTGGAGCGTTACAAGCTGGCCCTCGCGAATGCGGTGGTCAAGAAGTGCAGACTCAGCGAGCGTGCGTTCATCTGCCTTAAGACGGCCTGGGTGCTGAGATCCTATCAGGAAGCGCTCGAGGGCAGCGGGGAAGCGGATGCGGACAAGATCAAGGAGCTCAAATCGCAGGAGAATGAGTATCTGCGGGCGGCCTATGACGGCTTCCTCGAGGCCAGACAGAAGGAGGATTCTCCAATCGCGGGAATGGATTCCGTGACGCTGGATTATCTCCTTGCGGAGCTGGCTGCTTACTTCAAGGATTATGAGGTGGCATCCCGCATGATTGCGGGGATCCTGACCATGGCAGGTGCCAATGCCAGGATCAAGGATAAGGCAAGGATCCTGAAGGATCAGATCCTGGAGGCCAAAAAGGGCTGAGAATAAAAGAAAAGGCCGGCGTCGGTTGGTTCCGAAGCCGGCCCTGAGCATTCGTATGTAAGCGGGGAGAGCTATTTATCGTCCTCTTCCGTGAAGAATTCCTCCACATTCTCGACCACATCTTCCGCAGCTTCCTTCACGGAGTCAGCAAGAGGAGTGAATTCCTCCTTTACCGCGTCGGCTGCGCCTTTGGCAGCATCCTTCAGATCCTCGGCAGCATCTTCCGACTTCTCCTTCAGATCTTCGGCAGCATCTTCCACCGCATCGCCGAGCGAAGTGTAATTGCGCTCCGGTTCCGATTCGTCATCCTGCTCTTCATCATTTAAGGAGATGCTCTCCTTGTCCTTTTTCTGATAATAGAAATAGGCAGCTGCTGCAGCTGCTGCACCGATCAATGCGGTTCCGAACAAAACCTTACCGAACTTTTTCGCCATAGGATTACCCCTTTCTATCAAAACTGCTCTTCTTCTTTATTCAGAGCATTATTATTCTACCTTAATTCAAAGTGCTTGAAAAGATAAAAGTGTGAGATATGAATGAAAAATTTTTTGATCTGAGCAAGGAAAAACAGGATCGAATCATCAACGGTGTGCTGAAGGTTTTCGCTGTCAGCGGGTATGAACAGGCGGCTACGGACGAGATGGTACGGGAGGCCGGCATCAGCAAGGGACTTCTGTTCCATTATTTTGAGACCAAGCTCGGCGCATACCGCTTCGTGTACAATTACGTGGTGCGCTATCTGAAGCTGGAGCTGGGAAGCTCGCTGGAGAGCGGCTTTGAGACTCCGCAGGAGACCGTGCAGGGGACGCTGAAGCTGTGCACCAATATCCTTCGGACCTATCCGTACGGGCTGCTTTTTCTGCGCGTGGCAGCGAAGGAGCAAAATGAAGAAGCCCTCGAGGCTACGGCTTCCGCACGGGAGCAGACGGAAGGGATCCTGCGGGATATGCATCGCAAGGCCATCGTCTACGAGGGGGATGTATCCCGTCTCTGGAAGGCCATGGATTACTGCCTCTTCGGGCTGATGGAGGAGATGCTTCGCACCCAGACCCGGGAGGATCCGTTCCTGGCGGAAAATTACCTGCGGGAAGCGGATCGGTTTCTCGAGCTACTTGTTCTGCCGGTAGGGGGCGTCGGCCGGATATCCGCCTTTTAATTTCTGCATGGCGCGCTGGATCGCATCCCGCGAATTCTTCCAGTCCGCGTCCTTGTTGCGATAATCGTATTTTTCCACCAGCCAGGCGACATCTTCATGGAGCCTGGCTAAATTTTTCTCCATCACGGGAAGCAGTGTTCCGTAGAAATCCTCGAGGTCGCGGCCGCCGAGCTTCCCGTCCGCCGCGTCGCACAGATCTCCGAAATGGGTCAGGCAAAAGCCCTTGCCGCCGATGATCTTCGAACGGAAGGCGTCATCGTTTTCCCAGAGATAGAAGAAGGTATCGAGGTAGCGCGCATACATCTTTTCAAATTCTTCGCAGATGTAGCAGGACTCCCGGCGCTTCCGGATAAACATGCTGATGGGATTCGGGGCATCCTCGCTCTTTTTCATGCGCTGCAGCAAGGACTTGCGCTCCGGCCGGAAGGAGGCCGCCACGCGGTGAAAGTCCTCGTTCAGATGCATCGTGTGCGTCTTGAGAATCCAGGCGTTGCCGAGGGTATTGCCGTAGTCGAACATCATCTTGAAATGGGTACGGCAAAAGCCGGCGCGGTCGGTCAGATCGCGCATATCCGCTTCCATATAGGTCGACCCGGAGCCGAGGACCTGGTCGAGCAGGTCCTGCGTGACCTTGCGCTCGATAAAGCAGAAGGGGCATTCGTCATCGGCTGCCACGGCATCGTTCAGGGGTATGGTGTAGAGTTGTTCTTTCATGAAACCTCCGTCCCGGGCAGGTTCTTCCCGCCCCACAGATTCATTGTACGCACGCGGCGAAAAATTCGCAATAAAATTACACTTGGTTTCGTTGACGGGAAAGAGAAGTTTTACTATATTAGATTAGGGTGCCGACGGAGAACTCCGTTGGCTATTTTTATGCACCCGAATCATACATTTTCCATAAGGGAGAGGAGAGTACGATGAGTAACAGTACGAATCAGAAACTGGGGGAGACCGGCATCTATGATGCGAAGACGCTGGGCGTACCCAAAACCTTACTTCTGGGTCTGCAGCATATGTTTGCCATGTTCGGCGCGACGGTGCTTGTGCCGATGCTGACCGGCCTGGACGTATCCACGACACTTCTTTTTGCAGGACTCGGAACCTTGCTGTTCCACCTGCTGACCAAGCGGAAGGTTCCCGCATTTCTGGGTTCTTCCTTCGCATTCCTCGGCGGTTACTTCGCGCTGGCAGGACTCGAAGGAACGGATGGCGGCGCCGGCCTGACGCAGCCTCAGCTTCTTACCTACGCCTGCTTCGGTGTAGCCTGCGCCGGTCTGCTTTACCTGGTGCTGGCCCTGCTGATCAAGGTTTTCGGAAGCTCCAAGGTCATGAAGTTCTTCCCTCCCGTTGTTACCGGACCGATCATCATCGCCATCGGTCTTACCCTTTCCCAGTCTGCGATCGACAACTGCTCGACCCACTGGGGCATCGCTCTGGTGGCCATCGTGCTGGTGATCGTCTGCAATATCTGGGGCAAGGGAATGCTCAAGATCGTTCCCATCATCGTCGGTGTCATCGGCTCCTATCTGGTCGCCGTGATCTGCGGCGTCGTGGACTTTACGCCCGTGAAGGAAGCTGCCTGGGTAGGCTTCCCGATTCACTTTGAGCGCACCGTCTTCTGGGCCTTCAAGGATGGCAACACTTCCCTGCTGCTGACGGCAGCCATCACCATCGTTCCCATCGCGCTGGCTACCATGGTGGAGCACATCGGAGACATCTCCGCCATCTCCTCCACCGTCGGACGTAATTACATCAAGGATCCCGGCCTGCACCGCACCCTGCTCGGTGACGGTCTCGCAACGATCCTTGCATCCCTTTTCGGAGCACCTGCCAATACGACCTACGGTGAGAATACCGGCGTTCTGAGCCTTACCAAGGTATACGATCCACTGGTCATCCGTCTGGCAGCCCTCTTTGCGATCATCTTCTCGTTCTGTCCGAAATTCGCAGCCATCATCGCCTGCATGCCCACCGCTACGGTCGGCGGCGTCAGCCTCGTGCTGTACGGCATGATCTCTGCAGTCGGTGTGCGGAACGTGGTGGAAGCGAAGCTGGACTTCTCCAAGAGCCGCAATGTCATCGTAGCTGCCCTGATCCTGGTGCTGAGCATCGGCATCAATTACAGCGCGGCCGGAGCGATCTCCTTCGCAGTCGGCAATGTGACCATCAGCTTCTCCGGTCTGGCAGTCGGCGCTCTCGTCGGTATCATCCTGAACGCGGCGCTGCCCGGCAAGGACTATGTCTTTGACCAGGAGAGCGGCACGGAGACCGGCGTGGACTTTTCCGTACGCAACAAAGAGAAATAAGCAAGGGACGAGGCCTGCCGGAGATACCGGCGGGCCTTTCTTTTACGTCCCCTGCGGGAGGAAACATGGTCAAGGCAGATCTCATCACCGGCTTTCTCGGAGCCGGCAAGACAACCTTTATTCGAAAATACGCGCTCCGGCTTGCTTCTCTGGGACACAGGGTCTGTATCCTGGAGAATGATTACGGAGCGATCAATGTGGATATGATGCTGCTCTCCGACTTAAAAAGCGACCGGATCGGTCTCGAGATGGTGGCGGGCGGATGCGATTACGACTGCCATCGTCGGCGGTTTAAGACCAAGCTGATCACCATGGCCATGCTCGGGTACGACCGGGTGATCATCGAGCCATCCGGTATCTTTGATGTGGATGAATTTTTCGATCTGATGCATGAGGATCCGCTGGACAGCCGGTATGAGATCGGCAATGTGATCACGATCGTGAAAGCGGAAGGAGAGCGGGAGACATCGCCGGAGACGGATTATCTGCTGGCGAGCCAGGCGGCGCAGGCCGGCACCGTGGTGCTGAGCCACGTGCAGGAGGCAGATCCGGCCGCTTTGCCGGAGACGATCGCGCATCTGAACCGGGCCCTGGAGGGCATCGGCTGCAGGCGCAGATTTTCTCTGGAGGAAAATGTGCTTTCGAAGGACTGGGAGCATCTTACGCCGGAGGATTTTGAGGCCATCGAGCGAAGAGGCTATACGGAGGCCGCCTTCGAAAAGCGCTTTTCCATGGACGATAACGGATTTACGTCGCTTTTTTACATGGATGTGGATCTGACGGAAGGAGAGTTGAAGGAACGGATTCGGAAGCTTTTTGCGGATCCTTCGGCCGGAGTGGTGCGGCGCGTGAAGGGGTTTTTGCCGCGGACGGACGGCTCGTGGGCGGAATTTAATGCCACGCCCGAGGGGACGCAGGTGCAGGATCTGAAGGAAGGACAGCGGGTGATCATCGTGATCGGAGAGCATCTTCGGACCGAGGCGATCGATCCGTATTTTCCGTCGCAGTATTCGACCTCCCACTGGAGATGAGAAGAACCCGGATAACAGAACAGATTCCGCGGTGTGGTCAGCGGAATCTGCTCAGGTAGAAAGATTTATGAAAAGTCGGCTATGGGAGGGCGACTTTACCTCACGATCTCGTAGAGAATGTAATTGCCGGGAAGGGTCGTCAGTTCAAACACGGCCTCCCCGTTTCGTTCATACAAAGGCTTTATCTCCATGCCGTCCTTGCCGCCGAAGAAGCGGATCGGGCCGCCCGGATAGACGCGGAGGGCTTTGGCATCCTTCACATGGACGCGGACGATCTCGCGCTGAACCCCTTCCATCACATAAGGATACAGGACAAAGGTGTCATTGTCGTAGGTGAAGAGGCTGATGCGGGCAGGCCCTTCGAGCCAGATCCCGTTCACCGGCATCGCTTCGCGGATCCTGCTCAGGACAGGGGCGGGCATGCGGTAGTAATCCGGCATCGCATCCGGCACCGCGATGGTGTAGAGCAGGCCGTCCGCGTAGCAATCCTTCAGCAGGATCGCATAGCTTTCCTCCCCGTGGGACGCTTTGACGATCGCCCAGGTGGAATTGTTCCGGAACTCCATGACCGGCAGATTTACGGGGGCGCAGCCTTCCGGGAAGAGGCAGCCGTAGCGTCCGGTCTCCTCCACGCGGTAGGTATCCGCCGTGATGCTGCGGCCGCGCAGGCGGATCGAGGTCAGGTCCTCATAACCGCGGTCCCGAACGGCCTTCCAGAAGCCGGTCGTCACCATGGCGGTGCCGCCGCCCACCAGATATTTTTTCAGCTTTGGAAGGATCTCGGGATCGTAAGCGGAGGATCCGGTCAGCAGGATCTGTTTTGCGTTCTCCGGGAAATACGGGGTGCAGACGATCGGCAGACCGACCATCCCCAGGAAATCCTGTACATTGTCCTCACCCTGGCAGTTGTCCGGCAGATAGCAGGTGATGCCGACAGGGCGCCCGGCGTGATCCAGCAGGGCATCGAGCTTGTCCAGCTGATAGCCGAGGGCAGGGACGTACATATTGTCCGCGAGGGACTGGAAGCAGAACATCATCAGCTCCTTCGGCTTCGAGAAGGCGGTCAGATAGGCCTGCTCGAGATAATGCTCCGTGATATGCATGTCGAAATTGTCGAACCATCCGCCGCCGTTGTGTTCCGGCCACATATTCTCAAAGTAGGTCATCAGGGAATAGCTCAGGTAGCGCGGCAGGTGCTGGTCGGTGGTCACGGGATCGCGGGTCTCCGTGCCGGTATAGATATTGTCGAAGAGCTTTCGCTGCTCGGCCGGATTGTAGCCGGTCTCCTGATAGCTCTCCGCCCAGTTGGGATATTTGATGGTGATGCGGCAGTTCGGGTTGGCCGCTTTCGCGGGCCCGATGATATCCTCCTCGCTGACCCGCTTGAGGAGATCGAGACGGAAATCCTGCCAGCCGGCTTTGATTTTGTGCGCCGCGTTGTATGCGTCGCGGGCCTTGATGCAATCTGGGCAGGTGCAGTTCGTGAAAAAGAAATCGTCGATGATAAATTCATCGAAATGCGCACCGATGAAGGCACTTACTTCCTTCAGCTTCGCGCGCATACCGGGGTCGCTGTAGCAGAAGGTGTCGAAGAGTCTGGGCTTCGGCTTCTCCCCCTCGGGCGTGGAGATCACAGTAGTCAGTCCGCCGGCTACCTCCACTCCGTGCTCCTTGAAGACCTCGCGGATCATCTCTACCTGTTCATGGGAAGCAAGCAATCCGCGCCAGGGCTCAAGATAAACCTTATCCAGGCGCATGTGGCGCTCCATGAAGGCAAGCTGCTGCTCAAGCTCCTCTCTGGTGACTTTGGCCGTGGCGGCTGCCACAAAATAGGTCGTCAGTGTAAAATTCCGGTAATTGCCCATACATACCTCCTTAAGAATCTGCGGATGGAAACGAAATCCGTCCATCTTCCGTCAGTGTCAGTGTAACATTCGCCGGTCGGAAACTTATACCTAATTTTTGATTCGAACTTCTCAATATTTGTTACGGATCCTCGGCCTGTGCTATAATAGGCTTTGGTTCGATCGACTTAAGAGGAAGGAGATTCCGAAAAGCTATGTATCACATCGTGGTGAATCCCGCTGCCAGAACCGGCAACGGCAAAAAAATGTGGGAAGAGAAGGTGCAGCCCTATCTGAAGCACCACAATATCCTTTATAAAGTCTGGTTTTCCGAAGGAAAGGGAGATCTCATCCGTATCGGCGGAGACATCTGCTCTTCGGAGATCGAGCGTCCGATCCGGATCGTGGTCCTGGGCGGCGACGGCACGATGAATGAATTCCTTCAGGGACTGCATCATACGGAGGACATCGTGCTCGGTTACATCCCGACCGGTTCCGGCAATGACCTGGCCCGCGGACTGCGGATCCCGGCGGATACCGCACAGGCGCTGGATATCGTTTTTCGCAGCGGTCATCCCGCGCTCATGGATGTCGGAACGGTCATCTATCCGGACGGAAAGGAGCGCAGATTCCTGGTCAGCTGCGGAATGGGCTTTGACGCGGCCGTATGTGAAGAGGCGATGCATTCGAAGCTGAAGGCGGTGCTGAACCGGATGAAGCTCGGAAAACTGACCTATCTGCTGATTGCCATCAAGCAGATTTTCGCTGCAGGGCGCGCAGACGGGACGCTGATCCTCGACGGTACGGAGGTGATCCCGTTCAAAAAGCTGCTCTTCCTGGCCGGCATGAACCAGCGCTACGAGGGCGGCGGATTTGAATTTACGCCCGATGCCCGGGACGATGACGGGTATCTCAATATCTGCATGGCACAGAATATCTCGACTCCTCGCGTGTTCATGGCTCTTCCGCTCGCGCTGAAGGGAAAGCATACGGGTGTGAACGGGATCTCCATCTATCGCTGCAAGGAATTTGGAGTCAAGGCAGACCGGCAGCTCTGGGTGAAAACGGACGGCGAAGTACAGGCCAGACCCGAGGGGATGAAGGCGTCCGTAAGGCAGAAGGCGATCCATATGATGCGTCCGTAAGCGGATGGTGCAAAGGAACGGAAGCAATGAATTTACCGAACAAAAGACTCTTTCTTTTTGATATCGACGGAACGCTTGCGCTCGGAGACGAGCTTTTTTCCGGGACGCGCGAGCTGCTCCGTGCGATCGATCAAAAGGGAGGAGTCTCTGTTTTTATCACGAACAATTCCACCCGGAGCGGCGCGGACTATGTGAAGCGTTTTGCGGAAGTCTTTTGCCTGGAGACCCGGGAGGATCAGTTTATCACTTCGGGCGCGCTGACGCTGGATTTTCTGAAAGGGCATTTTTCGGGGAAGAAGATCTACTGCCTCGGAACCGCTTCCTACATCGCGGAGTTGCGGCGAAACGGACTGCGGATCACGGAAAAATGCGAGGATGATCTGGACTGTATCCTGGTCGCCTACGACAGCGAGGTAAATTATGAGAAGCTCTGTGAGGCGTCCAAGGCGCTGCAGACCACGGATGCCCCGTTCTATGCAACCAATCCGGATCTGCGCTGCCCGGCCCCCTTCGGATTTATTCCGGACTGCGGTTCGATCTGTGAGATGCTGACCGAGACGACCGGGAAGGTCCCGACTTATCTGGGAAAACCGGCGGCCGAGATGGTGCGCGTCGCGCAGCGCTCCTTCGGGTTCGGGGATGCGGAGACCGTGGTGGTCGGCGACCGGCTTTACACGGATATCGCCTGCGGGATCAACGCGGGCGTGGATACGATCCTGCTTCTCACCGGCGAGGCCCGGCGGGAGGATCTGGCGGATACGAAGTTCCCGCCATCCCTGGTGCTTGAGGATGTGGAGGCGCTGGTGCGGGCCTACGGCGCAGGATCCGCCGGCTGAGGCTTTTTATGTTTTTTCTTTACACAGGAAGAACACACCGATTGCAATGCTGGAGGAACTTCTGAGGAAAGAACCGGCAGAAGTGAAGAAACTCCGTCTGTCTGGGAAATATGGGATTCAGATGACGACGGATACGAAGGAAAGGGTGAATACGATGTGCAATTTAAGTGAAGTGATTCTTGAAAAAGGAATAGAGCAGGGAATAGAGAAAAAAATGCTGGAAGTGATCCGAAATATGATCCGGCACGATTACTCTGACGAACAGATCATGGAAGTAGTGGATGTCCCTAAGGATAAGGTGAAACTAATCCGGGAAGAGATGCAGCAACCGGTATAATTTCGGATATCCGGTTCCATAAGAACAAAACAACCCTCGGGGCAGATGCTCCGAGGGTTTTCATTTCGTGGAAGCAATGGGGCTCGAACCCATGACCTCTCGCGTGTGAGGCGAACGCTCATCCCGGCTGAGCTATGCTTCCGAAACAATACGATTATACCATGATAATCGAAAGTTTCAAGTCAAAAATTTCCCTGTCAGGTGTGTCAGGTGTGACTCCGCAGAAAATCAAGCACTTCCGCGTTACGACGGACATCCTCCTGCGCATTGAATCCATGTCCGCCGCCCTCGTAGATCTGCAGCGTGGCGTTGGGATAGCGCTTTGCGGCCTCTGTGCTGTACCGGATCGGAACGACCGGATCGTCCGTGCCATGCATGATGAGTACGGGGCCCGCATATTTTCCGGTGGCCTTTGTGACATCCAGGTCACGAACGGCCATGGCAAAGGCTTTGCCGAGCATCAGTCCCCAGAAATCCTCCTCCTCCGGAATCATCGACTCGTCCGGGTAGCGTTCATTCCAGTTATCTGCGATGCAGAGGGCCGGATATTGCAGAAGGAGTCCGGCAATCGGGAGCTTGGTCTTATCCGCGACCAGCGCACTGATCATGCCGCCCTGGCTTTCGCCGAAAAGGAAGAGTTTCTCGTGGCTGACCCAGGGGAGGGACAGCGCAAATTCCATGACTGCGATCAGATCCTCCTGCTCGGTAAGCAGGGTCATCTGCGTGGAGGGAAGGGGACTGGGTTCATCCTTGCTTCCGCCGCAGAAGCTGTGATTCAAAGCGGCAAAGCCCTGCTCGACGAGAAATGTGGCAAGGGATTCAAAGGCAAAGCGGTTGCCGCCATAGCCGTGGGAGAGGATGACCAGGGGAGCGTCGGACAGCTGATCTTCCGGTTTCGGGAGATAGAGCATCGCATCGCTGAACCGGTTGTCATGGGGGATTTGCATGGGTCTGGTATACATAAATGTACCTCCGATGGTTTCTATGTAAGGAAGCGACGTGCCGTCAGAACCGGGAAGAAAGGCCGGTTTCTGCGGACGATACAGGTATTGTAGCATGCTGCGATCCCGGAGAGCAATGTACATCGTGCGGGATTATTGTCAGAGATTCTCAAAAGGCGTAAAATCATAAGAGTATTGCATTATGAAGAATACAGGAAAAAATGGATCTGAGGATTTCCCGTATTTGTGAAAATGAAAGGTTTTTGCTGGTCATGGAGGGGAAGGATATGAGGAAGATAGCACTGCGTGTGTTTGCACTAGGATTGGTCCTGGTTTTGTCTGGATGTGCCGGAATGCCGTCGGAAGAGCCTTTGCCGGAAGTGGCTCCTGTTGAGGTGTCGGTCGAGGTACCGGAGTATGAAGAGACCCGGATGATTCCGGAAGAAGCGGCAGAAGAGATAACCATGGAATCAGATGTCGCGGAAGCAACAGCAACGGAAGCAACTACAGCAGAAGAAGTGCTGGATCCGGGAGCGTCGGTTGTGGGAGATGTGATCGGATTCGAAGATTCTGCAGAGGACATGGAGGCAGAGGATACAGACAGCAGAAGTATTCCGGAGGATGAGGCAATCGAAGAATCCGGCGAAGAAGAAACCCCTCAGGAGGATGCGGATGCTGCTGGAGAAGAACGGCCTCATGAGATTTTTACGGATGATACGAGAGAATATACCTATGTACTGAATGCCAATACCAAACGTATACATTATCCGACATGTCCCAGTGTGAACCAGATGAAAGCAAAAAATCGCCGTTATACCGACATGACCATTGAGGAACTGGAAGCTTTGGGATATGTACCCTGTGGGAACTGCAAGCCGCGCTAGGTGGAAGGAACACGGAATCATTGAACAGGTCGAATCCCGGGAATGTAATTAAATATGTCGGATTGGGCGCTATCGTAGTGATGCTCCTTTTGCCTCTGATTCTGATGGTGGCCATCACGGAAAAAATGGAGCATCTGCAGAGTGCGTCCGGGGCATCTGCTGAAAGTGATACGAATTTCGGACCATCCGATACGGTGAATGTATTTGAGAGCGGAGTAGAAGTACCGGAAGAGGAAGCGGCAGCGGAAGATGAGGAAGCAACAGAAGTCATCGTGCCCTCCGAACCCACGTATCTTCTGGATTTTGCGGAGCTGGATCTGACAACGGTTCCGGCGTATGCGGGAGAGATGTATGTCGAACTGAATGGGAATCTCCCGGAGTTTACGGAGGCGGATAA
>JAFYEE010000175.1 GCA_017544405.1 Lachnospiraceae bacterium
GTCATCCTCAACTTTGAGGCAGGTCTGTCGTCAAAGCGCGCATCCTGCTGACAGGATCACCCTTGACATAGACCTGTGCATCAGAATACTCCGAAGATTGCCATGAAGGAACCGGCTGCAACGGCCGTTCCGATGACGCCTGCAACATTGGGTCCCATTGCATGCATGAGCAGGAAATTGGTGGGATCCTCCTCCGCACCGACCTTCTGCGATACACGTGCCGCCATGGGAACCGCAGACACACCGGCGGAACCGATCAGAGGGTTCACCTTGCCGTGGGAAACCTTGCACATGAGCTTACCGAAGATAACGCCCGCAAAGGTACCAAACATAAACGCGATCAGACCGAGCACGACGATCTTCAGCGTGCTCAGGTTAAGGAATGCTTCCGCGCTGGTGGTCGCACCGACGGAAGTACCCAGCAGGATGACCACGATGTACATCATCGCGTTGGAAGCGGTATCCGTCAGCTGACGGACCACGCCGGACTCCTTGAAGAGATTGCCCAGCATCAGCATTCCGACGAGGGGAGCGGTGGTGGGAAGGATCAGGCAGACGACGATGGTCACGATGATGGGGAAGAGGATCTTCTCCAGCTTGGAGACCGGACGAAGCAGACCCATCTTGATCTGACGCTCTTTCTTGGTCGTGAAAAGCTTCATGATGGGGGGCTGAATGATGGGCACGAGGCTCATGTAGGAATATGCCGCCACGGCGATCGGTCCGAGCAGAGCCGTCTGTCCGAGCTTTCCAGCCAGGAAGATGGAAGTAGGACCGTCCGCGCCGCCGATGATGGCGATGGCTGCAGCCGCCTTGAATTAAAGCCGAGGGCGATCGCGCCGAAGTATGCGGCAAAGATACCGAACTGCGCGGCAGCGCCGAGCAGGAAGCTCTTGGGATTCGCGATCAGGGGTCCGAAATCCGTCTGGGCACCGACGCCCATGAAGATCAGGGACGGCAGGATCGCCAGTTCATCGAGCTTGTAGAAATAGTACAGCAGACCTCCCTGTCCGTTCGGGGAAGCCTCCGCACTCAGGATAATGTCCGGGTAGATATTTACCAGGAGCATGCCGAACGCAATGGGAACCAGAAGCAGCGGTTCGTAGCCATGGCGAATGGCAAGATAAAGGAAAAAGCAGGCAACTAAGATCATCAGATAGTTTCCCCAGGTAAGATTGAAGAATGCAGTCTGATGAATCAGGTTGCTCAGCGTGGCTCCGATGTAACTCATCTGTTAACCTCCTAATGTAGTAGTTTGCCCGCCGATCAGTTCAGCGTAGCGAGAACCGCACCTGCCTCGATGGCATCACCAGGAGCCACATCAATGCTTGCAACGGTGCCGTCCTGCGGAGCTACTACAGGGATCTCCATCTTCATGGCTTCGATGATGACCACGGCATCACCCTTCTTCACCGCATCTCCGACCTTCTTCTCGATCTTGAAGACCTTGCCTGCTGCGCCGGCTTCCACCTTGACGGAGCCTGCACCTGCAGCCTTGGGTGCTGCAGCGGGAGCTGCCTTGGGTGCTGCGGGAGCTGCCTTGGGCGCTGCGGGAGCCGCTACGGGAGCCTTGCCGGAAGAAGCACCTTCCTCAACAACGACATCATAAGCCACACCATTGACGGTAATTGTATAATTCTTCATTTTTGATTTCCTCCAAAATATTGTTATTTATCTGCGAACCTTGCGCACCGAACGAACGACGAATCCGTCGGTTCCTTCCGCGCCTTCGTAAGCTGCGATAGCCGCTGCAATCACCGCCACAAGCGCGTCATCTCCGGAGACCTCTGCCGCTTCCTGCGCGGTCTCCTGACGCACGATCTGATCTACCGCCTTGTCAATGCCGGTATTGGTCGCATCTTTGGCTGCCTTCTTCGCCTCGAGCTTCTTCTGGATCACGGGGATGAGATTGAACAGGCTGATCACACAGATGATGATGATCAGAACCACAAAAACCGTCACCATACCGATCAGTGTGTTGAGTCCCGCGCTCCTCATCTTCTCGCCGAAGGAGTAATTCGTGTTGAGAGCGGCGGACTCCAGCTCCATGAACATGTCATTGGAGAAAATGATCTCCGCCTGTGCGTCGCGCTTCGTCCCGTCCACATCGAGCAGCACGATGATCTGATCGCCGTCGATGGAGACATCGTACCCTCTCACTGCGGAGATGGTCCCAACCTCGGGCGCTGCCTTCGTGAAGCTCTTGATGGCATTCTTGAACGCATAGCCGTCGGTCTGCAGTCCGAAATTGTTGGAAATGACATACGCGACTTCTTCGTTGGTATATTCGTCAAATGCATCTGCCGGAATAGAGCCGTCCATGAAGGATCCCATGACTCCGAGCACGCCATCCTGTGCCAGGCTGACCGCATAGTCGATCTTGCTCTGCTCATAGTCGGTATACTTCACCTCGCTGCCGCAGGCTGTCAGGCCCAGCGCCAGCGTCAGGGCGGCTATGGCACATAAAAATTTCCTCATGTTTTTTCCACCCTTTCTAGACGGTCTCATGCTTCTTGATCGGCTGCAGATCTCTCTTGGAATAGAGCATCTCAAATGCCGCAACCGCATACTTTCTGGTCTCTGCGGGATCAATGATCTGATCCACATAGCCTCTGCGTGCCGCAGATACCGCATTCAGGTTCAGAGCTTCGATCTCTGCGCCCTTCGTCGCGATCACATCCGCGCTCTCTCCGTCGTAGATGATCTCCGCAGCCAGCTTGCCGTCCATCACGCCGATACGCGCGCCGTTCCAGGCAAGGGTGAAATCCGCACCGATGGCCTTGGAATTCATGACATTGACCGCGGAACCGATGGCATCGCCCACCACGATGTTGACCTTGGGAACCGATGCTCCCGCAAAAGCAGCCGTCAGCTTGGCAGCCGCGCGAGCGATCCGCTTCTCGCTGTCGACGGTCGCCTTGTAACCGGTGACATTGGTAAGGCTCAGCACCGGAATATCAAATGCGTCACAGAAACGGATGAAGTCCGCTGCCTTCTCACAGCCGTCCGCCGTCAGGGCTTTGCCGAGATCCTTTGTCTTGCCTTCCGCATCCGCGATCTGGTTGCGATTCGCAACCGCACCGATGGTGCTGCCGTTCAGGCGCAGGAATCCGGTGACCATCTCGGGCGCATAGCACGCCTTGGTCTCAAAGAAGCGCTGATCATCCGCAATCATGGAAAGAGCAATGGAGGTATCGCCCGCGCAGGCTGCCAGATCCTCACAGATCCGGTTCAGGCTGTCGGTGCACTCGACGAGATTCAGGTCATCGTTGTTCTGGGGAAGAAGTCCGACCAGCTCGCGAATGCCGGCAAAAATCTCCTCCTCGGAAGCAACCACGTCCACCAGACCTGCCTGGCCTGCCTGGAAATCGGCACTTGCGGTGTCATTCTTGTCACTGCGGTTGCCGTCCAGCGCGTTGGGCGTGTTGACAAAGAGCTTGGCGCCTTCCTTTGCCATGAACGTAAAATCGGTCAGCGTCGGGAACAGTGCGAGTCCGCCGCCGCAGTTGCCCAGGATTGCGGTGATCTGAGGGATCACACCGCTGGCTGCCGTCTGCTTGGCATAGATGCGTCCGAAGGCATACAGAGCATCCGTAGCCTCCTGCAGTCTCATGCCGGCGCAGTCGATCAGTCCGATCACGGGCGTGCCGGTCTTGAGGGCAAGATTGTAGAGATTCACAATCTTGCGTGCATGCATCTCACCGATGGTTCCGTTCAGGACAGATGCATCCTGGCTGTATACGTAGACGGGCTCGGAATCGATCGTGCCGTAGCCTGTGATACAGCCGTCGGAGGGCAGTGCCTTGGGGTCCAGATTAAAATCCGTCGCCCGGGCAGTTACCAGCTCGCCGATGGGGGCAAAGCTGTTTTCGTCGAGCAGAGAAGCGATTCTCTGGCCCGCTTTTGAAGTAGTACTCATGCGTTCAACCTCCAATGTCTTATTCTTAAATATTTCTCGGAGCTATCCCACGAAAAGCCCCGAAATGCACATGGATCGTTCCCTGAAATACAAAGATTTCCCCATGATCAATATCTCTCGTAGTTTATCACAAAAAAGAGAATCCGTATAGCACGAATTCTCTTAAAAATCTATCCATATATGTCACGCAGGGCCTGCCACGCTCCTTCCGGAAAATCCATCCGAACCGTCTCCCGGAATCCTTTCGGGTTAAATGTCAAGCTTCAGCTGAATCTCCTCCTCGGCCTGCTTTTTGAACTCCTCCACCTGCACCGGATTCATGGAAGGCAGCTCATCGAGACTGCTGACTCCGAAGGAACGCAGGAACTGCTCCGTCGTGCCGAAAAGTAAAGGACGTCCCGGCGCATCGAGCCTTCCGAGCTCCTTGACAAGGTCGTATTCCATCAGCTTGTTGATGGCATGGTCACAGCTCACTCCGCGGATCTTCTCGATCTCAATGCGCGTGATGGGCTGCTTGTAAGCAATGATGGAAAGCGTCTCCAGCACCGTGTCGGAGAGCGTAAATTTCGGTTCCGCCTTCGTCAGCTTAATCAGATACTCATACAGCTCCGTCTTCGTACACAGCTGCACCGAATCCTCGAACCAGACCAGATGAATCCCGCGGTCCTCCTCCTCATATCTCTCCTGCATATGCTCGAGGTATTGCCGCGTGGTCTTCTTATCCTCGCCGAGCGCCTCCGCAAGGCGTCCGACCGACACCGCATCTCCCATCGAGAACAACAGCCCTTCCAATATACTTTCCGCTTTTTTTTCGTCCATAAAAAACCTTCTTCACCAAACGAAACCTTAATACTTCTAAAGGATAACTCTCACCAGCCCTGCTCGATGTGGCATATATGTGCGCAGCGGGACGTCCACAGCGTCGGTCCTTGGCTCGCGTACTGTGCGAGCCTAGTACCGCTACGCAGAGGACTGTTTCAAAAATGCTTCGCATTTTGAAACGGCGATAGCGTATCCCGCAGCACACATCTATGCCGCATCGGGCTACACTGAGTAAGATTCTACACCGGTGCAGAAGCAAGTTTCGACGTGATCATGATATCGTCAAACAGATGGTCCTGCGAGATCGAGATATCTCCGCTTTTCATCAGCTCCAGAATGATCAGGAACGTAACGATCACCTCCGCGCGGCTCCCCTGCTTCTCGAGAAGCTTCCGGAACGAAAACCGCCTGTGCTCCCGCGCATACGCCTGCACGAAAAGTGTCTTGACATCCATGTCAACTTCTTCCTTCTCGATCCGCCCATACTTGCTGCGGATCGGGTCGATCCGGTCCTCCTGCCGCATCAGAATGCTCTTGAAGATATCATTCAGCTTGCTCAGGGTCAGATCCCCCACCAGCTCCTCATAGTCGATGGGAGGCAGATAACCGGTCACCTCCTTCGGAAGATCCCGGTGCCGGTAGATCGCATGCGCCGCATCCACCTGACGGTCCCGAAGCTCCAGAGACATATACTTGTACATCTTGTACTCCAGCAGCTGCTCCACCAGCTCCGACCGGGGATCCTGCTCCTCGCCCTCTTCATCCACCTCGGGCGGCAGAAGCATCCGGCACTTAATGTCCACCAGCGTGGCCGCCATGACGAGAAATTCGCTCATGACGTCCATATTCGCTTCCTTCATCGCGCTGATATATTCCAGATACTGATCCGTGATCGTGACGATGGGGATGTCATAGATATCGATTTTGTTTTTTTCGATCAGGTGCAAAAGAAGGTCCAACGGGCCTTCAAACACCTCAAGCTTGACGGGTATCGCCATATTCCTATCCTGTCGGCAAAGCCGCCGCCGGGCCCTGTGCCCGTATCTCCTGCGTCTTTGCAAGCTTTCTGATTATAGCAATCTTTGAAACGCATTTCAATCGGCATGCGCATTTTCTTCCGGGCAAAAATCGATCCGGATCAGCTCCCCCGGATTTAAGAAACGAAAGGGAAGGGTATGCACGCCGAGCCCCCGGGAAACGATCATGGCGCTGCGTCCCCGCACGAAGCATCCCCCGTCGTATTTCGGGAAAAAACGCACATTCGGCGAGAGCATTCCCTTCAGCCGCCAGCAGGGACCGCTCACCGGCAGCTGCGGATCACGCTCCTGCTCCCCGGCCTTCCGCTCCCTGCGCCTGCGCGCCGCGGGGGTCTCCGGGCAGCGGAATTCCGGATTTTTCTCATAGAAGGGAACCCGCACGATGCCGCCGTGCACATGCCCGGAAAGAGTCAGATCCGCGCCCCACTTTACATAGGCCGGGAAAAAATCGGGATCGTGCGCAAGGAGGATCTGAAAATAGCCTTCGTCCGGGCGTCCGAGCACACCGGGGAGATAGTCGTCCTTCATCTCCGGGATCGTGAAGCGCTTATAGTAGTGCTTGTCGATCTCGGCGCCGCAAATGGATATCCCGTACTCTTCCAGCGTTACCTTTTGGTTCACCAGAAGGTGAACCCCGTATTTTTTCAGGATCGCATCGTACTCCTGCGCCAGCGTGCCGTAGTTTTCCGGGTAGAGCTTCAGCCGGTGCTCATGATTGCCATTCCCGTAGTAGACCGGCGCGATCTGCACCAGCTGCTCCAGAAAACGCTCTGCCTTGCCCAGCTTTTCTCTCGGATGCGCCGTCAGAAGATCTCCCGCCACCAGGATAAGATCGGGCTCCAGCTCGCGGATCCGGTCCAGAAGGTTCTGATTGTTCAGTCCGTATTGCTTATTATGCAGATCCGCAAGCACCACCGCACGGCATTTCCTGCGGATCCGATCATCCTCAAAAGTATATTCCGTCACCGTGAACCGGTTCGTGTCGTACAGACACATCCAGTATACGACCACCAGACACAGCACCAGAATCGTCAGAAGTACGCTCCCCATAGGCTCCTCACCCAATGCATGAATGGAAAAGCCCCCAGCAGTGCCGGGGGCTTTTTGATTCTTCGTTGTGCTTAGTTATACTTGCGCTTTCTTGCAGCCTCAGACTTCTTCTTACGTCTGACACTGGGCTTCTCGTAATGCTCGCGCTTACGAATCTCCTGCTGAATACCGGCCTTCGCACAGCTTCTCTTGAAACGGCGCAGAGCGCTGTCCAGAGACTCATTCTCTTTTACGATAACGTTCGACATGCTTTCCTACCTCCCTTCAGTCCCACAGTACTAGACTTCTTGGGTTATTTTAGAGATCGGATGAAAAACATCCGACGATTATTATACCATAGCGGGACGCTTCGTCAATCCCCTTTTTTAAAGCTGGGAGGAAAGAACCTCCGCCGCCTTTGCGATGGCCTCCGGGATACCGCCCGGATTCTTGCCGCCGGCCTGTGCCATATTCGGACGACCGCCGCCGCCACCGCCAACCAGAGCCGCGATGCCCTTGATCAGATTCCCGGCATGTGCGCCCGCCGCAACGGCTCCGTCCGTAGCCATGGCGATCATGTTCACCTTGCCGTCCTGTGCGGAAAGGAGGACCACCACACCCTCGCCGAGTCTGGTCTTAAGCTGATCTCCGAGATCTCTGAGGCCGTTCATATCCACACCATCCACGGAGGTCGCCAGAAGCTTGGTGCCCTTGACATCCTGCACCTGATCCATGACATTGCCGAGCGCATCCTTCGCCGCTTTGGACTTGAGGGATTCGATCTCGGACTGGAGGGTCTTCACCTCCGCCATCAGGCTCTTTAATTTCTCCTGCAGAGAAGCAGGCGCCGTCTTCACAATGGCAGCTGCCTCCTCGAGACCACGCTCCATGCGCTCGAAATGCGCTCTGACATGCTCACCGGTGATCGCTTCGATCCTGCGCACGCCGGCAGCCACACCGCCCTCGGACAGGATCTTGAAGCTTCCGATCTGCGCCGTGTTCTTCACATGGGTACCGCCGCACAGCTCGATGGACCAGTCGCCCATATTGACAACACGGACCGTATCTCCGTACTTTTCTCCGAACAGCGCCATCGCGCCGGTCTGCTTCGCCTCTTCGATGCCCATGACCTTAGTCACCACGGGGAGATCCGCGAGGATCTTCTCATTGACCAGGGCCTCCACTTTGGCGATCTCTTCCTTCGTCATCGCGCGGCCGAAGCTGAAGTCGAAACGCGTGCGCTCCGTATCCTGATAGGAACCTTTCTGCGCGACGGAATCGCCCAGGACTTCCTGCAGGGCCTTCTGGAGCAGATGCGTTGCGGAATGGTTGCGGCAGGTGCTCGCGCGTCCCGCCACGTCCACGACAAGACTTACGACGTCGCCGGTCTTAAAGCTTCCGCTCACAACACGCCCCACATGACCGATGCGTCCGCCCGGGAGCTTCACGGTCTCCGCCACTTCAAATCGCGCATCCCCTGCGCAGATGAGGCCGAAGTCTCCCTTCTGGCCGCCCATGGTCGCATAAAAAGGCGTCTTTGCGGTGACGATGGTTCCTTCCGCGCCTTCGGAAAGGGTCTCTGCCAGCGCATCTTCGCCGGCCATCGCCAGGATCGTACTCTCGTCCGAGAGCACATCGTATCCGGTAAATTCACTCACCAGAGATGCATCCAGCTTTTCAAAGACGGAGGTGCTCATGTTCATGCGGCCGGAAAAATTCTGATTGCTGCGGGCCAGCTCCTTCTGCTGCTCCATGGCTGCGCGGAAGCCTTCCTCGTCCACGGAAAAGCCCTCTTCCTCCGCCATCTCGAGGGTCACCTCATACGGGAAGCCGAAGGTGTCATAGAGATAGAACGCCTCCTTGCCCTCGATCTGCTTCTTTCCTTCCGCCTTGCCGGCATCGAGGATCTTGCGGAATTCCTTCATGCCGTTTTCCAGCGTGCTCTCAAAGCGTCCGATCTCCTTTTTCAGCTCGCCCAGGATAAAGTCCTTATTCTTCACGAGCAGCGGATATCCTTCGCTGTAGATGTCATCGATATAGATGGAAGCCACCGCGATCAGCTGCTCCGCAGATAGACCTAGGGATCTGCCGTGACGGACCGCGCGCCGGATGAGTCTGCGCAGGATATAGCCCGCACCGGTATTGTCCGGAAGGAGCTTTGCCTCGTCACCGATCAGCATGACCGCCGTGCGCAGGTGGTCTGCCACAATGCGCATGGAACGGGTATTCTTGTCCTCCGCGTCGTAAGCTTTCCCGCTGAAGGACTCGATCTTCGCGATCACGGAACTGAAAAGCTCCGTCTTATAGACATCGTCGATGCCGTTCAGGAAGGCAAAATTGCGCTCGAGCCCCCAGCCGGTATCGACATTTTTCTGCTTTAACGGAGTCAGCGTCCCGTCGTGATGCTTCTCGTACTGCATGAAGACATCGTTGCCGACCTCGGTATACCGGCCGCAGTGACAGCCGGGCTTGCAGTCCGGTCCGCAGGGTGCCTTGGAATGGTCGATAAAGAACATCTCGCTGTCCGGGCCGCAGGGACCGTACTCGAGTCCCCACCAGTTATCCTCCGCGGGAAGATAATAGATATTTTCCTTTTTGATGCCGGACTCCTCGCGATATTTCGCGCCCTCCTCGTCTCTGGGGGCATTCTCGTCCCCGGCGAAGACGGTGGCCGCGATCTGGTCACGGTCAAATCCGAAAACCTCGGTCAGAAGCTCGTAGCTCCACTGGCAGCGCTCCTTCTTGAAATAATCGCCCAGACTCCAGCTTCCCATCATCTCGAAGAAGGTCAGGTGGCTCTTGTCCCCGACGGAATCGATGTCATTGGTGCGCACACAACCCTGGATATTGCACAGACGCGTGCCCATGGGATGCTTTTCTCCGAGAAGATAGGGCATCAGGGGCTGCATGCCCGCCACATTGAACATGACGCCGGTGGATCCGTCGGATACCAGCGATACGGCGCCGACATCCACATGTCCCCGCTCCTTGTAGAAATTCAGCCATGCATTTCTCAGTTCATTATAGGTAATCTTCTTCATTGGTTGCTATCTCCAGACCTCATCAAAAGGTGAATTTATCGGCAAAGAACGCATCCAGATCGGCGATCGCCACGCGCTCCTGCTCCATGGAATCGCGGAAGCGGACGGTGACACAGCCGTCGGTTTCGGAATCAAAATCGTAGGTCACGCAGAAGGGCGTACCGATCTCGTCCTGACGGCGATAGCGCTTCCCGATATTGCCTCTGTCGTCGAATTCGCAGTTGTACTTTTTAGACAGCTGCGCAAAGATCTTCTCCGCACCCTCGTTCAGCTTCTTGGAAAGGGGCAGGACACCGATCTTGACCGGAGCCAGTGCGGGATGGAAGTGAAGCACGGTACGCATGTCGGGCTTGTCTTCGGTACCGATGTTCTCCTCGTCGTATGCGACGCACAGGAACGCAAGCACCA
>JAFYEE010000176.1 GCA_017544405.1 Lachnospiraceae bacterium
AAAAGCACCAGCAGATGCTCATATTTTCTCGCTTCGTCGTAGGAGCCGGGAAGGGTCTTGTACGCAGGCTTGTCCTGGAGGATCCTGGCACTGCGGAACCGGAAATCACTCGTCCTGCTGCCATCCGCATGAATGACCTCGATAAAGGGCTCGCGGATGTCCCCCTTGCCCCCGGCGGACATCTCCAAACGTATATCCTCCAGGGAGTAGCTCATGTGCTCCTGGTCATAGACATTGGTATTGCCGGGCGCAAAGGTATGCTTTTCCGCCAGAGAGTCCAGCGCATCCGGCGCGATCCGGCCGTCCCGGTACGGGAAGCGCAGGGCGCGGCCGTAGTAGAGATGCTCCAGTTGCCCCGTCGGGAGAAGCCGGAAGGCGTAGGTGGTATGAGGCGTGGAAAGAATGAATTGCTGGTCGTCCAGGATCCGGATCATAATATCCTCCTCTCGTTACGCCTGCGACATCACAGGCTTGCCTGTAGCAGGCTATCATGTTTCCGCCTGTGTCGGCATATGTTATGCTTCGGGATGCACGATCGTCGGTGTCCTCGCGCAACGGTACTAGGCTCGCAAAGTACGCGAGCCAAGGACCGGCGCTCCGGACGTCCCTCAGCATAGACATATGCCACCACAGGCTGGTTCGATACGCTCTCTATAAACCATTACTTCGATGAATGAAGCTGCGCAGAGATTTCCTCCAGCTTCTCATCCGTGAGAATGTACTTCTTACGGAACCAGAAGAAGGCAAAGATGAGACCGGCGATGGGTATCAGGGTCATGATCATGCGAAGTCCCATCTTGGAGCTTTGCGCGACATTCAGGGAAAGGTCCATGGTCTGCTCTGCTTCCGTGGTGGCGGCATCGCTGAGCTTAAAGATCTGAAGGGCAAGCGATGCGATGAACGCGGCGAGACCGGATGCAAGCTTTACGACGAAGGTCTGCATGGAGAAAATGACAGACTCGTCACGTCTATGATTCTTCAGCTCGCCGTAGTCCACAGTATTGGCCAGGAAGACGGTGGTCAGGACATTGTTCATGCCGCTGGCTGCCATGATGAGGATACCGGGGATCAGGAGCAGCACCAGAGTGTTCATGCCGGTGCTGGCCAGGATCAGCAGCACCACATAACCGAAGACGGACATGCATACGCCAATGTAGAAGATTTTGATATTGTTGAACGCCTTGCGCAGGAGCGGGTAGAGCAGCATCATGGAGAGGATCTGCACGCCGCCGCCCACCATATTGAAGAGGGTGTAATTGTTGTACCAGGTCGCCCCGCCGAGATCGTACTTGAAGAAGTAGATCAGCAGGTTGGAGGTGATATACATCGCGGAGTTGACGAGCACGATGGTGATGACGATCGCCATCGCCTGATCGTTCTGGACCAGGGCCTTGAACATCTGTCCCACCGTCGCCGTCTGCATGTCGATGGAGGATTTTTCCTTGATGCTGACGCAGGTGATGACCGTAAAGACAACGAACAGGATCGCGATCACCAGCGAAAACCACTTGAAGCCGATCCGCTCGATCTCATAGGCACTGGCGCCCGTAGCGGCAAATGCCTTGCCGAGGCCCTGTACCGCCAGCATGGTGAGGATCGTGACGATCGCGGAGCCGACACCTGCGCAGGAACGCGCCAGTGTGGTCAGTCCTTCTCTCTCCTTGCCACCCTCGGTGAAGGCCGGGATCATGGACCAGTAAGGAATGTCCATCATCGTGTAGGTCACGCCCCAGAGGATGTAGAAAACGGCTGCGTAGGCCACCATGCCGCTTCCGGAGACATTCGTAGGCGCTGCGAACATCAAAAACAGGATCACGGCGTTGGTCAGCGTGCCGATCATCAGCCAGGGACGGAACTTGCCCCATTTGGTCCGGGTCTTGGCCACGACGACGCCCATGATGGGATCGTTGAACGCGTCAAAGACACGCGCCACGAGCAGGATCACACCCATTGCCACTGCGCTCACACCGAGGATATCCTGATAATAGTAGAGGATATAGCTCGCGGAGAGCATATACACCATGTCCTTGCCCACAGCTCCGAGGCCGTAGGCCACCTTCTCTTTCGTACCCAACTTTTGCTTCTGTTCCATTTCGTTTCCTCCTGTCCTTCTTCCGATCGATTTTTACGGAATCCGCTCCGGCTTCCTGCCGGCTTTCTTCGTTTTATTTTTTCAGCCCCATGGCGATCTCAACCACCCGGTAAGCACCGTTGTACAATCCCTGTCTGTGATTTTCCAGGATGTTGTCACACATGTCCTTCAAAAGCGAAGGGCTGCTTAGGAACAACTCGGTCATCTGCAGCGTGTGCGGAATATCCCTGCACTCGAGCGTGCCGTCCCCGACCTCCGCGGAATGGATGGCACCCCACATCTCATGCTTGCCCACGCGGCGGATAAAGAGCTTCGGGATCGGATAAAAGGCCAGCTCGCTGGGCTTTGTCACCAGCACATCCGCGCTGCGCATCAGCAGGTTGGTGCAATAGACCGCATCGAAAATATTCTCGTGCCAGAAGCCGTGGATCCCGGTGATCTCCGTCTCCGGGAGGAGCGCACGTTCCGCAAGGGCCTGCGTCTCCTCCCAGTCGTTTAAGTGCTCCGTCGCAAGCTCCTTCATGCCCGGGAGCTCCTGCAAAAGCGCATCCCACACATTGCGGTAGTCACCGACATTGACATAGAGCGCCGCCTTCTTATCGCGGATCAGCGGGATCAGATATTCGATGATCGCCGCAAAAATCTCCTTCTGGGCACCCGCTCCGCCGATGGTCAAAAGGAAACGCATCGGCTTTCCCGCGTCCTTGCGCTTTTTGCGCGCCGCGCAGTCCGCTTCCAGGTTGCTGACGAGCTCATGGTCGATGTAATGCCCGGTATAGACGAGGCTTTCCTCCGGCATCGGGGAGCATACTTTGTCCCCGTTCATGCCGTTGCAGATCCGGTAGCCCATATAGGCGTTACGGCACTGGATGGTATGCACCGCGCCCTCCGCGAAATGCAAAGCCATCGGCCAGTTGTCCGGGATCGCGTTCACCACATACTTCATCCCGGCGTGAAGCGCCGCCTGTGCGGGCCATACATGCGTACCCACCACCGGAATATCCTTCGGCACGTTGCGGTACACCGGAGCCATCAGTTCCGCGTTTTTCTGGTCCGCCGCATTGTAGGAAAGGGCCCGGAACCCTTCATAATTCATCGGCTCCCACACGAGCCGGTTAAAAAGGGGATTCTTCGAAAGTCTGGATCCCAGGCTGTAGAGATCATTCTGCGCGCCGATGACCTTGGTGCAGGTGGTCTCCCGGTAGGAATTCAGGTCCATCCAGTACGGCACATAGCCCATGGAACGGGCCGCGGATGCGCTCGCCATGGAGATGCGGTAATGGCCGAAGCCCATGCGGATGTTGCCGACGATCAACCCCTTTTCGGTATCGAAGGACTCCTCCGGAAGGTTCGCCTTCGGGTCATAATGCGCATTCTGCGCCAGGTCTCCCACGAGGACATTGTGCACGCCGAGAGCATCTCCGATGTGTACGTTTTTCTCAATGCGCACCGGATAATCGGCCCCGGAATCATCCCCGAACTTCCGGATGTATTTTGCCTTGGATTTCTCTGCTTTCCGAACCGTTTTAGCGCTCATCCGGTTCCCGAAAATCATGCTCGATCTGTCTTTCAACCTTCTACCTCCTCGATAACGCTTCGATTTGTCCGCTCCGTTAAACACGCTCTGCTCCGGCCGGTCCTTTTTCGACCTCCAGCTCGATCGTCACATCCTCCGTCTGCGCGGCGCGCAGAGTGAGCACCACCTTGCCGGCTTCTCCGGTGGTCCGAAGATACGTACCGGTCATGCCGCCCTTGCAGGAGATGACATCGGGTCCGATGATCTCGGCCGGTCCCGTCACACTTAAGCGGATCGGCTCCTGGAAAAATACGACGGTATTGTCATTTTCATCCTTTGCGCGGATGCGCACCTCCGCCACATCGTAGGTCTTTCCCTCCCGGAGCACCCGGTGCGAGGGCGTCGCCTCGAGGTGCAGCTTTCCGGAAGGGGCCTTTACCAGCGTGCGCACCACCTTGCCGCCTTGGATCGCCTCAAAGCGGTAGACGGTCGCACGGCCGCCCCAGTCGCCGACGTATTTCTGGTAGAGGCGGACGGCATCGTCCATTCCCATGTGGTAGAGGGCGATCATTTTCGCCACCTGAAACAGGATCCGCTTCGGAAGACGGCCCATCCCAAAGCGCGCCGTGTGATTCAGGATCTCCTTCACGGCCGCGGCCTGTGCGGGTTTGAAATCTTCTCCCTGGGCGATGGCGTCGCCGATGTAATCATCGATGAGGATCGGCCCGTGGGCCAGATGGCGGTAGGGAGAATCGGAAGGGTGGTATTCCT
>JAFYEE010000177.1 GCA_017544405.1 Lachnospiraceae bacterium
CGCATACTCCGCCACCAGATCCAGATAGGCCAGCATCACCTTTCGCGCCTTGCCGCCTTGCAAAATCTCCTGGACCGTACCGCCCTCGCAGCGATTCGGCGTATACTCCTTGAAATCATATCGTGCATATTCCGGTTCGATTCCCTCGCGGAACAGCACGTTTGGCTTCGTAAATACAAAATTCGGCATGTGCGCGGACAGCGTCACGATGCAGCCGAGCTCCTGCGCGATCCGTGTCAGATTCGCCGCTGCAATTACATCCGCATGTTTGATTCCAAGCGCTTCGATGTCGATCGGCTCCCCTCCCGGCCAGCCGGGCGCCTGGGCGGTATAATCCGCATTCCACCGCTTCGCAGAAAATTCCACCCCCGTCAGCGCCAGCACGTCCAGTCCGAACACGCCGGGATGCGCTCCGGTCACCGCACAGATGTCCGAATGCACTTCCAAATAAGAGCCCGCACGGTTCATCAGCGGATTTTGCTGCCCATACATCACGCGCGAGGATCGTCCCATCCCATCCAAAAAGCGGCATAAGCGAACCGCCCCTTCCGTCGCCTCAGGATCCGTCGGCCGAAGCCCTTCCGTGAACGGGACGCGTTCCACCTCCCCGTCTCTTCCGGTGATCTCCAGCGCATCCTCCGTCATCCGGACCCGGTTCGGATTGTCCGGGCGGATCGTCGATCTGCAGTACATTGCCTTCTCTTCCATAGATTACCTCTCTTTCGAAAGATTCTTTTCCCCAGCCTGATACCACGGATTGCTTCGTTTCATTTCCTCTCAGATTATTGACGTTTGACCCCGGTATCATAATTTAATGTATTATACTTAATTTCACCATAAATCAATCCGAAAAAACTACTAATTTTTAATCTGTATTTTTATTAAATTTAGTCATAGGGAAAAGAGAAGCCCCGAGATCCCATGGATTTCGGGGCTTCGTCGGATCGTTGTCCGTCTTCTCTTTTTCTTCCCTTCCCGCGTCCGGATCATTCCATCCGAAGCAGGCCTTCGCTTTCCGCAGTGATCGTCAGACCGTAGAAGGTCTCCAGCGCCCGCACCAGATACCCGGTATCCCTGCTCCCGGCCGTCTCGTAGGCCGAGTGCATGGCCAGTTGCGGAAGTCCGATATCCACGCTGTGCATGGAGACGCGGGATACCGCAATGCTTCCGAGGGTCGATCCGCCCGCGATGTCGGAGCGGTTCACATAGGTCTGTACCGGCACGCCGGCCTTTTTGCAGATCTTTTTGAAGGCAGCTCCGGAGACCGCGTCGCTGGTGTATTTCTGGTTTGCATTGTATTTGATGACGATCCCGCCGTTCAGCTTCGGCCGGTTCGTCGGATCCGCCTTGTCCGCGTGGTTCGGATGAACCGCATGCGCATTGTCCGCCGAGATCAGGAAGCTCTTCGACAGGGCGCAGATTTTCTCTTCTTCGCTTTTGCCCGCAGCGGAGGCGATGCGCCCGAGCACCGTCTCAAGGAAGGAAGAGGCCGCGCCCTGCTTGGTGCTGCTCCCCACCTCCTCATTGTTGAAGACCGCGCAGACCGCCACATTTTTCCCGCACTGCGCGCCGATGAGGCTCTGCACCGAGGCGTACGCGCACTGCAGATCGTCCAGTCGGCCACTTCCGACAAATTCGTCCTCCGCGCCGAAAAGGCTCCCTTTCACGCGGCTGTACAGGTACAGATCCGCATCGAGGATCTCTTCCTTTTTCACACCCGCTTCCCGGGCCACCAGCTCCATCAGATCCGCACCATCCTCCGTCTTCTGCGCGAAGAGCGGGAGCATATCCTTCTGCGGATGGAAGCTGTATCCGTCATTCAGCGTCCGGTCCATGTGGATCGCAAGGCTCGGGATCACCAGCAGATCCCGGTCGATCTTCACGAGCCGCGTCCGGATGCCCTCCTTCGTCTCCAGCGCGATCCGACCCGCGACGGACAGCGGACGGTCCAGCCAGCTGTACAGGATCATCCCGCCGTATTTTTCGGTATTCAGCTTGATATAGGCATCCTCTGCCGTCATCTCCGCGTCCGGCTTTACCTTGAAAGTAGGAGAATCGGTATGGCTCGCCACGATCTGGAAGGAGTCAAAGGAAAGCGTCCGCCCCTTCGGCGTCCGGAACGCAAGGACGGAGGACTCGTCCCGCGTCACATAGTAGGCCTTCCCGGCCTTCAGGTTCCATTTTTCCGTCTCCGTCAGGCGCTCAAAGCCCGCACCGTCCAGGAGTTTTCCGATCTCCCGCACCGCAAAATAGGCATTCGGGCTCTCCTCGATAAACCGCAAAAGTCCCTCGTTGCATTTTTTCGTTTCCGACACTCCCGTCGCTTTTACCGACGGTTTGTTACCGCCCATTTTTTTTCCCGCTTGTCTACTTTTTTACTGTTGCCATTTTTCGTCTCCTTTGATTGACATTTTGATTCCATGCGGTATTCCGGGAACACTTACCTTCCTCCCAGAATCAGCCGGTACGCTTCGTCCATGGCCCCCTCGGACGGGCAGGGAGCATTCGGCTCGAGCAGTTCTCTCGCCTTGCTCTCATCCACCCGGTACCAG
>JAFYEE010000018.1 GCA_017544405.1 Lachnospiraceae bacterium
CCGTGCGAAGCGACGCGGTTCTCGCCCTGACCGCACGGCAGGCGAAGCGCTTCCGCGAAAGATATGTCGGGCGCACTGCCGAGGTTCTCTGGGAGGAGGATCAGAAGCGCAGCGGCATCCTCTGCCGCGTCGGTCATACCCCCGACTACATTATGGTTTCCCTCCCCGCCTCGCATGCTACCCAACCCGTCGGCTCTATCGAAACCGTCCGTATCATTAATCTGGATGATACTGTCTTATTAGCTGAACCCATATGATCATCCGACAGGGCAGGGACCGCAGGTCTTTTCAGCGGAGATTACTCAGTCACGGGCAGGGACCGCAGGCATTCTCATCGGGGACGTTCGCACTCCGGGCACTGACGTAGCGGTACATAACGGGGCACAGTACGCCCCGTAAGTACCGACGTCAGCTGCACGGCCCCGATCGAGAAAGACCTGCGTCCCCTGCCCTGTCCCGATCGAGATAGACCGTCATTCCTTGCCCTGCCTTGTTCTTTGTAGTTGCAGTCAGGCAGCTTCGAACGGGGAATTGCCTGACCCGAACCTCTGCCGAGCCGCCGGCACTTGGCGAAGCGAGGCGGTTCGCCGAAGCTGAGCCTAGTACCGCTGCGTGTCTCGGCACGAAGCGGGAGCGGGGTGAGGGCGGGCAATTCTCCGGCCGAAGCGTCACTGAGTCAAACAGGTCATCAAACAGACCATAACCGCGTACAACTTGATAAATCGCGGAAAATGCGATATTATGTAGTATGTTTTAGTTTTTGGAGGAATCCCTATGCAGGAGAAATTAGATCATACCCAATACTTTGAAGTGGTCGAATCCGAGGTGGAAGCAGGCGCGGTCCTCGCTTCCGTATACCGTTCTCTGCAGGAGAAGGGCTACAACCCCGTCAACCAGATCGTGGGCTATATCATGAGCGGAGATCCCACCTATATCACCAGCCACAACGGCGCGAGAAGCCTCATCATGAAGGTCGAGCGCGACGAGCTGGTCGAGGAGCTGCTCGAATCCTACATCGACCATAAGGGATGGAATTAACATGCGCATACTTGGGCTGGATTACGGGTCCAAAACCGTGGGCGTGGCGGTCAGTGATCCCCTCATGCTTACGGCACAGGGCGTGGAGATCATCCGCCGGGACCAGGAGAACAAGCTGCGCAGAACCCTTGCGCGCATAGAGGAGCTGATCGCCGAGTACGAGGTTGGGCGGATCGTGCTCGGACTGCCCCTGAACATGGACGACAGCGAGGGCTTCCGTGCGGAGGCAACCCGCGCATTTATGGAAAAGCTCCAACGCAGGACCGGACTCCCCGTGGAGCTGTGGGACGAGCGCCTTACGACCGTTGCGGCGGATGAGATCATGAACGAAGCCGGTATCCGTGGAGCCGAGCGCAAAAAGCACGTCGACCGCATTGCCGCGCAGCTTATTTTGCAGGATTACATGGACCATCATACGGAACCGAAAAACTAACAACGAAACACACCCCGGGAGGGTGAATATATGAACGAAAACAAACCTGAGAAGATTATCTTTCAGCCGGACGGCGACGATCCCGTGGAATTCTTCGTATTGGAGCAGACCAAAATCGGTGGTGCGACCTATATTTTGGTGACGGATTTCGAAGAAGGCGACGGAGAGGCGCTGATCCTGAAGGACCTCAGCGAAGAGGGCGACGAGGAAGCCCGGTACATGATCGTATCGGACGACAATGAGCTCGCCGCGGTCGCGGGGGTCTTTGAGGACCTGCTTGAGGATGTCAAGCTGACCCGTGATACGGACGACGACACCTGATAATCTTCCGGGAGCCGGCTGCGGGGCGGATGCTTTGCGATGCGTCTTTCCCTGCGCGGCAGAAAACGGAGGAACCTTTGAGTAAAAAAAGAGAACAGGAGACACCGACTTCCAAGCTGAAGATCATTCCTTTGGGCGGCCTGGAACAGATCGGGATGAACATCACTGCCTTCGAATACGAGGACAGTATTATTGTGGTGGACTGCGGACTGGCTTTTCCCGCCGACGACATGCTCGGCGTGGATCTGGTCATTCCCGATGTCACCTACCTGAAGGACAATATTGACAAGGTAAAGGGCTTTGTCATCACCCACGGACACGAGGATCACATCGGCTCCATCCCCTACGTGTTCCGCGAGCTGAACGTACCGATTTACGCGACCCGTCTGACCATGGGACTGATCGAGAACAAGCTGACCGAGCACGGACTGATGGATCAGGTCCGGCGAAAGGTGGTCCGGTTCGGGCAGATCATCACCCTGGGGAGCATTCGCGTCGAATTTATCCGCACCAATCACAGCATCGTGGATGCGGCGGCCCTTGCGATCTATTCCCCTGCGGGAACCGTGATCCACACTGGAGACTTCAAGGTGGATTACACACCGGTATTCGGAGATGCCATCGATCTGCAGCGCTTTGCGGAGATCGGCAGGAAAGGCGTTCTGGCGCTTCTGTGCGATTCCACCAATGCCGAGCGCCCCGGATTCACCCCTTCGGAGAAGACGGTCGGAAAGATTTTCAATACGCTCTTTGATGAGCACCGCAATACCCGTATTTTCGTCGCGACCTTCGCGTCCAATGTCGACCGCGTGCAGCAGATCATCAACACCGCGTACAAGTACGGGCGAAAAGTTGCGGTCGAGGGCCGCAGCATGGTCAATATCATCGATGTCGCCCAGCGTCTCGAGTGCATTAAGATTCCCGAGAATACGCTGGTGGATCTGGATTCGCTGAAGAATGTGCCCCCCGAGAAGCAGGTCATCATCACCACCGGAAGCCAGGGGGAGAGCATGGCGGCGCTGAGCCGTATGGCGGAAGGTGTGCACCGCAAGATTACGATCGGAGCGGGGGATACCGTCATCTTTTCCTCCCATCCGATTCCCGGCAACGAGAAGCCGGTGACCAAGATCATCAACCAGCTCCTGCAGAAGGGAGCGGATGTGATTTTTCAGGATGTGCATGTATCCGGCCATGCCTGCCAGGAGGAGATCAAGCTGATCTACGCGCTGGTGCAGCCCCGCTACTCCGTGCCCGTTCACGGAGAGTACAAGCATCTGAAGGCACAGGCAAAGCTGGCGATGGAGCTGGGCATCCCGAAGGAGCGCGTGATCATCATGAGCTCCGGCGATGTTCTCGAGCTCGATGAGAAGTCGGCGCAGATCACCGGACGCGTGCCGGTGGGCGATATCCTGGTGGACGGCCTCGGGGTCGGAGATGTGGGCAATGTGGTTCTGCGCGACCGTCAGCATCTGGCGGAAGACGGGATCATGGTGGTGGTCATGAGCCTGCAGAAGGAGAGCGGTCTGCTGGTGGCCGGACCGGATCTGGTCTCCAGAGGTTTTGTCTATGTGAAGGAATCCGATGAGCTGCTCGAGGAAGCGCGCTGTGTGACGGAGGAGACGATCGAGGAATGCCTCGAGAAGGGCTCCGACTGGACCCATATCAAGGCGGCCGTGAAGGATGATCTGAGCGAATACATCTGGAAGAAGACCAAGCGTCGTCCCATGATCCTTCCGATCATTCAGGAAGTATAAGGCTGCGGGCGGAGGATGAACCGGCCCGACAGTCCGGCGTGACAGCAGCAGTGAGGAACTGCCATGGATGCGAATGTGGAAAAGAAAAATGAAGAACTGATCCGGGCGATCCTGGATTCGGAATCCTATAAGGAGTACCGGAGACAGCTCGATCGCGTGCAGGAGGACCCGATCCTGAAGGCGCAGATCGACGATTACCGGCAGCGCAATTTTGAGCTGACGATGGCCGATGAGACGGATCTGGTTCGCATCAGCCAGTTCCAGCAGGAGTTCAAGGACTTCCGCCAGGATCCGCTGGTGGATGATTTTCTGGCCGCTGAGCTGGATTTCTGCCGGATGATGCAGGTGATCGAGACGAGGCTGATCGATGCGCTGGATTTCCAGTAGCGCCGGAAAGGAACTGGTATGGGCAACAAATATCTGAATGTGATCGGAGGCGTACTGGATGTGATCCTGCGGATCACTCTCTGGGCCGTGATCATCTATTACATCTATACATATGCGGGTCTGTGCTACGACTACGGCTACCGGATCTACACGGAGTCGCCGATCTCCCTTACCTACGGGCGGGATGTGAAGGTGACGGTTCCGGTGGATACGAGCCCGCGGGAGCTCGGCCAGATCTTTGAGGACAACGGCCTGACCAGGGACGCGATCCTCTTCACGCTGCAGTATTACTGCTCCGAGTACAAGGATGATGTGAAATTCGGGAGCTATACCTTCAATACGGCGATGACGGCAGAGGAGATGTTTGCCGTGATGGCGGGCCAGGGAGAGCAGCCGGCGGAGGTCCTTGCGGAGGATGGCGCGGAGCCGTCCGAGGCGCAGGACGATGCGGGAAGTCCCGAAGTTCTGATGGATAACGATACGGGAGGTTGAGCGCACAGATGCGGGAATCGGATCGTATGGAAACGTTTCTGGAGCTGATGAATCCCGGCGCACCGGCCCCTCTGGAGGAGCTGGAACGCAGGGCGCTGGCGGAGGAGATTCCGATCATCCGCAGGCCCGTGCAGAGTTTTCTGAGATTTTTTCTGAAGACGGTAAAGCCGAGGCGGATCCTGGAGGTGGGAACCGCCATCGGCTTTTCTGCTTTATGGATGCTGGAATATGCTCCCGAAGATGCGTGCATTACCACCATAGAAAAATATGAAAAGCGCATTCCCGAGGCGCGGGAGAATTTCCGGCGTGCGGGCGCGGAGGAGAGGATCACGCTGCTCGAGGGGGATGCGGCGGAGGTTCTGAAGACCCTGGAAGGCCCATATGATCTGATCTTCATGGATGCCGCAAAGGGGCAGTATCTGTATTTTCTGCCCGAGGTACTGCGGCTTCTTCGGACGGGAGGCACGCTGATCTCCGACAATATCCTGCAGGAAGGGGAGCTGGCGGAGTCGCGTTTTGCGGTCATGCGCAGAAACCGGACGATCCACGCCAGGATGCGGGAATACCTTTTTGCGCTGAAGGAGGCGCCCGAGCTCGAGACCTGTATTCTGGAGATCGGGGACGGGCTTGCGCTTTGCACGAAAAAGGATATCTGATATGAACTACAAAGTGAAAAATCATACAACGCTTCCGGAACTTCTCATTCCGGCCAGTTCGCCCGAGGTCCTGCAGGCGGCGGTGCGGTACGGAGCGGATGCGGTCTATATCGGCGGTGAGGCCTTCGGGCTGCGCGCCAAGGCGAAGAACTTTTCCCCGGAGGAGATGGCGCAGAGCATTGCCTACGCGCATGCGCGCGGGGTGAAGGTTTATGTCACGGCCAATATCCTGGCGCACAATTATGATTTAGACGGGGCGCGGGAATATTTTGCCTTTCTTCGCGATATGAAACCGGATGCACCGGATGCGCTGATCATCTCGGATCCCGGGATGTTTACCATCTGCCGGGAGGTGTGGCCGGAGGCCGAGATCCATATTTCGACGCAGGCCAACAATACCAACTACGAGACCTACCGGTTCTGGTGGAACCTCGGCGCGAAGCGTGTCGTGAGCGCGCGGGAGCTGAGTCTTGCGGAGCTGTCGCAGATCCGCGCGAAGATCCCGGAGGAGATGGAGATCGAGAGCTTTGTGCACGGCGCGATGTGCATCTCGTATTCCGGGCGGTGTCTTCTGTCCAATTTCCTGACCGGACGGGACGCGAACCGCGGAGCCTGCACGCACCCCTGCCGCTGGAAATACGCGCTTATGGAGGAGACGCGGCCGGGGGAGTATTTTCCGGTGGAGGAGAATGAGCGCGGAACCTTTATCTTCAATTCCGGGGACCTGTGCATGATCGAGCATATTCCGGAGCTCGTGCGCGCCGGCATCGACAGCTTCAAGATCGAGGGACGCATGAAGACGGCGCTCTATGTGGCGACGGTGGCGCGGACCTACCGGATGGCGCTGGACGATTTTGCGGTGAGCGAAGAGCAGTACCGGTCGCGGATGGACTGGTACCGGGAGCAGATTGCGATGTGTACCTTCCGGAAGTTTACGACCGGATTTTTCTTCGGAAAGCCCGGCCCCGAGGCGCAGATCTATGACAACAGCACCTATCGGAGCGAGGCGGTGTACCTGGGATGCATCGGGGAGGTGACCGCGGAGGGGGCCTACCTGTACCAGAAAAACAAGTTCTCCGTCGGAGATGAGATCGAGATCATGAAGCCCGATGGGAAGGACGTGAAGGCGAGGGTTACCGCGATCAGTGCCCGGAGAAAGGAAAACGGCGCTCCCGCCGGGGAGGACGGGGACGTGCCATGGACGGCGGTGGAGAGCTGTCCGCATGCGGGGGAGTATTTCCGGGTCACGCTCGATCCGATCCCTGAGACGGGCGACCTTCTGCGCCGCGCCGGCAGCAGGCAGTAGGGGCTGCGCATGCAATCCCGTATTGATTTTTTTCGGCAGATGGGGTATTTTTCCTAGTAGTCTGTTATTACATCAGATAATGTATCTGAAAGGAAACCATATGAGCGAAGCATTGAACGTAGAGGAATTGTTCGGCAAAAACGTGTTCACGCTGGGCAAGATGAAGGAACGCCTGCCCGGGACTACCTTCCGTGAGGTCCGGAAGGTCATGGAGCACGGCGGCGAACTGTCCAGGGAATCCGCAGACGTCGTGGCCAAGGCGATGAAGGACTGGGCGGTGGAAAACGGTGCCACCCATTATACGCACTGGTTCCAGCCGCTGACCGGGATCACGGCCGAAAAACATGACGCCTTTGTCACCCATCCGGATGAGGAGGGGCGCACACTTCTGGAATTCTCCGGCAAGGAGCTGATCAAGGGCGAGTCCGATGCTTCTTCGTTCCCTTCCGGCGGTCTGCGCGCGACCTTTGAGGCCCGCGGCTATACGGTATGGGATATCACGTCCCCCGCCTTTTTGAAGGAGGATGCGACCGGTGTCATTCTCTGCATTCCGACGGCGTTCTGTTCCTATAAGGGAGAGGCGCTGGACAAGAAGACGCCGCTGCTGCGTTCCATGGAGGCAGTCAGTGAGCAGGCCCTTCGCATCGTGCGGCTGTTCGGCAATACCGGCGCCACGAAGGTAACCGCAAGTGTCGGTCCCGAGCAGGAGTATTTCCTGGTGGACCGCGCGAAATACCTGCAGAGAGAGGATCTGATCTTCGCCGGGAGAAGTCTCTTCGGCGCACCCGCGCCCAAGGGGCAGGAGCTGGAGGATCACTATTACGGAGCGATCCGCGAGCGCATCGGCGCTTATATGAAGGATTTGAATGTGGAGCTCTGGAAGATGGGCGTGACGGCCAAGACGCAGCACAACGAGGTGGCGCCCGCACAGCACGAGCTCGCTCCGATCTACGAGACGGCCAATATCGCCGTTGACCACAACCAGCTGGTGATGGAGACCATGAAGAAGGTGGCGGGACGCCACGGGCTCACCTGCCTGCTGCACGAAAAGCCCTTTGCGGGCGTCAACGGTTCCGGCAAGCATGACAACTGGTCCCTGTCCACGGACAACGGGGTCAATCTGCTCGATCCCGGCGTGACGCCGAACGAGAATGTGCAGTTTTTGCTGGTGCTGGCCTGCATTCTGAAGGCAGTCGACACCCATGCGGATCTGCTGCGCTGGAGCGCGGCGGATGTCGGAAACGATCACAGACTCGGTGCCAATGAGGCTCCGCCTGCCATCATTTCCGTCTTCCTCGGCGAGCAGCTCGAGGATGTGGTAAAGCAGCTGATTGAGACCGGTATGGCGGATCACGCGATCCAGGGCGGCAAGCTGAGGACCGGTGTCTCCACGCTGACCGATGTCGAGAAGGATGCCACCGACCGTAACCGCACCTCTCCCTTCGCTTTTACGGGCAATAAATTCGAGTTCCGCAGCGTCGGATCGAGCGCGTCGATTGCCGATCCCAATACCACGCTCAATTCCATCGTGGCGGAAGCCTTCTGCGAGGCGGCGGACGAGCTGGAGAAGGCGGACAATTTCGAGATCGCCGTACATGATCTGATCAAGAAATATCTGACCGAGCACCAGAGGATCATCTTCAACGGGGACGGCTATTCCGATGCCTGGGTGGAGGAAGCGGCGCGCCGCGGCCTTCCCAATATCCGCTCCATGGTGGAGTCTGCCTCCGCCCTGACGACGCCCAAGGCGGTGAAGCTCTTCGAGAAGTTCCATATTTTCACGAAGGTGGAGCTGGAATCCCGCGAGGAGGTTACCTACGAGAATTATTCCAAGAGCATCAATATCGAGGCTCTGACGATGATCGACATGGCGAAAAAGCAGTACATCCCTGCCGTGATGAAGTATTCCGGAGAGCTGGCCCGGAGCGTGCTTGCCATTAAGGAAGCCGGGGCGAAGGCAACGGTGGAGACGATGCAGCTGAAGAATATTTCGTTGAAGCTCGAGGAGACGCAGAAGGCACTGGAGGCACTGGAGAAGGCTACCGCCAAGGCACAGTCCATCACCGATGCCCGCAAGAAGGCCTTCGCTTACAAGGATCAGGTCTTTACCGCCATGGAAGCACTGCGCCGTCCCGTCGATGCGCTCGAGACGATGGTCGCCCGGGAGGCATGGCCGGTTCCTGCTTACAGTGAGTTGATCTTTGAGGTATAGGCAGCAGACGTTTCATGAGGGAGTCACCGCAGGACTATGGTCATCACATCTTTGCAATTTCTGATATTCACGGCAGTCAGCCTGCTGATCTACTGGAAGCTTCCCAAACGCTTCCAGTGGATGCTCCTGCTCGCTGACAGCCTTGTTTTTTATTTCGTTAACTGCAGGGCCTATACATTCCTGTATCTGATCGGTGCCGTGGGCGCAGTCTATGCTGCGACCTGCATCTTTGTCCGCACGCGGGCGGAGGGAGCAGGCGAAGAGGAGCGTTCGCAGCGCGCGCGAAAGGTCGCACTGGTTCTGGCGCTTCTTTTCAATCTGGCACTTCTGGCCATTCTGAAGTATTCCAATCTCGGCATTCACACGGTGAATACGATCGCCCAGCTGGGGGGCGGGGGCAGGCCGCTGCTGCGCGAGGTGCATTTTCCGGCACCTCTTGCCATCAGCTTTTATACGCTTTCCCTTCTTTCCTATCTGATTGATTGCTACTGGGGCAGTGCGGAGCCGGAGCGCAATCCGCTGAAGGTCCTTTTGTTTACCATGTACTTTCCGCTGATGGTCTCGGGACCGATCAGCCGCTACCGGGAGATCGGAGGGCAGCTCTTCGAGGAGCACCGCTTCGACTATGACCGGGTGGCATCGGGTCTGCGCCGCGCCGGCTGGGGCTTCGCCAAAAAGTGTGTGGTGGCGGATCGCCTGTCCTACTTAAACGACCAGCTCTTCCTGTTCCCGGACATTTACTCCGGGATCTGGGTTCTCGGCGCTGCCGTCCTGTATTCGGTCCAGCTGTATTTTGATTTTTCCGGCTGTATGGACATCGTGCTGGGGATCTCGGAATGCTTCGGCATACGCCTGAGCGAGAACTTCAAAGCACCGTTTTTCAGTGTCTCGATCCAGGAGATCTGGCAGAGATGGCATGTGGCGCTCGGCTCCTGGCTGAATGACTATCTGCTGTATCCTTTGATGAAGACAAAGCCGATGGCGCGCCTTTCCGAGCGCCTTCGCAAAAAATACGGGAAGCGCGGGCGGCATCTGGCCACCTATCCGGCGCTTCTGGTGCTCTGGAGCGCCATGGGCCTCTGGCACGGGGATTCCTGGAAATATATCCTCGGCGAGGGCTGGTGGTTCTTCTTTGTGATCGTCTGCGGGCAGCTTCTGGCGCCGGTTTTTGCCACCTGGAAAAAGAAGCTGCACATTCGGGAGACGCATCCGGTCTGGATCGCCTTCCAGAGATGCCGGACGGTGCTCCTGTTCGGGATCGGTATGATCTTTTTCCGTGCGGATTCCTATCCGGCGGCCCTTCACATGCTGGGGCGCCTCTTCGTGCCGACCGGGATCGTTTCGCCGCTTCGGATCCTGTATTACGCGGCCTGGGAGGACTTCGGCGGATGGCCGGTCCTGGCTGCGGTGGTGATCCTGTTCGTGCTGCAGATGATGGCGGATGCAAAGGTCTATCGCAGGGAGTCCGCCCAGACGAAGGTGAAGGCTCTGCACCCGGTGCTGCGCTGGAGCCTGTACCTTGCGCTGATTTTTACCACGATCTTCCTCGGTGCTTACGGAAGGTCCTCCTTTATTTATTTCGGGTTCTAGAATATGCGGAAAATGATTCTGAAGGTCTCGCTCCTTTCGCTTTTTGTGCTGGGAGTCGTAGGCGGTATCAATTTCATAGCGGATCCGGCCAATCTCTTCGGGGAGGCGCTGGTGCGTGAGATGACCACGCATCTGCTGCAGGGAGAGATCGTGCAGAGCCCCGGTGACTACGACGAGGGGTTGCTCCAGAAGGAGATGCTGACCGGTCAGGAGCCGCCGGAGACGGTGATCGTCGGGTCGAGCTCCATCCTATATGTTCCCTGGGAGTATCCCTCCTGCTATGTGGCAGGTGTGTCAGGTGCCTTTCTGCGGGACTATCTCGCGGTCATCGGGATCCTGGATGCGTCGGATCGCCTGCCGAAGCGCATCGTGCTGGGCATCGACCCCTGGATCCTGAAGAGGGACAACGGGATCGGAAGGCATACCTCCATCGCCGGATATGCGGACTATGAGATCGCGCAGTCCGAAGACTACGGGCCCAAACCGGAGCGTGCGGAGGGTTCGCAGCCGCACGGATCGGAAGCGTCGCACCGGAAGCCGAAGAGGGATGGGGGCAGGATCGCCGGAGAGAGCGCGCAGAGCCGACTGGACCGGGTCTGGGAGCTTTTCTCTTTCGCATATTTTCAGTCTTCGATCCGGTTCCTTCAGCAGAACGGACTCGCGGAGTGCCTGAAATCGCCACAGGAGCGGACGCGGGTGATGACGGAGGAGGAGGCACGCCGGATCCCCAGCCTTCTGCCGGGGGGAGGGCACACGGCGCTTCCGCACTATGACATGGCCCAGAATGACGGAACGGCTCTCAGTGCCATCGATGATAAGAACCTGCCCGGAATGGGGGACGAGTTCCGAAAGGTGGATGAGAGAAACCGGTCGCTCCTCGAGCAGGAGCTCGCCTATCTGAAGGCGCGCGGAACGGAAGTGGAGATCTATCTGCCGACCCTGTACCCGGTATTGTACGAGTATGTGAAGGGTTCGGAGGACTACGCGGGCGTGACCCAAACCGAAGCGCTTCTGCGGGAGCTTGGGAAGACCTACGGAATCCCGGTGCACGGATCCTTTGATCCGGAGCGCTCCGGAACGCAGTCCGGGGACTTTGCGGACTGGCTGCATGTGGACGGGGACGCGGCGATCCGGGAGTACCAGAAACTGGTGGAATAGCAGGAAAAATCTGCATCGGAGGAAGGCATCATGGAATTTATCCGAAAAATTGTTGAAAACGGAAGGAAACACCCGGAGCGGATCGCCTACCGCCTTGCGCTGGCGGGACCGGAGGGAGCGCTGACCTGGGGAGAGCTGATCCGGCAGTCGGGGCGTCTGGCCGGCTGGATGGAGGCGAATCTGCGCTCTCATGAACCGGTGGTGGTCTACGGGCATAAGGCACCGGATATGATCGTTTCCTTTCTGGCCTGTATCCGTTCGGGCAGAGGGTACTGTCCCATCGACACCTCCGTTCCGGCGGACCGTGCGCGGGCGATCGTGGACGATCTGCAGCCGGAGCTGATCCTGATGCCGGAGGCTTCCTACGGAGAGGAAGCGCAGACCGTCACGGAAGGGAGCCGCACCTTAAGCGGAGCAGCGATCCGTGAGCAGTCCGCCGCTTGCCCGGAGGAGATCCCGGAGACCTTGGCACTGAAGCCGGAGGAGGTCTGTTATCTCATCTATACCTCGGGGAGCACCGGGACGCCCAAGGGCGTGCAGATCACGGCGCAGTGTCTGCAGAATTTCATCCACTGGGGGATGACACTCGGTGCGGGCATCTCCGAAGCGGAGGCCGATGCCGGGATCACCTTCCTGAACCAGGCCCCGTTTTCCTTTGATCTGTCTGTGATGGATCTGTATCTGTTCCTCTACAGCGGCGGCACGCTTTATGCGCTTCCGAAGTCCGTGCAGGGGGATGCGGCTGCGCTGATGAAAGCGCTGCGGGAATCCGATGTGCAGTTCTGGGTCTCCACGCCTTCCTTCGCGGAGGTATGTCTGGCGGATCCGGGCTTCGGACGGGAGGCGATGCGCCGGATGCAGCGCTTTGCCTTCTGCGGGGAGACACTGCCACCCGCGACGGTACGGCGTCTTATGCAGGCATTTCCGGGCGCGGAGATCGTCAATACCTACGGCCCGACGGAGTCCACGGTGGCGGTCACGGACGTGACGGTCACGGAGGACATTCTGGAAAAATGGGATCCGCTTCCGGTCGGAAGCGCCAAGCCCGGCACGCAGATCCGTATTCTGGGGGAGGACGGCGCGTATCTTCCGGAGGGGGAGCGCGGGGAAGTCATCATCATCGGAGACACCGTGAGTCCCGGCTATCGCAACAACCCGGAGAAGACACAGAAGGCCTTTTTTACGGTTACGGAGGGCGGAGAGACCCTGCGCGCCTACCATACCGGCGACAAGGGGTATCTTTTGGAAGGGCAGCTTTTTTACTGCGGCCGGATCGATCTGCAGATCAAGCTCCACGGGTATCGCATCGAGCTCGAGGACATCGAGAACAATCTGAACAAGCTGGAGAATGTCGAGCGTGCGGCGGTTCTTCCGAAGGAGAAGGATGGCGTGATCCGTTCGCTGACGGCTTACGTTCTGCCGGTGGAAAAGCCGGAAAATGCCTTCGCCGCGGCGCAGGAGCTTCGCACGCAGGCAAAAAAGTACTTGCCGGATTACATGATTCCGAAGAAAATAGTATTTGTGGATGAGATGCCGATGACCACCAACGGAAAGGTGGATCGCCGGTCGCTCGGACAGGACAGATAAACCGGCAATTGCCGGAAAAGGCTTCGGCCGGAAAAGAGGAATGCTATGAGAGAGAAAATTCTGGAACTCCTTGCGGAGATCTGTGACGATGAGATCGTGCTGGAGCAGGGAGATGTGAACCTTTTTGAGACAGGGCTGCTGGATTCCCTGGATTATATGGATCTGCTGCTCGCCATCGACCGGGAACTGGGCATACGCATCGCTCCGTCGGAGCTGACCCGGGACCAGGTGGATACCCCGGACAAGCTGGTAGAGCTGGTTCTTTCGAGACAGTAACGGACGGACAGGTTCTCTGTCTCCCCGGATCCGAACACACTGAATGGGCAGAAAGCCCCGCATTTTGCGGGACTTTCTTTTTTTTCTATTTTTTTGAAAAAAAGTATTGACAACCAAACCATCACAGAATACAATTCAACACAACAGCAATACATACATCACCTATCGAGTAAGTAGGGAATAAACCACAAAGGAGGAACAGACGATGGGAAGAATCTATGAAAGTGCACTGGAACTGATTGGTGGGACTCCGATCCTGAAGCTGAACGGCTATTCGGAAAAGCAGGGCGTCAAGGGAGCAACGCTCCTGGCCAAGCTGGAGTATCTGAATCCGGCGGGATCCGTCAAGGATCGTATCGCGCTGGCCATGATTGAAGACGCTGAGAAAAAAGGAATCATCCGCAAGGGTGCGACGATCATCGAGCCCACCAGCGGCAATACCGGTATCGGCCTCGCAGCGGTGACAGCCGCAAAAGGGTATCACGCGATTCTTACCCTTCCCGAGACGATGAGCGTGGAGCGCCGCAATCTGCTGAAGGCTTACGGCGCAGAGCTGGTCCTCACGGAGGGCGCGCTCGGTATGAAGGGTGCGATCGCCAAGGCGGAAGAGCTGAAGGAGCAGATCGAAGGCTCCATCATCCTCGGACAGTTCGTCAATCCGGCGAACCCGGCGGTTCACAAGGCTACCACGGGTCCGGAGATCTGGGAGCAGACGGACGGCAAGGTGGACATCTTCGTCGCGGGCGTCGGCACCGGCGGAACCATCACCGGTGTGGGCGAATACTTAAAGGAGCAGAACCCGAATGTCAAGATCGTGGCGGTGGAGCCTGCGACCAGCCCGGTACTTACCACCGGTAAGGCAGGCGCGCACAAGATCCAGGGCATCGGAGCCGGTTTTGTTCCCGACGTTCTGAACACTTCCGTCTACGACGAAGTCCTCACGATTGAGAATGAGGATGCGTTCGCGGAAGGAAAAGCCTTTGCGATCAGCGAGGGAATCCTGGTCGGCATCTCTTCCGGCGCTGCGCTTAAGGCAGGCAGAATCCTGGCGGCGAGACCGGAGAATGCGGGTAAGAACATTGTTCTGCTTCTTCCGGATTCCGGAGACAGATATCTTTCCACCCCTCTTTTCAACAACTGAGGGAAAGGATAAAGGGGACATTTTGGATACGAAGAGAAATTCCTACGCACAACTTCAGAAATCCCATCCCTGCTTCGGCGGTCAGACAGCGAACGCGGGGCGGATCCACCTCCCGGTGAGCCCCGGCTGCAACATCGCCTGCAGATTTTGCAACCGCTCCATCAACGACACGGAGAATCGTCCGGGGGTGACCTCGGAGGTCCTGACCCCGGAGGAAAGCCTGGATGTGCTGGCAAGAGCGCTGGAGCTGTGCCCGCAGATCAAGGTGGCGGGGATCGCGGGTCCGGGCGATACGCTGGCGACGGACGGAGCCGTGCGTACGCTGCGGCTTGTGAAGGAGCGCTACCCGGAGCTGCTGCGGTGCCTGAGCACCAACGGGCTGCTCCTGTACGAGCGCGCGGAGGAGCTTTTGGAGGTCGGGGTCGACACGCTGACCGTCACCGTCAATGCGGTGGATCCGGCGATCGAGGCGCAGCTGAACAAATATATCATCTACCACGGTGTGAAGTATGAAGGCGAGGAAGGAGCCCGGATCCTGATCGAGAATCAACTCAAGGGCATACGCCGGATGGCGGATGCGGGCGTCACGGTGAAGGTCAATACGGTCCTGGTGCCGGAGATCAACGCGGATCACGTGGAGGACATCGCGCTGGCGATTGCGGAGGCGGGCGCCTCCATCTACAATCTGATCCCGCTGATCC
>JAFYEE010000178.1 GCA_017544405.1 Lachnospiraceae bacterium
AGGCATGCGGGATCTGGTGACGCACCTGATAGAGAAACACGGCGTGAAGCACGCCTTCTTCATCGGTGGGACGCCCGACCACGTGGACAGCATCGCCCGTCTGGAAGTGACGCGGCAGGTCTTTGCCGAGCACGGACTGTCCCTGACGGAGGAGGATCTGGGCTACGGCCATTGGACCAATTCCTACACGGCGGATCTCATCGACCGCTATCTGGACTCCGGCCGCCCGCTTCCGGACGCCTTTATCTGCGCGAATGACATCATGGCCATGGCGGCCTGCACCGAGCTGACCAACCGAGGGGTCGATGTGCCGAAGGATGTGATCGTGACCGGGTTCGATGATATTCCCGACGGCAAGATTTTCTATCCGGCCCTTTCCTCCGTGGAGCAGAATTACGAAGAGATCGGGGAGACGGCCTGCCGCATGATCCTCGATCAGCTGCAGGGGGAAGAAACGCCGGCGCTTACCATGATTCCTTCCCGCTTTGTCTGCGCGGAGAGCTGCAGATGCAAGGGCGAGCGCGACTTTGAAATGGAACGGCGCGATTATTGCAGACATCTGTACCGGAGGAATTCGAACACGCTTCTGCTCGAGCAGAACCAGCGTGTGATGCTGCAGTATCTCTCCGATATGCCCAACTATGAAGCCCTGAAGGATACGCTCGAGGAGCACTATCAGAAGAGCCACCAGTTCGAGGGGGAGGGCTTTTATATCTGCCTGAACCGGGAATATTTCCGCAACATCATGACCAGCGAGAAGCAGCTCTGGGCCATGAAGGACGATACCGTGATGGAGGCTTTTGTGTCCCTCGTACACGGCGAGATCCGGGAGGGGCTTCCGGTCGATTTTTCCAATATCGTCCCCGGCTATGAGAAGGTTCCCGGCGAGCAGCATGTATTCTTTTTCCTGCCCATGCACTATCTGGAGAACAATTACGGCTATGTCGTCTTTACGGATTTTCCGTATATCATGCAGCAGGATATGCTCTATCCCTACATGGAAAAGCTTCAGCAGGCGCTGCGCGTCATGCGTACGAATCTGCGGCTGAAGGAGCTCTATGACAAGGATCAGCTGACCGGTCTTTTCAACCGTTTCTGCTATGAGGACAAGGTGATCCCGCTTTATCAGGAGAGTCTGGAAAAAGCGGATCCCATGACCATCATGTTCGTGGATATCAATTACATGAAGCTGATCAATGACAAATTCGGACATCTGCACGGGGACAATGCGATCCTGACGGTCGTGGATGCCATCCGGAAAAGCGTCCCGCGGGATGCGGTCAGCGTACGCTTCGGCGGGGATGAATTTCTGCTGATCGTTCCGGGCTGCGGGCCGGACAGCGCGCAGAGGATCCGGGAATCCATCGCACGGACGCTGGAGCAGACCAGCGAAGAGAAGAAGCTTCCTTACCAGGTGACGGCCAGCATCGGTTATGTCGTGACGGATCCGGCCGGGCGCAGGGATGCGGAGCTGCAGGACTATATCCGGGAAGCGGATCAGGTCATGTACGGGATCAAAAAGGAAATGCATGAGAAAAATGACCGCAGAAAACGGTCTTAAGATTGCTGGAGCTGAAGGGAAGCAATGGCGAAAAAGACGGACAACCGGCAGATCGTGGTCGACGGGTACGCATTTGCAGAGCCTGCGGACGCTGCGCTCGCCGAGTCGGAACGCAAGAAAATCGAATACCTGAAGGCGCATATCGATTCGAATAAGCCGGAGACGGTGCTGGCCCTGTATCAGAAGATGATCGGGGAGAAGGTCTTCCGGACACCGATCGGGCTTGAATTCCTGCGGGATCTTCGGGAATATCTCATCGATCAGGCGGATTACGATCCCCAGGAGGTGCCGCCGATTCCGCTGTATCTGTCCTATGCGGATCCGGAACTGGTGCATCATGCGGATGTGCGAAAGCGCGTTCAGCCGGCCCCTGCAAAGAAGCAGCCGGTCTCGCCCCTTTTTATCTCCGTGGTGCTGAATCTGGCGCTGGCTGCGGGTGTGGCAGCGATGTTCTGGATCGCGACCACCTCGGAGAATCCGAATATTCTAAATTACGAGACGGCGATCACGAACCGCTACAGCGCCTGGGAGCAGCAGCTGACCGAGAAGGAGATCGAGCTGCGAGGGAAGGAGCGGGCGCTTCGCCAGAAGGCGGAGGAGCTCGGGATCGCGTATGAGGTTGACGAGACGGGCGAATAAAAGGCCCGCGGTTCCTAAGCGGGTGCGGAGCAAACAGACTGTGGAGGCAGCATATGGAAAAACCGAAGATTCTGGTTGTGGACGATGAAGCGAGGATGCGGATCCTGGTCCGCGATTATCTGAAGAATAACGGATATGAAGTCCTGGAGGCCGAGGACGGCCAGCAGGCGGTCAGCACGTATTTTAATCATCCGGAGATCGCATTGATCCTGCTGGATGTCATGATGCCGAAGATGGACGGTTGGGATGTCTGCCGGGAGATCCGGGAGGAGTCCAAGGTGCCGATCATCATGCTCACGGCGCGTACCGAGGAGCGGGATGAGCTCAAGGGGTTTTCGCTTGGAGTGGACGACTATGTGGCCAAGCCCTTCAGCCTGAAGATCCTCGCGGCCAAGATCGAAGCGGTGCTGCGCAGATCCTTACCCTCCGGGGAGGAGGAGACGATCGAATGCGGGATCATTCGGATCGACAAGGCGGCGCACCAGGTCTATGTCGAAGGAAAGCCGGTGGATCTAAGCTACAAGGAATTCGAGCTTCTGACCTATTTTGTCGAGAATCAGGGGATCGCACTCTCCCGTGAGAAGATTCTGAACAATGTCTGGGACTATGATTATTTCGGCGAAGCGCGCACGATTGACACACATGTCAAAAAGCTGCGCAGCAAGCTGGGCGAGAAGGCCGGCGATATGATCAAGACGATCTGGGGCATGGGCTACAAGATGGAGGCGTGAAGGCTGTATGAAGGAGCGGAAACGCAGAAAGCGGGGGAAAAAAGGTTCGGAATGGAAGCGCACCGGGATCCGTTCTTCGATCCGCACGCAGTTTTCCATGATTTTTATCGGTCTGATGGCCGGCGTCGTGATCCTCTGTATCCTGCTGAACGGGCTTTTTCTCCCGCAGTTCTACACGCGGGCCAAGACCAACATGATCAAGAAGGCCTACACGGAGCTTTTGCAGTCCGAGAACGCGACGGCCTTAGACACGGAGGCGCTGCAGCAGGAGCTGGACCGCCTTGCGCTCAATTACAATATATCGGTGCTGATCATCGGCTCGGACTCTCAGCTGATCTACTCTTCGGTACAGGGCATGCACGGGATGGACATGGTGCAAAACCGCCTGTTCCGATACCTTTTTGACATGGAAAACGGCGGGGAGAAATCGCAGCTGCTCGAACAGACGGAAAAGTATGTCCTGCGCCGGTCGGAGGGGCCGGACGGCGGAGACCTCGAGATGATCGGGACGCTGAACAATGACGCCTCTTTCATCATGTGGACGCCGATGGAGAGTATCCGGGAAAGCGCCCGCTATGCGACGCGTTTTTTCATGCTGATCGGTCTCCTGGGGACGCTTCTGGGCGGTGTGATCATCTGGTATGTCACCCGCTTTGTGACGAAGCCGATCCTCCAGCTCAATGACATCTCCACGCGGATGGTGAATCTGGATTTCGATGCCAAGTACCAGGGCAGAAGCCGCAATGAGATCGGCCTGCTCGGAGAAAATATGAACAAGCTGTCGGATTCCCTCGAGCATTCGATCTCGGATCTGAAGACAGCCAACAATGAACTACGCCGCGACATTGAGAAGAAGGAAAAGCTCGATGAGATGCGGCAGGAATTCATCGGCAGCGTGTCGCATGAGCTCAAGACGCCGCTGGCCCTGATCCAGGGATATGCGGAGGGGCTCAAGGAAGGCATCAATGACGATGCGGGGAGCCGGGATTTTTACTGTGATGTCATCATGGACGAGGCTTCCAAGATGAATCACATGGTGCAGAGCCTGCTTTCGCTGAACCAGCTGGAATGCGGAGACGAAGTGATCAATCTGCAGCGCTTTGACATCCTTGAGATGATCCGGAATTATCTGTCCTCCGCGCGGCTTTTGGCCGAGCAGGACGGCGTGAAGGTCCTGTTTGACGCTCAGGGAGTGCAAAACGTCTGGGGTGATGAATACAAGGCGGAAGAGGTCTTCACGAATTATTTTTCCAATGCGGTGCACTATTGCAGCGAGACTCCTTCCGGAGAGAAATACATCCGGGTGGATCTGACGCCGCATGACGATGTGCTTCGGATTTCGGTCTTTAATACCGGAGAGAAGATCCCGGAGGAGTCGCTGGACCGCATCTGGGAGAAGTTCTACAAGGTGGACAAGGCGAGGACGCGCACCTACGGCGGGAGCGGCGTCGGTCTGTCGATCGTCAAGGCGATACAGGAATCTTTGGACCAGGGCTACGGCGTCATCAATCATGAGGACGGCGTGGAATTCTGGTATGAGCTTGCGCTGAAATAACGGCGCACTCAGGTGCCGGACAGGCACAGGAGGAACGGAAATGGTTTTTCATTCATTACAGGAACAGTTAAGCTACGAGCTGCGCACGTTGCAGAGCAAGACGACGGATCCCGGATTTTCCAGATATCTGGAGGATACGGTCTATGAGCTGTCTGCGGGAAAGCAGAGCGCGGAAGAGCTTCGGCCCAAGGTGATCCGCAATTACCTGATCTACGCGGATGTGATGGCCGGTCAGGGAACGCAGGTGGATCGCAGATTTGCCTTTGTGATCTACGGGAACGATATGCCGACCATCGAGGACGCTCCTGCTTCCGATGCAGGTTCTGTCACAGGTCCTGCCCCGCAGCCGATGTACGGCAATTCGATGCCGGATCCCGCGCCGCAGTCCGGACCTATACCGCAGCAGGCGTACGCTGCATCGCAGCCCGGTCCTGTTCCGCAGCCCGGTCCCTCGCCGCAGCAGATGTACTCCGCGCCGCAGCCGAAGCAGAAGATGAACGGGGTCGAGTTTGCCGTAGGTGGCGTGATCCTGGCCATCGTCGGCGCCTTTCTCGTGCTGGCGGCCGGCATGACCCTTGCAATCAATTACCTCGGCGAATTTTTCCAGGGGATGATGCTTTATGTGGGATGCATTTTCATCCTGCTGATCTCGGAGCTTCTGATCCGCAGACGGATCCCGAAATTCTCCGCCGTCCTGTCGGCGATCTCGCTCAGCGGACTTCTGCTTTCCACGATCGCCAATTACATGGGGCTTAAGATTTTCAATATCTGGACCACGATCATTATTTTGACGATCCTGTCCCTGGGGATCTGCGTGTTTGCCTTTATCCGTAAATCCGCGCTTTTCTCCGCAGTGGGTTTTGTGACCTCTTTTTCCTGCTATGTGGCACTGGGCATGAAGCTCTCCCCGGAGATGTTCCTGATCCTGGTAAGCATCGCGCTTCTGAGCAGCCTGCTCTGGGTCGTGCTTCCGGCGAATTCGAATGCAACGGCTCTGGTGATCATCGAGCTGGTGGCCAATACGATCTTTATGATGATCTGCTCGCTGCGCAGACTCGAAGAGGGGACCGCCGGGCTTTCCGTAAACGAAGTGCGTTTGATCTTCATCATCGCATCCTGGGTGATCTTCCAGATCGTCTATGTCGTCGGTATGATCCGTTCCCGCGCGGCGTTTCAGGCGCAGGAGGGGGGCAATACCGTCAATATCCCCGGAATCTTTTACCTTGTCTGCTCGGCCGTTTATGCGATCCGGGCAAGATTCCCGCTGGGCCGCATCGAGTGGGGCGGCGTGGATGAGAAATGGAATGCCGTGATCGGCGGAAGCGTCGGTCTCGCTGCTTTCGTGCTTCCTGCTCTGATCTGCCTCGTTATCCTGCTGGTGCAGAAGGACAGAAGATGGAATGCGCCGTATTTTTCCGCGCTTATGATGGTGCTGATGCTGGGGACGGTGTATGACGATTCCATGATCTTCGTCCTCTTGCTCAGTGTGCTGACCTTGCTGGTGCGTGTGATGAGCAGGACCCACCGCGGCAATACCACACTTTCGCTTGCCGACCTGCTGGTGATCCTGTTCCTGTCCATCTATGCGCTGTATCCTATCGATGACCTTGTGATCGCGTCCCTTGTGCTGCTGGGGATCACGGTGATCGCTCTTCTGATCGGAGGAGGCTTTACAACGGCTGCACAGAGCCTTCTGGCCCTGTCCCTTGCCGGCCAGATCTACAATCTGGCGCCAGTCGGTTTCCGGGTGCCCTGTGCGATGGCGGCGGTTCTCGTCGCGCTTCTGGCGGTGAATACGGTTCCTTTTATGAGGGTGAAGGTTCCGGAAGTCTTCAACTGGCTGATGCTGGTGGCGCAGGTGGTTTTACTGATCGCGCTGAATGATGAATTCTCTACGCTGCCCATGCTTGAGTGGGTATGCTGCTTTGTCATCGGTTTGGGCACCTGTCTGGTTTTGCTGCACCCGCACTATCGCATGCCGTTCCATGGGCTGTATATCATCGTTTCTATTTATATGACCTATATGGCCATGGTCTTCCCGGATCTGCCGGGAGGCGCGATCCTGAGCGGGATCTGGATGCTGATCGCGCTGATCAGCGTTATCCTCGGATTTGCGGTCAACCAGAAGTCCATCCGAATTTACGGACTGGTGCTTGCTTTGCTGGTTTGTGCTAAAATGATCTTCAGAGACTTCAATTATTTTGACAGTCTGCAGAAGACGGTGCTGTATTTTGTGGTAGGACTTCTGGCACTTGCGATCTCCGGAATCTACTTTGTCCTGGAGCGCAGGGAATCCAGGGAAAATACGCAGGCCATGCAAAGCGGCGTGCAAAATGCCGCGCCCGGCGCACCTGTGATGGCTGCCGGGAACGAGACGGCAGGCGTGCAAAATGCCGCGCAGAGCTCGCCTGTGATGCCTGCCGGGAACGAGACTGCAGGCGTGCAAAATGCCGCACAGAGTGCACCTGTGATGACGCAAAACGAGCCGAATACGATGACGCAGAATCTGCCGGAAGACGCGGCGCAGGGAGAAGAACATCATGAATAAAGGAAAATTTTGCCTGGGAATCGCCTGCATCCTGCTCGCCGGTTCCGTCCTGACCGGATGCGGGGACAAGATCGTCCCGTTAACGCAGGATCAGGAGCAGCTGGTGGGAGAATATGCCGCCGTCATGATGCTGAAGTATGACGCCAAGCATCGCAGCCGTCTGGTGGATCTGGCAAACTATCCGGAAGTGGCAGTGGAAGATATTCTAAAGCCCGAAGAGCCGGAGGAGCCTGCTCCGAAGCCGCAAAAGGAAGAAGAGCAGGAGAATCCTTCCGGGGGATCGAACGATGCGGCGGAGACTCCGCAAGCCGAGCCCAAGTGGCATTCCATGGAGGAATTCCTTGGACTGGGGGACGGCGTTTCTACTGTATATAACGGATATGAGATCGTGGATTCCTATCCGGAAGCGTCGGTGGACGACTATTTCGCCCTGATGGCGACCGAAGGGAAGAAACTGCTGATTCTCAAGTATATTGTTTCAAATAACGGTGCGTCCGATACCTATATTGATTTCCTCAACGACGGGATCAATTTCCGCTCCATCGTTAATCAGCAGACACCGCGTACCGCGCAGATCACACTGCTGCTCGACGATATGGCTGCCTGGGCCGGAACCATGAAGCCCGGGGACAGTGTGGACCTTGTTCTGCTTTTTGAGATAGAGGAGAGTACGGCATCCGATATTACCAGCCTGGCTCTGAGTCTGAAAAATGCGTCAGATGTATATACAATTCCGTTAATGTAGACACAATTTCTGTAATAACTTTGGCGGAGTGAAGTGACGAAGTGCGGAAAAGCCCCATTTTTGGGGCTTTTTTCTTTTACAAAAAATTGTTTTGATTTTTACAAAAAAATGGTTGACACAAAGATACCCTGGTGCTATGATTGCATTTGTCACTGCGAGAGAGACATTTGCGCAGGACGATGATCCTTGATAATTGAACAGTAATGCATCCCTGAAAATTCCTATTAACATTCATTTTCATCTCTCTGAAGGAAATGAATGATATAAGAAATTCAGAGAACAAACAAACCTAGAAACAGTAAAGTTTCGGAAAGCCAGTTAATACTGGCCTTAGGTTCAAACACTTTAACATGAGAGTTTGATCC
>JAFYEE010000179.1 GCA_017544405.1 Lachnospiraceae bacterium
ACTGACCCTGATTGTCTCTTACTCCAGCCATGTAAAAGCCTCCAATTTTCTGCGGATCTGCGCATAACTTTCCGCAAGTGTTCCGCTGTTGTCGATCACAAAGTCGCTCCCCTCCCGAAAGGCACGGTCGGAAAGCTGCGAGGCAAGGATCGATCTTGCCTTCTCGATCGAATATCCGCGGGATTCCATCAGTCTGTGGATCCTGGTCTCTTCATCCGCATAAACATACCACATCTCGTCGACCAGCTCTTTATAGCCGCATTCGATCAAAAGGGCCGCCTCCACAAAGAAAAGCTCGGTCCGCCCGTCCGCTTCCGCCTCCTGCTTTTTGAGGAGCAGATATTCCCGGACCGCCGGGTGTACGATGGCATTGACCTTCTCCAGCAGCGGCACATCCTGAAAAATGCGCATGGCCATACGTCCGCGATCGATCTCCCTGGTATCGGGGCTTAAGATTTCCGGTCCCAGGAGCGATACGAGCGCTTCGTAAACCTTCTCCCCCGGAAGCTCAAGCTCGTGCGCGACATCATCCGCCAGATAGATCCTGCACAGGGTATGCGCGCTGATATATTGCAAAATACTGGACTTCCCGGCGCCCACACCGCCGGTGATACCGATGAATTTCATCCTCAATGTGCATCGAACCAGGTCGTCCCCTGTTCCATGCCTACCTCCAAAACCACCGCCAGATCGGCGGCATTTTTCATGTTCCGTTCCAGAAGTTCCCGGACGATGTCGATTTCCTCGGGTGCCGTCTCAATGATCAGCTCATCGTGCACCTGCAGGATCAGCTTCGACTTAAGTCCCCGCTCCCGCAGCTCGTTCCACACGCGGATCATGGCGATCTTCATGATGTCCGCCGCCGTTCCCTGGATCGGTGCGTTCATCGCCACACGCTCCCCGAAGGAACGCTGCATGAAATTGGAAGAAGAAAGCTCCGGCACCGGGCGGCGTCTTCCGAAAAGCGTCAGCGCGTAGCCCTTTTCCTTCGCAAATGTCACCAGATGATCGAGATACCGCTTGATCCCGGGATAGGTGGCAAAATACTGCTCGATATAATCGGCCGCTTCCTTACGCGTGATGGACAGATCCTGGCTCAGTCCGAAGGAACTGATCCCGTACACGATCCCGAAATTGACGGCTTTCGCGTTGCGCCTTTGCAGATCCGTCACTTCGTCAAAGGGGATCCCGAAGACCTTCGATGCGGTGATCCTGTGAATATCCTTCGAGGAACGGTATGCCTCGATCAGCCCTTCGTCCCCCGACAGGGATGCCAGGATCCGCAGCTCGATCTGGGAATAATCCGCATCGACCAGCGTCCAGCCCTCCCGCGCGGTAAACACCTTGCGAAGCTCCCGTCCAAGTTCGGTCCGGATCGGGATATTCTGCAGGTTCGGATCCGAGGAGCTGATCCGGCCCGTGGCGGTGATGGTCTGGTTGAAATGGCAATGGATCCGGCCATCTGCCGCGATATACGCAGGCAGGCCGTCCGCATAGGTACTCTTTAGCTTTGTGAGGGCGCGGTATTCCAGAACGCTCGCCACAAAGGGAACATCCGGGGCCAGCTTCTCCAGCACGTCCGCCGCGGTGGAGTATCCCGTCTTGGTCTTCTTGCCGCCGGGCAGCTTCATCCGGTCAAAAAGGATCTCCCCCAGCTGCTTCGGAGACTGGATGTTGAACTTTTCTCCGGCCGCTTCATGGATCTGCTTTTCCAGCTCTGCGATCCGTAGTCCCAGCTGCGCCGAGAAGTCTGCCAGCTTCTGTCCGCGCACCGGCACACCGATCCGCTCCATGTCATAGAGCACCTTGCTGAGGGGCATTTCCATGTCCCTCATGATGCCGTCCATACCTGTATTTTGCAGCCGCTCCTCGATCACGGGGAGGGCGCGCAGGCAGGTCAGCGCTTCATTTCTGGCGATGGTTTCCGGCGCATCGGATCCGCTTAAGGTAAGCTCCGAAAGCGACTGCTTTCCGAACAGCTCCTTCCGCCCGGGAAGCGTCCATCCCAGCAGATCCATGGCGATACTCTCCGCATCATGATCACTCTTTAAGGGATTGAGCAGGTAAGCACCGATGATGCAGTCAAAAAGCGCCGCATTCCCTTCCAGTCCCAGGTAAGGGTAGGCTTCCTTTACATTGCACAGCGCAACCTTTCTGGAAAAGGAAACCTCCTGCAGCTCCTTCCGGAGCATCTCGCCCGCCTTCTCCTCCTGTCCGGGGAAAAGCGGGAGCCACGCACTGACCATCTCCTCACCGGAGTAGGACGCGGCGCAGATGCCGTAGAGAGCATCCTCCTGTGTCAGAAGGCACAGTCCCAGATCCGCTTCCTCCGGAAGGGCATGGAGGATATCCTGCAGATCCTCCAGGGAGGATACGCTCATATCCGTGCGCTTTACCTGCGTCTGCTTTTTGTCCGCCTCGTCAAATTCCGAAAGAAAGCTCTTCAGCTCCAGGTGCTTGATCAGTTCGTAGGCCTCGGGGGTAAAGAGATTTCCGATGGCGGCATCGTCTATGGAGAAGGGAAGCTCGCAGTCCGTTTTGATCGTGGCCAGCGTCAGGCTAAGTTCCGCCAGATGCCGATTGGCGATCAGCGATTCGCGGATGCTCTTCTTGCTAATTTCCTCTACATGCTCATAGATCCCGGAAAGGCTTCCGTAGGTGGCCATCAGTTCCTGCGCCGTCTTCTCGCCGACCTTGGGGACGCCGGGAATATTGTCCGAGGTATCCCCCATCAGAGCCTTAAGCTCGATAAAGCCCTGGGGCGTCACATGGTATTCCTCCATCAGCTCCGCCTCATGGAAATACCGCGTAAAGGTCTTACCGCCGCGTGTGGTCGGGATACAGATCCGCACATGCTCCCGCGCGATCTGCAGAAGGTCGCGGTCCCCCGAGATCAGGTCCACCTCGAGTCCTTCCGAAGCCCCTTTCAGGGCAAGCGTTCCGAGAATATCATCCGCCTCCAGCCCCGGCACCGAGACGCAGGGAATCTGCATCGCTTCCAGCACACGGCGCAGGAGCGGCACCTGCTCTCGAAGCTCCTCCGGCATCGGCTTGCGGGTTCCCTTGTAGGCCTCGTAGATCTTGTGCCGGAAGGTCGGTGCATGCTCGTCAAAGGCCACAGCCAGATAAGCGGGCTTTTCTTCCCGGATCGCCTTGAACATGATATTCAGAAATCCGTAGATGGCATTGGTGTGCACGCCTTCGCTGTTGGTCAGGTCAGGAATCCCGTAAAAAGCGCGATTGATGATGCTGTGTCCGTCGATCAGAATCAGTTTCTTTCTATCCAAAATCGTCTCTCCCTACCCGAGAAATAAGAGGATCACCATACCTACCGCCGTGATCAGGGCGGTGAAAAAATAGCGGCGCGCCAGAAGAAGCTTTTTGTGGATCAGAAGCCGGTTCCGGTTCTCCTCCAGTCTGCGGTCCAGCTCCTTTTGCAGATCAAAAGCGCCGTCATCCTCGAGATGACGCATGCCCTCCGCCACCAGAAACTGAATGCTCAGCTCCTCCTTGCAGGCCTCACAGTGATCCATGTGCTCACGGAAATCCTCCATGACACCATAGCCCATATTCTTTTGTAAAAAATCGGGGATCAAATGCTCAAATTCTTTACATTCCATAGGCCGCCTCATTTTTGCACATACATATTTAATATAATATAAAAAAGGCAAAAAGAAAAGCCCACGGGTACTTCCGTGAGCTTTCTTTCCTGCTGGTGGTGGGACTTGAACCCACACGAGGTCGCCCCCAACAGATTTTGAGTCTGCCTCGTCTACCATTCCGACACACCAGCCGGTCCAACAACAAGGGAAATCTTATCACAGAAAACCCATCGGCGCAAGAGACAAGTTGCGCCGGCAGGTCTTCCCTCGCTTTCTTTTCGTTCCCTACTTCAGTTCCATCGCGATCCGGCAGTCATTTCCCTGCGCTGTCACGGTGGCATAGCTTCCGACGATCAAGGGCATCATCGGCGGCACATGCCCGAGATCCATCTCCAGGATCATCGGAACACGATATTTCCGGGCGATGGGAAGGAAAGCCTCCCACGCGTCCAGATTCAGGATGGGCGCCCCGTTTTCCGGACGACCGATCAGAAAAGCCCGCACATCCCGGAACCACCCGGCATGATCCATCTGCCACATCGCGCGCCGCATATCAAAGACGTTCAGATCACAGGCCTCGAGGAACCAGATAAACCCATCGGAAGCGTAGCTGCGCTGAAACGAATGGGTATTGTCATACACGGTTCCCAGGAGATTGACCAGGCAGTCCATGCATCCGCCGATCAGGCGACCGGAGCATTCCAGCTGCCCCGACCACTTCCGCGCGTCGTCATGGAAGTCTTTGCCGTCAAAAATACGGTGGATCCTTGCTTCCGTCGCATGGATCGGGGCCAGCGGATTTTCCGGAGACTTCAGCGGCTCGGTCTCATAAGCATCATAGGAAGACATCGTAAGCTTCTCGCCCTTAAGGAGCGCAAGCGCATCCGTTACCGACGCATGCAGTTCCTCCGCTCCGAATTTGTCCGCACAGGGTCCGTAGATGGAGGCCGTATCACACATCGTGGCCAGCAGATACGTAAAGTTCGTATTGTCGGAATAGCCCATGAACCACTTCGGAGGGAGCTTGCGGATCCGCCCGAAATCCACATAATCAAGGATCTCACACATCAACTCTCCGCCGCCGCAGGAAATCAGCGTATCGATATCCTCATCCGCATACATGGCCGTCAGCTCCCCACCGCAGTGCACCGGGAGATTGCTGATGCCGATGCCGCAGCTTTCCTCGCTGTTGGTACCGGGATAGGGCAGATATCCCTGCTCCCGAAAATACTCCATCGCTTTATGAAATGCGGATTTATACGGTTCGATCGTAGGACCGAAGGATGGCGCCGGAAAACCGATGCTTCCGCCGTCCTTCAAAAATTCCGGATATCTCATGGCATCCCCCCCATTACAGCTCCCCTTACGGGAATCCCCCCTGTGTCTTGCTGCCTTAAGCGTTCTCCTGCCGCAGCTTTTCAAAAATCGGGAAACAGTCAAAGGTGGCAAAATAATCCATCGGCGTCTCCGCGCGGCGGATCAGCTGCACGCTTCCGTCCTCCTTCAGCAGAAGCTCGGACGAACGAAGCTTGCCGTTGTAATTGTACCCCATGGAAAACCCGTGCGCGCCCGTGTCATGAATGACAAGATAATCCCCGATGGCAATCTCGGGCAGCTCCCGGTCGATGGCAAATTTGTCATTGTTCTCGCACAGGGACCCGGTGACATCATACACATGATCGAGGGGTGCATCTTCCTTCCCGAGGACGGTGATGTGATGATATGCTCCGTACATCGCGGGCCGCATCAGGTTCACCGCGCAGGCATCCACGCCGATGTACTCCTTATGCGTATGCTTTTCATGCAAAACCTTCGTCACCAGATGACCGAAGGGCGCCAGCATATACCTTCCCAGCTCCGTATAAATAGCGACATCTCCCATTCCCGCAGGGGTGAGGATCTCCTCATACGCCTTCCGGACTCCTTCTCCAATGACACGAATGTCATTCGGCTCCTGATCCGGACGATAGGGGATCCCGATCCCGCCCGACAAATTGATAAAGGTGATATGCGCGCCGGTCTTCTCCCGGAGATCCACAGCCAGCGTAAAGAGCTGCCGTGCGAGCTCCGGATAATAGTCGTTGCTGACCGTATTGCTCGCCAGGAACGCATGAATCCCAAAGTTCTCGACCCCCCGCTCCTTCAGGATCCGGAAGCCCTCGTACATCTGCTCGGTGGTAAAGCCGTATTTAGCATCCCCCGGATTGTCCATGATGCTGTTCGCAATGGAAAAATATCCGCCGGGATTAAAACGGCAGCTGATCGTCTTCGGAAGATAGCCTATGGTCTCCTCGAGAAAATCGATGTGGGTGATGTCGTCCAGATTGATCGTAGCTCCGATCTTAGCAGCGTAAGCATACTCTTCCGCCGGCGTGTCATTGGAGGAGAACATGATATCCTCTCCCGATACACCGCTCGCATAGCTAAGCTGAAGCTCCGTCAGGGAAGAACAGTCGCAGCCGCAGCCGTTCTCCTTAAGAAGCTCTATGATAAACGGATTCGGAGTAGCCTTCACCGCAAAAAATTCCTTGTATCCCGGATTCCAGGAAAAGGCTTCCTGCAGTGCTTTGACATTCTCTCGAATCCCTTTCTCGTCATAGATGTGGAACGGAGTCGGATAGGTCTTCACGATCTCCTCCACCATCTCCCGGGTGACAAATGCCTTCTTTTTCATAATTTTTCTCCTCGAACCTTTATATATCTTCGATCTGCCAGTCGATCGGCGCTATTCCGTGCTGTGTCAGAAACGCGTTGGCCTGACTGAAGGGCCGGCTTCCGAAAAATCCGCGGTAAGCCGACAGGGGACTCGGGTGCGGCGCCTCCAGGATCAGGAAATTCGGATTCGTTAAAAGCGCCTTCTTGGACTGGGCCGGCTTGCCCCACAGGATAAAAACGATCGGACGATCCTGCGTATTGAGCCCAGCGATCGCGGCATCCGTGAACTGTTCCCAGCCCATTCCCTTGTGGGAAAAAGCCTGATGCGCGCGCACCGTAAGAAGCGTGTTCAAAAGAAGCACCCCCTGATCCGCCCACTTTTGCAGATTGCCGTTGTTCGGGATTTTGCATCCGAGATCGTCGTGAAGTTCCTGATAGATATTCACCAGACTCGGCGGGATCTGTACCCCGGCCGGCACGGAAAAGCTAAGTCCCTGTGCCTGCCCCGGCTCATGATACGGATCCTGCCCGAGGATCACCACCTTTACCCTGCTTAGGGGCGTGCGGTGAAACGCGGTAAAGATCTGATCCGCCGGCGGATAGATCACACTCCGGGAATACTCCTCGCGGATGAACAGATACAGTTTTTTATAATATTCTTTGTGAAATTCCGGCTCGAGTACTTCCAGCCAGTCATTATCGATTGCAGACATACAGACTCCAAATAAGCGCTTTGGGCGCAGCGTCCCATTACAGACGGACAGCAACCCCTCTTCCGCGCAGATATTCCTTCAGATCCCGGATCTCAAGCTCCTTGTAATGGAAAAGCGAAGCTGCGAGCACCGCTTCCGCCCCCGCCTCGATCGCATCGTAAAAATGCTCCTTCGTCCCGGCACCGCCCGAAGCGATGACCGGAATGCGAACCACCGAGGATACCGCGCGAAGCTGCGCAAGATCATATCCGGCCTTGGTTCCGTCGCAGTCCATGCTGGTGAGCAAAATCTCCCCGGCCCCTCTGCGCTCCGCTTCCATGGCCCACTCCACGAGATCCTTTTCCATATCGACACGGCCGCCGTTTTTGTAGATCGTCCAGCCGTCTCCATCCTTTCTCTTCTTGGCGTCGATGGCAACGACGACACACTGCGAACCGAACTTATCCGCCGCGTCGGAAATCAGCTGCGGATTCATGATGGCCGCGGAATTGATGGCGATCTTGTCAGCGCCTTCCCGCAGAATATCCCGAAAATCATCCACCGTACGCACACCACCGCCCACCGTAAACGGGATGAAAAGCGTGGATGCGACCTGGCGCACCCACTCCAGCTGCGTGGAACGGCTGTCACTCGAAGCGTTGATATCCAGAAAGACGACCTCGTCCGCACCCGCCTTGTCATAGGCGGAAGAGACCTCGGCCGGGTCACCGGCATCCCGAAGATTCAGGAAATTGATACCTTTTACCACTCTCCCGTCCTTGACATCCAGACAGGGAATCACTCTCTTCGTCAGCATTTATGCATCCTTTCGGGTTAGATTCACAAAATTGCGCAGCATCGCAAGTCCGTTGTCCGAGCTCTTCTCCGGTTGGTACTGCATGGCAAATACATTTCCCTGCTCCACCGCGGCATGAATGGTTACTCCGTACTCCGTCGTTGCGACAACGATGCCCGGATCCTCAGCCTGCAGATAATACGAATGCACGAAATAGACGAAGCTTCCTTCCGGAATCCCTTCAAAAAGCGTCCCCTTTTTCGGGAAGGACAGACTGTTCCAGCCGATCTGCGGAACCTTCAGACCACCGTCCGAAGGGATCCTTCGGATGTGTCCCTTTAAGATCCCCAGCCCCTTCACACCGGGACTTTCCTCGCTGTCTTCAAAAAGAAGCTGTAATCCCAGACAGATCCCGAGGAAGGGAATCCCGCGCTTCGTGACGTCCTGAAGCACCTCTTCCAGTCCATAGCTGCGCAGCCGTCCCATGGCATCGCCGAAAGCGCCTACACCGGGCAATATCACGCCATCCGATGAAAGGATCGTCTCCGGATTCCGCGTTACCACCGCCTCTGCGCCCAGAAATTGCAGGGCTTTCTCCACGCTTTTGATATTGCCGGCATCATAATCAATGATTGAAATCATACAAAACCTCTTTAGTTGGGCTCTACAAAGGTACTTCCGTCCATCTCCTGCTCTTCGGGAAGCTCATCGGGCATGGGCTCCGGCTCCGGTTCCGGTTCCGGCGCGGGTTCTTCCTGCTCCTGCGTCTGATAATTCCCCGCATAGCCATACCCCTGTGCAGCCGCCGTCACAAGGCGCGTATAGATGACATCATCCTCCTGCGCGGCAATCGCCAGTGCATCATCTACCGTGAGCTGGTACTTGGTATTCAGAATATCCACCATCTCATTGTAGACGGAAGAAACCTCCTCCGCACAATTCCATTCCACGGCTGAACGATAGAGACTCGGATATACATTCACCGACTGGATCAGGACATCCAGCGCACGTACTTCGGATTCCTCCGACAGGATCTCGTATTCTCTCAGCCACAGACGGATCCTGAGAATGCATTCGGACTTGTTGAACATAACGGTTTCCGTTTCGTTCAGTTCCTTACCGAACAGATTCTGGTAGCAGGTCTGATAATCCCCCTGGTAATAAGCATCCCGCGCTGCCTTCTTCGTGGTATAGGAGCCGGCCAGATGCGCACCAACAAACAAAAGCACACCAAAGGAGATACAGATCAGAGCGATCAAAAGTACCGCCTTCTTATTTAATTTCTTCTCGGGCTTTGCGTTTTCGTCCTTCGGGGGCTTTTCCTTCTTGGGCTTCTTTTCCTTCTTCTTTTTCTTCTTGGTATCCTCGCCGCCTTCGGAATCCTCTTCGCCTTCCTCAGGAGCCTCTTCGCCCTTCCCCTTCTTGTCCTTCTTGCCTTTCTTGTCCTTCTTTTTCTTCTTCTTGCCGCCCTTGCCTTGCTCGCCTTCGAGATCGAGTTCTTCCAGGATCTCGGCATTTTCATCGGACAGCTTGAGCGAGTCCTTATCCGAAGGCTCTTCTTCTTCCTCCTCCGTCAAAAGGTCCAGGATCTTTGAGAAAAATCCCTTTTTCTTTTCCTTCTTCGGAGCATCGCGGTCCTCGATGGACGCTAGCTCCTCCGTAAATCCGATGTCTCCTTCCGAGACGGGCGCCGAAGATGCTTCGGATGACGGTTCACCGGAAAAATCAAGGTCTCCGAAGGAATCGTCCGGTGCTTCCGCTGCGCCGCTTAACAGCGCAGCAAGCGCATCATCCGCATCATCCGCAGAAGGTGCGCTATCGCTACCTGCGCTATCGCTGCCTGCGCCGGCCGCTTCATCCGCACCGCGCAGCAGTTCTTCCACCTCGGAAAGCTCGGATCCGGTCAATGCATCGCCGGCCTCCTCGTCAGAAGCAGGCTTCTTTCCGGATTTCTTTGCTTTTTTCTCCGCCTTTTCTCTTGCCTTCTTTTCCTTGGCCAGGCGCTTTGCTTCCTTCTTCTCCTCGCGCAGACGCTTGCGCTCCGCTGCTTTGTCCTCTCCGGCGGGTGCCTGCGTGGGCTGATCCTCCGACAGAGCCATCGCAGCATAATCCGGCTCCTCCTTGGGATTCAGGAGATCCTCGATCTCATTGCCCACCGCAATATTTTGATCGGACTTATCCAGCATGTCTCCGATCTCAGAGAAATCCTCCTCGCCGGACTCTTTCAGAAGTTCCTTCAGATCCGAAGGCTGCTCGGAAATCTCTTCCTTTTCACCCTCTTCACGCGCCATGTTCATGCGCTTTTCCAGATCCTCTTCCGTCATGGAAAGCGGATCTATGCTGGTCTGATCGAGATCCTCATCGAGGATCGACATATCCAGACCATCCAGAAGGGAACCGACATCCACCGGCCCTTCCTCAGACGGTTCCGCCTCTTCGATCACAGGTTCTTCCATGACCGGCTCTTCGATGACAGGTTCTTCCGCCGCAGGTTCTTCTGCCGATGCCTCCTCCGGATTCATGGCAGCCAGCAGGGCTGCGATATCATCCGGGCTCATCTTCGCATTCGGATCTGCAGGTGCAGGAATATCCGGCATCGGAACCACTTCCGGTTCCGGTACCGCCTCTTCGATGACCGGCTCCTCCATGGCGCTCA
>JAFYEE010000180.1 GCA_017544405.1 Lachnospiraceae bacterium
CGCAGCGTCCGTCGCGTTCGTAAAACCCTTCATTGCGCTGTCCGCCATGCGCTCCTCGTGAAAGCTCATGGAACGGATCATTCCGTCAAAAAGCTGTATGCATCCGAGGGCATTGTCCATGGCGTCAAAGGCCTGTTCCTTGTCCTCCTGCATATCCTTATTGTACGCCAGCGGAAGCCCCTTCATCGTGGTGAGAAGCCCCATCAGCGCCCCGTAGACGCGTCCCGTCTTCCCGCGCACGAGCTCTGCGATGTCCGGATTCTTCTTCTGCGGCATGATGCTGCTTCCGGTGGAATAAGTGTCATCGATCTCCACAAAACGGTACTCGTTCGAATTCCACAGAATGATCTCCTCGCAAAACCGCGACAGATGCATCATGATCGTCGCCAGGATAAAGAGATACTCCAGCAGATAATCCCGGTCCGAAACGGAGTCCATGCTGTTGCGGGTCGCTCCGTCAAATCCAAGGAGCTGCGCGGTATATTCCCGGTCCAGCGGATACGTGGTTCCTGCGAGCGCACCCGCTCCGAGGGGACAAAGGTTCATGCGCTTAAAGCAGTCCGCCAGACGCTCCCTGTCTCTGCGGAACATCTCAAAATAGGCTCCGAAGTGGTGCGCCAGTGTCACGGGCTGTGCCTTCTGCAGATGCGTGAAGCCCGGCATGAAGGTGTCCGTGTGCGTCTTCATGATACCCAGCAGACTCTCCAGGAGCTGCCGCAAAAGCGTGTCGGTTGCGGCCACCTCGCCGCGCGTATACATCCGCATGTCCAGCGCCACCTGATCGTTGCGGCTTCTTCCGGTATGCAGACGCTTGCCCGCATCCCCGATCCGCTCGGTCAGAACCGCCTCGGCAAAGCTGTGGACATCCTCATATTCCGTCGTGATCTCCAGCCTGCCTGCCTTCACATCCTCGAAGATTTCCTTCAGCCCGCGCAGGATATCATCCCGGTCCTGCGTGCTCAGGATCCCCTGCTTTTCCAGCATCCGTACATGCGCCATGCTTCCGTAAATATCCTGCTCCAGCAGGCGCCTGTCAAAGGTGATGGACGCATTGAAATCATATACCAGACTGTCCGTGGCCTTCGTAAAACGGCCGCCCCACAATTGCGCCATAAAAATCCTCCAAAATCTCCCAGAGGGTAAGATACTTCCCATATTTTACTTATTCTGCATGAAAATGGCAAGGGAAAATCCTGCCGAAACGAAACGAAAATCAGGAAAAAAAGAAAGCTGGAAGGGGGACTCGAACCCCCGACCCCTTCATTACGAGTGAAGTGCTCTACCGACTGAGCTATTCCAGCGTTTGCGTTGCGAAATACATCACAACGCGTTTGATTATACTGACTTTCCAAAAGAAAATCAAGCCATTTTTTTATTCCATCTTAAAACCGCATTTTATGCAGAAGTTTGCGCCTTCCGGGACGGACGCGCCGCACTGCAGACAGTAACGGACACCGGCGACCACGGTCGAGGCGGCCGGCGTATCCGCTTCATCGAGAGCCGGAGCATCTTCTTCCGCAGGCGCAGCATCTTCTTCCGTTGGCACCGCTTCTTTCAAAAGCGACCCGAACCACGCCTTTTCGGCCCCGCCCTCGGTCGCGGCTGCCTCAGGCTTCCGGTCCAGCCAGGTCCCGCTCGGCAATTCGGTCGTCCCATCGATGGTGGCTTCAGCCGCGGGCTTCCCGTCCATCACAAAACCGTCCGGCCATTCCACTGCCGCCTCTACCGGGGCTTCCACCGCCGGCCCCGTCGGTGCTTCCTCCGCAGGCTCTGCGACCGCCGTGGTCGGCAGATCAGACTCCGGATGCTCCGCCGGCTCGCCCTCTCCTTCCGTGGACGGGGCCGCTTCCTCTGCCGCCTGTGAGGCCTCCTGCGCAGGTGCGGTCATCTGCTCCTTCTGCGCCCGGCGCTTTTTCGCAGCGCCGCCGATCACCGTGATCAGCACCATGACCACCGCCCAGAGGACCAGAAGTCCGATGAGCCCGGCCACCGCATAGGCCAGGTAATTTACCTTTTCCCCGACCAGCGTTAGGCTGATCAGCTTACCCGGGTCATAATCCGTGTAACTTACCTTGTAATCCCGGCCGTCCATCGCGGAAGCGTCAAAGCCGTAAGGCTCCACATTTCCGATGCCGCGCAGGACATAATTAACCTTGCCGATCGGCTGCTCCGTGACGTGATCGAGATAGAAGGCATCATAGACGGAGGTGATCTTCTTGAAATACAGCGGCGCATGCGCGTTCGTCGTAACCTCCAGCTGACTGTAGGGACCGAGCACCGGCTCGAACGCTGCCGCACACCGGGACGCGGGACCTGAATACTCCACCAGGACCCGGATCCTTCCGTCTTTTTCGAGTACACAATCCTTCAGCTCGGCCGCACTTCCTTCCAGCGCCTTTTCGGTCTTGACCCGGAACTGTTCCATCTCCTCGGCCGTACTCTTTCCGGCAAAATAAAACTCCAGATCCCGCTGCACATTTCCGCCGTTTTTCAGCGCAAGCGTCACGTTCACCGTATCGATCGCATAGGAGATCACCGCGGTATAGTCTACGGTACAATTCGCCGTATAGGTATAAAAGAGGGTCTCAAAGCCCGACTCGTCCCGGCTGTAGGGATAGAGTGTGCTCTCCCCGGACGCGGTCTTCAGTACGGCGCCGGCATATTCCGCATTGTCCTTCACATAATAGGTCAGATCCACGTCTCCGTAGGCATTGGAGACAAAATCGGTCAGATCGATCTCTTCCTGTACGCTGTGATCCACCGTGAAAAGGGACGTACTTTCGGAAGTCTCCGGCGTGGCAGCGGAATAAACCGTCTCTCCGGCCCGTCCGTAAAAAGCAGCCATCATGCTGCTCACCTGATCCGCGGTCAGATGCTTGCCTTCGAGCGTATAGGTGTTTACGCCGCCGTCCGTATTCCAGGAATTGGTGCTGACCGAAGTGGAGCGCTCGTCCAGGAAGGCCCGGACATCGTCTCCCACCGCATCCATCGTACTCTGCGGCACCATCACCTGCACGGTGCGGTCAAAGGTCCCGTCCGGATTGCAGGTCTGGTAGAACGCGATCCCGCTTAACGGCTGGAAGGTCAGCGTATCCACGCTCACCCAGGAGGAATTGCCCTCCTCGCCGAGCACAGAGTAGGTCTGGGCCACCTTGTAGAAAACATTCCCCTTGTCCCCTTCCTTGACATAGCCGGCATTCACCAGAAGCGTGGGGAACCAGTCCATCAGATCCGAGGTCGTGAAATTCTCCCGGTAGGAAATTCCGGTGGCAAAAACGGACGCGGGCTTCAGCCATTCGATCAGAGGCTCCGAGTAGGTCTTGCCCTGGGCGTCCAGAATCCCCTTTACCTTCTGCTCATACTCCTCGAGATCGGAGAAGGTGATATCGAAGGTGTAGGTCACCGCCGTGCCGTCCACGGAGGACGTAAAATCGATCCCCTCCGGGATATTGGAAGCGACCGTGGCCGTGATGGAGGTCACATCGCCGGTCATATGATCCTTATTCTCCTCCGTATCCGCGGTAAAGACCATATGGCGTACGCCCGACAGATCCTCGGAAATGGTCAGATCGGTATTCAGATTGCCGCCGCAGCCGGTCAGAAGGATTGCCCCCAGAAGGGCGGCCGCAGCCGCGCATAATGCTTTGATTTTCTTCATGTGTCGCCTCCCCGCTAGAATTCGATCCGCCATCTGTCATCGGTCCGGACCAGCGGGACCGATAGCCGAAAGTATTCCCCTTCTTCGCCCGTCACCGTCAGGCTGACCTGCGCCCGGTTTGCACCCTCTTCGGAATCCAGAGGTACGATTTTCTCACCGGTCTCCCCCTCGTCCCCTTCCCGGAAATAGGACGTATCGGAAAGCAGGATCTCGTAATCCGCCTTCTTCCCCGCTTCCTTCCACTCCTCCGCGAACGATTCGAGCGCCATCTCCTCCGAGAATTCCTCGAAGGTCCCGGTATCCGCGGCTGTGGTCAGCTTGTACACCTTCCGGAAATCTCCCCGGATCAGGCCGTCCATAAACTGCCGGGAGAGCTTCTGCGGCGTATCCAGCGCGTCATGAAATAAAAAGATGCCGCCCGCCACGGCGAGAACCGCCAGCACCACGGACAGAATACATAGACCTTTCTTCATGTCATACCTCCTGCGGCCTTAAGCCTTGTGTACCACAATCTGAGGGAACGGGATCTCCACGCCCGCCGCATCCAGAGCCTTCTTGATGCTTTCCGTCAGGTGGAATTTCACATCCCAGAAATGATCCGTATGCGTCCAGCAGCGCACGACGAGCTGCACACCGCTATCTCCGAGCTCACTTACGGCGACGAGCTTTTCCCGCTCCTGCAGGACATATTTTTCCTGACCGATCGCCTCCAAAATGGCCGCCCGCGCGTCATCAATCGATGCGGAATAGGCGATGGAGACCTTGATATCCACCCTTCTGGAGTCCTCCCGCGTCCGATTGACAATGGCCGCATTGGACAGATTTCCGTTCGGAAGGATCACCGTCTGGTTATCGTAGGTCTTGAGATGGGTGTAAAAAATCGTGATCTCCGTGACCCTGCCCTCCTTGCCGGAGGCGGAATCCTCGATATAATCACCGACGACGAAAGGCTTCATCAGCAGGATCAGAACGCCGCCGGCCAGGTTGCTGAGGCTCCCCTGGATCGCGAGTCCGATCGCCACACCGGCAGAGCCGAGCAGCGCCACAATGCTCGCCGCATCCACGCCAAAGCTGGCCGCGATCATAAAGATCAGGATGACATAGAGCGCCACCTTGAGAAAGGAATCCACAAAGGTGGTGACGCCGTATTCCGCCCTGGCTTTTTTCATGGATTTTCGCACCAGCTTTCGCACCAGGCGGATCAGCCAGTATCCTATCACAAACATGATCAGCGCCAGCAGGACGCGGACGCCGAGGTGCAGAGCTTTCGCGGGAAGGCTGTCCCACCAGCTCTGCAATACGGAGAGGCTCTCCTGCGCGGACGCGCGAACCTCCCCGGGCAGATCGGTTAATAGCATATCATTTCCTCTTTTTCGTTACCTGGACTTCTTTGTCTCCTTCTTGCGCTTCAGCGGCGTATTCCTGCGGATACGCTCGGTGATCACCTTGGCCAGCTCCTCCTCCGTGTAGGGAATGAACTGGAAGATCGCCAGCGAAAGGGGACCCATCTTCAGATTGACGGACTGGGCACGGCCGTCGCTCTGGGTATCGCCCGCGCGCCGGATCTGCTTATTGTTCACGCCGGTTCCGCCGTAGACCAGATCGTCCGTATTGAAGATCTCCTTATACTTTCCTTCGTAGGGCACGCCCGTGGTGATGTTCTGGCCGATTCCCGAGAAATTGGCGACCACCATCAGCATCTCCTCCGGATCGTCCGTCTTGCGCAGGAAGGACAGGAAGCACTGCTCCGTATTCATATTGCTGAGCCATTCAAACGCATTGTGATCCCGGTCATTGCGATGCAGGGCCGGGAGCTTCTCATAGAGCGCGTTCAGCGCGCTGATCATCGTATCGACCTTTTCCCTGCCGGAGAGACTCAGCAGCTTTTTCCCCGGATGAACGAATTCGTAGGCGATGGCCAGCTTGAGATTCGCCAGTTTCTCCTGCTCATCTCCGGGAAAACGCGCGGCCAGATCGTTCCCGCCATCCCCGGTCCCGAGCAGATAGTTATCCACGAAGGAATAGACGATATCGTTGGTCAGTTCGCTCAGATGCTGTCCGCGGTAGAACGGATCGAGTGAGAGGAACTGAAGGAGATTTTCCGAGAACGGAAGATTCAGCTTCAGATCAAAGCCGAGCCCGCCATCCGCTGCCGCGTCGGTGATCTGCGGATGCGCCGAGGAATCCTCCGCGATCTTAAGGATCCCGGGTACGGCCTTCGAGAGCGCGTTCATCAGCTCACGGATAAAGTCGATGGCTTCGAGATTTTCATTGCCGCCATACAGATTCGCGACCCACTGTCCCTCGGACTTGCCATAGTCGAGATAAAGCATCTGGGCCACCTGCTCGAGCAAAATTCCGTCCGCTCCGAAGCGCTGCACCAGATCCAGGACCGCGCTGATCAGCATGCTGCGCACCTGGGGGCTGCCATAGTGGAACAGGCACATCCTGCCGTCGGCGCTCAGCCCCTGCCTGGGGTCTAGATGCTCGTAGAGACAGCTTCCGTCAAACCCGGCCAGACCCATATTTTCCCGTGAAAATCCGGACAGATTCGCGGACAGGACCACACCGATCCCCTCTCCGTGGAGCAGATCGATGAGCTCGCACAGCGCCTTCTCCTCCACTCCGGGTTGCAGCGCGAAAAATCCGAGCACCGCCCCGTCTCCGCACAGGACGGAAGGAAGCAGCACATGGGTGAATCTGGCATTCTTAAGCCGTCCGACCAGATCGCTGCGCTCCTGCGCGCTGTCTGCCCCAAGCACACGCAGAAGGCTCTGCCCGGACAGTCTGCAGATACTGATCCCGGCTGCCGGCGCATGGATTTTTTTCAGATTCCCGGCAAAATCGGCATGCTTCCGGGTATAGGAAACCTTGCCGGATATGACGGAGGCCTTGCGGCCTTCGAAGGATACCCTGCGCGCATACGGATCGAGGCGCATCAGGAGCTGTCCGCGATGGAGCTTGACCTCATACAGATAGGCCTGTCCCTCCTGCGCCCCGGGGATAAAGATCTCAAAGACCCCGCTGTCACCGAGTCTGCGCATCTGATGACATCTACCGTCCCAGCCGTTAAATTCGCCGATGACGCTGACACGCATCGCCCCCGGCGCCCATACCGCAAAATGAACCCCCGCCACATTCCCGATCTTCGTGGGATGTGCGCCGAGAAGCTCCTGCGCCTTATATGCGCTCCCGGCCACAAAGGCCTGGAGATCTTTTTTCGAAAGGATCTGATCAAACGCATAAGGATCCGCGGTCGTAAAGGTCTCCTTGCGGAAGGTCTTGCCCTCCTCATCGATCGGGATCTGGGTCGTAACCGTATAGCGGTAGCTGCCCAGCGTCTTCGTCGGAAGCAGGACTGCGAAAAATCCCTCTTCGTCCGCCAGCTCCATCTGTGCATAGTTTTTCTTTTTCTCCGGATCGTTCCTGTCGTACCACTCGATCGCCACCTGGCCGGCTCCCGGGAAAAATGCCTGCACCAGCGTCGAATTGCCGCGTACATGCGGGCCCATCAGATCCTGCGGGTGATCACATTCCGAATAGATCACTTCCTCGATAAATGCCCAGTCCATGAGTTTGTACAGTCTTTTATTCATTTGTCCTTCTCCTCCTCAAACGACAGCTCCTTATCCGATCTCGTGCAGGAACAGCCCGCTGCGCAGCTTCGGCTCAAACCAGGTCGACTTCGGCGGCATCAGAAGATGCTGATCCGCAACGGCAAAAAGCTCTCCGATGGACGTCGGATACATCCAAAAAGCCAGCTCCATATCCTTGTGCGTGCGCCTTACGAGCTCCTCCGGTCCGCGGATCCCGCCGACGAAATCGATCCGCTTGTCCGTCCGCGGATCTGCGATCCCCAGCACCGGTCCAAGCAGATGATCCTGAAGGATACTGACATCGAGCCCCTTCACCGGATCCGCACTGCAGATCTCCTCCTTCGCAGTCAGAAGATACCACTGATCCTTCAGCAGCATGCCGAAGGTTCCCTTGCGGGGCGGCTGCATCTTCTCCGAAAAAGGCCCCTCCACGTCAAAACATTCCCGCACACGGCCCAGGAACTGCTCCTGCGAAAGGCCGTTTAAATCCTTCACGACACGGTTGTAATCAAAGATCTTAAGCTCGCGGTCCTGGAAAATGACACTCAGGAAATAATGATACTCCTCCGTACCCGTATCCTGCGGATTCTCCTGCGCGCGCTTCAAGCCCACCTTCACAGCGGATGCACAGCGGTGATGCCCGTCCGCGATATAAAGATGCGGCATCCCGGCGAAGATCCCGGTCAGGGCGCCTATGGAGGCCTCGTCCGCGATCACCCATACGCGGTGGCGGATCCCGTCCTCACTGACAAAATCATTGACCGGCGTCGTCCGGCGAACACGATCGATCACTTCCTGCAAGGACCCGTTCGAAGGGCAGGCCAGAAAAATCGGACCGGTCTGCATCCCGGTGACATCCACATGGCAGATACGATCCTGCTCCTTATCCGCCCGCGTATTCTCATGCTTCAGGATGACACCGCTCTCATAATCTTCAATGGAGGCACACCCGACGACACCGGTCTGGGTCCTGCCGTCCATCGTCAGCTCATACAGATAAAAACAGGGCTTTTCATCCCTGCAAAAACGCCCGTCCTCCAGGCGCTCGCGGATCATCTGCGCTGCCTTCTCATAGACTCTCGGATCATAGGTATCCACATCGTCCGGGAACTGGGATTCCGCGCGGTCGATGGCGAGGAAAGACTCCGGGTGCTGAAGCACGTATGCTTTTGCTTCCTCCCGGTTGTAGACATCGTAGGGAAGTGCTGCGATCTGTTCCTCCATTCCCTTGCCGGGACGGATCGCACAAAAAGGTCTTACGGTTGCCATGGCTGCCTCCTTTAAAATCCATTGTATACAGGGAATAGTTTATCATTCTTTCACTGTCATAACAAGTTCCATTGTGCTACAATGGTCATTGCCAAAACACAGAATTTCGGAGGTACCTTATGACGGATGAAGAATTAAAGATGCTGAAACGCATCAATGATTATGCCGAGAAAGAGCTCGCGGATATCGATCCGCAGAAGACCCCTGTGTCGTATCAGCTCGAGAAGCTCCGCCCCGTGATGGAGGAGATTGCTGCCGAGAAAGGGTGCGATCTGCAGGATATCTTTATCTCCTACATGGATCTGGCCAGCGAAGCAGCCGCATCCAGAGATGCCAAAATGCGTGAATCCCTGAAGGATCTGAACGAGGGCGGTGAAGACGGACTCCCGCCGCTTCTGTACCGTTAGTCATCCTTTGCGTTCCTGCCCCGTATGCCACGACACAAAAACCGGATTTCCAAACGGAAATCCGGTTTTTCTTTCAGTTCATGATCCTCTGCCTTTTATTTTACGATGCGGACACGGAAGACACCGTCCACGGCGCAGAGCTTATCGACCAGCGCCTGGGTGGGCTTACTCTCGACATCCAGCATGGTATAGGCGAATTCTCCCTTGGACTTGTTCGTCATATCGGAGATGTTGATTCCCTCGGCACCGATGATCGCGGTGAACTGGGTGATCATGTTCGCGATATTTTTGTGGAAGACGGCGATACGGCCGGCCTTCGTGCAGACGCCCATGTCACATGCGGGATAGTTGACGGAATTGCGGATATTACCGTTATTCAGGTAATCCTCGATCTCGTCGACCGCCATCACCGCACAGTTGTCCTCGGACTCCTCCGTGCTCGCGCCGAGGTGCGGGGTCAGGATCACACCCTCCGCTCCTGCGGTGGTGGGATTCGGGAAGTCGGTGACATAGCGCTTTACCTTGCCGTTCTTGAGCGCTTCGATCATATCGCCCTCTGCCACCAGAAGGTCTCTCGCATAGTTCAGGACGACCACACCGTTCTTCATCTTGGAGATGGCTTCACGGCCGATCATACCCTTCGTGCTGTCGAGAAGAGGCACATGGATCGTGATATAATCGCAGTCCGCGTAGATATCATCCACATTCATCACATGGATGACCTCACGCTTTAAGCTCCATGCGGCATTGACCGACAGATAGGGATCATAGCCGTAGACCTTCATGCCGAGGCTGACAGCGGTATTCGCAACCTTGACACCGATGGCACCGAGGCCGATGACGCCGAGCTTTTTGCCGTAGAGCTCGTTGCCGGCAAACTTCTTCTTTTCCTTCTCCGCCGTCTTGGCGATATTCTCATCATCCTTCGCGGACTTGACCCACTCGATGCCGCCGACCACATCTCTGGCCGCGAGCAGCATGCCCGCGATCACCAGCTCCTTGACACCGTTGGCGTTGGCACCGGGCGTATTGAAGACCACGATGCCCTTCTCCGCACATTTGTCCAGCGGAATATTATTGACTCCGGCACCGGCTCTCGCCACGGCGAGAAGCTTTTCCGGAAGCTCCATCTCATGCATGGAAGCACTGCGGACCAGAATACCTTCTGCTTCGCCGACCTTGTCGGTCAATGCAAATTCCTCGTCCAGATTGGCCAGGCCCACCTGCGAGATCGGATTCAGGCAATGAATTTTATACATGTTCGCTTTCCTCTCCTTCGTATGGATTCAGGCGTTCTCCGCCTCAAATTTCTTCATGAACTCGACCAGCTTCTCCACACCTTCCTTCGGCATTGCATTGTAAATGCTGGCTCTCATGCCGCCGACGCTGCGGTGTCCTTTGAGATTCACAAAGCCGGCCTCTGTCGCTTCCTTGACAAATTTCGCATCCAGCTCATCGCTGCCGGTCACGAAGGGAACATTCATCAGGGAGCGATCCTCCTTGCGGACGGTGCCCTTGAACAGCTTGCTCTGGTCGAGGAAGTCATAGAGGATCTTGGCCTTCTCCTCGTTGCGCTGCTTCATGACCTCAAGGCCGCCCATCTTCTTCAGCCACTTGAAGACCTTGCCGCAGATATAGATGCCGTAGCAGGGAGGTGTATTGTACAGGGACTCCGCATCCGCATGGATCTTATAGCGCAGCATGGTCGGGGTTCCGGGCAGCACATCCTCCGTGATCAGATCCTCGCGGATGATCACGATGACGACACCGGCAGGTCCGATGTTCTTCTGAACGCCGCCGTAGATGACACCGTACTTGGAAACATCCACCGGCTCGGAAAGGAAGCAGGAGGATACGTCCGCCACCAGATCCTTGCCCTTGGTATTGGGCAGGGTCTTATACTTCGTACCGTAGATCGTATTGTTTTCGCAGATGTAGACATAGTCCATATCGTCCGTGATCGGCAGATCGCTGCAGTCCGGGATATAGGAGAAGGTCTGATCCGCGGAGGAAGCCAGCTCCACAGCCTCACCGTAAAGCTTTGCCTCCTGGAAGGCTTTCTTTGCCCACTGACCGGTCACGATGTAACCGGCCTTCTTCTTCTTCATCAGATTCATGGGGATCATGGCAAACTGCTGACTCGCACCGCCCTGCAGGAACAGTACGCGGTAGTTGTCCGGAATGTTCATCAGATCACGCAGATCCTGCTCCGCATCCTTGATGATCTTATCATAGACCTTGGATCTGTGACTCATCTCCATCACGGACATCCCGGATCCCTGATAATCCAGCATCTCATCTGCAGCCTCTCTCAGCACCTCCTCGGGTAATACGGCGGGACCTGCCGAGAAATTGTAAACTCTAGCCATTTTTTCATCCTCCATTCAAGGTTCTTTTTTATTGGGACATTTCTCATGCAAAATGTTCTTGCATTAGAATAGTCTTTCTAAACACTTTCGTCAATTAAATTGTTAAAATGTTTGGAATTTTCTTCCGTGGGACTTATTTTGCGGATTTGCGCTTATACATGATCACCGGCGTTCCCACCTCATAGGTATCGTAGAGGGTGGAAGCCACACTTTTCGGCAGATTCACGCATCCGTGCGATCCGTTTCCCATATAGATATCGCCGCCGAAGCTCTTCCTCCAGGTGGCATCGTGCAGACCGATGTGATCGATCACCGCCATCCAGTAATTCACGAAGGTGCGATAGTCGGGACCGATCAGCGTGCGGTTGCGCTGCTTGAAATAGATATAATCCGTGCCCTCGGGCGTGATGCCGCGGTTGCCGGAGACGATGTCCGTCTCGAGCAGCAGCTCTCCGTCCTTGTAGGCATAGGCCTTCTGTGAGGTCAGATCCACCTCGATGTACGTATCCCCGATGTCATCGAGTCCGCGCACATAGCCTTCCCGCTTGTACTTCGGGATATGCGTATCCTCCTCTCCATCAAAGAAGGAAGGATCCTTAAGCGCCTCTATCACATAGGCCTGCTCCGCCGCAATGTCCACGGTCGTCCCGTAGGTTCCGCCGCGTACCACCACCGTGTCTCCCTTGGTGGTCCGGAACTTTCGGTCACGCCCGTAGGTGTTGTACGGGTTCAGCATCTCCTCCACACGCTCCGAGACCAGATCCTCATTCAGCGCAAAGCTCCCGTCCTCCTCCATCACCGGCATGCCGCGGTCGAGCTTTAAGAAGCCCGCCATATCCGCCGGGGAGAAGGTCAGTTTTTCAGCACCCATGTCATAGACAAGGTCAAAGGTCTGGAACGCCTGTATGCGATCAAAAAGCGCCATCGTCTCCATGTCCGCCGGCGTCACCCGCATCTCCTCGTAGTAGGAATCATCCACCTGAAAATGGACGGATCCGCTCGAAGCCGCCTCCAGAAAATCCGAAAGTGCCTCCTCTTCCTTCAAACGCGGGATCAGGCCGTTGTACAGGGAAAACCCTTCCTTCGGATCGTACACCAGGTGCAGGGAGCGGTCCATGGCACGGTCATCCCGCACAAACTTGAGCTCCTCCCACTGCCGGATCAGGTTGTCCCGGTCCAGCGTAAAGACCGGAGCGACCGAGACCACCTCCTGCCGCACGATGGCCATGGGCCAGTGCAGTGAATTGGCGACCTTCATGTAGGCCTTGAGGTTCCCGGTGTAATCGTAGGAATAGGACCCCTCCGGGAACTGGAAGGTATATTCTTCCTCCCCGCAGGTAATGGACACCGAGGGCTTCAGAATATTGACATGCAGAAGTTCGTTCGCTTCCTCCACGGTCAGGCCGGTACAGTAAATCTCGTTGATCCAGGTGCCGGGCAGGAACGTACCGCGCAGAGAAAAGGCGATCAGAAAATAAAGCAGGACAAAAATCCCGAAAAAGACAAGCAGAATCCACCGACCCGTATGAAATTGTCTGTGGGTGGCTTCTCCGGGCATTCCTACTCTCCTTTCGCTGCGAGATCCTCCGCATCGAACGCGTCGCTGATGGGCTTTCCGGCAGGTACCATCGGGAATACCTTGTCATCCTCGGGGATCACGCACTCTATGAGGACAGGCTTTTTCAACGCGATCGCCTTCTCGATGGCGGGGGCTACCTCCTCCCGCTTCGTCACGCGGATCGCCTCACAGCCGAGTCCTTCCGCGACCTTGCAGAAGTCCACAAGGTCATTCAGCACGGTCTGGGAATACCGCTTGCCGTAGAAAAGCGTCTGCCACTGCCGCACCATGCCGAGCACGTGGTTGTTGATCACCACCTGGATGATGGGAATGTTGTAGCGGGACGCGGTGGCAAGCTCGTTCATGTTCATGCGGAAGCATCCGTCCCCCGCGATATTGATGCAGATATCATCGGGACGTCCGACCTGCGCGCCGATGCAGGCTCCGAGGCCGTATCCCATGGTTCCGAGTCCGCCGGAGGACAGGAAGGTCCTCGGCCGCGAATAATGGAAAAACTGCGCCGCCCACATCTGATGCTGTCCGACATCCGTGGTGATCACGGCTTTTCCTTCCGTGATGCGGTCGATCTCCTCGATCACATAAGGGCAGGAAAGACGGTCCTCCTCGTAGCGCAGCGGATATTTTGCCTTCATCTCGCCGATATGCGCCATCCAGTCCGCATGATGCTGCGCGGTGATCCGGGCATTGAGATCCTGCAGCACGAGCTTCAGATCCCCCACCAGACATTCGTCCGCACGGATCGTCTTGTTGATCTCGGCGGCGTCGATATCGATGTGGACGATCCTGGCATGCTGCGCAAAACACTTCGGATTGCCCACCACGCGGTCCGAGAAACGGGCGCCGAGGGCCACCAGCAGATCACATTCCGAGACACCCAGATTCGAGGTCTTCGTACCGTGCATGCCGATCATGCCGGTATACCGGGGAGAATGGCCGTCAAAGGCCCCCTTCCCCATCAGGGTATCACAGACCGGCGCATCTAGAAGCTCCGCCAGAGCAGCGACCTCCTCCGAGGCACCGGACAAGATGGCACCGCCGCCGACCATGAGGAACGGCTTCTTAGCCTTGCACAGAAGCTCTGCCACACGCACCATCTCCGGCTCCGTGTAAGCCTTCTTCGGCTCTTCCGCCTTCACCTTCGCGGGTTCAAATTCGCAGACCGCCGCCGTGACATCCTTCGTGATATCCACGAGCACGGGCCCCGGACGCCCGGTGCGCGCGATCTCGAAGGCTCTGCGCAGCGTAGGTGCCAGATCCTCAACCTTCTTGACGATGTATCCGTGCTTCGTGATCGGCATCGTCACACCGGCGATGTCGACCTCCTGGAAGCTGTCCTTGCCGAGCTGTGGCAGGGTCACATTGGCCGTGATGGCGACCAGCGGGATGGAATCCATGAAGGCGGTTGCGATCCCGGTGACCAGATTGGTCGCTCCGGGGCCGGAGGTTGCCAGACAGACACCGACCCGCCCGGTAGCTCTCGCATAGCCGTCCGCCGCATGCGCAGCGCCCTGTTCATGGCTCGTCAGAATATGACGGATTTCGTCCGAGTGCTTGTAAAGCGCATCATATACATTCAGGATCGTCCCGCCCGGATAACCGAAGACGGTATCGACGCCCTGTTCCTTCAGACATTCCACTACGATTTCAGATCCGTTCAGTTGCATAGCTTCTCCTTTTACTTCCGGGGGATTTCCAGTACGGCGCCGCGGTTGCCGCTGGTGACGAGTTCACGATATCTTGCGAGATATCCGGTCGTGACCTTCGGCTCTCTCGGCTGCCACTTTGCTCTCCTGGCGGCCAGCTCCTCCTCGGATACCTTCATATCCAGACGATTGTTCGGGATATCGATCGAGATGATATCTCCTTCCTCCACCAGAGCGATCGGACCGCCCACTGCCGCTTCGGGCGATACATGTCCGATGGACGCTCCGCGGGAAGCCCCGGAGAATCTGCCGTCCGTGATGAGGGCCACGGTACTTCCGAGCCCCATGCCGGCGATGGCGGAGGTGGGATTGAGCATCTCGCGCATGCCCGGGCCGCCCTTGGGGCCCTCATAGCGGATGACCACCACATCTCCTGCCTTGATCCTGCCGCCCTTGATGGCATCGATCGCATCCTCCTCGCAGTCAAAGACGCGCGCGGGTCCTTCGTGTACCAGCATCTCGGGAGCCACCGCGGAGCGCTTTACGACACCGGAATCCGGCGCCAGATTGCCGCGCAGGATCGCGATGCCGCCGGTTGCGGAGTAAGGATTCTCCACCGGGCGGATGACTTCGGGATCCAGATTTTTGCAGTTTTTGATGTTCTCGCCGACGGTCTTGCCCGTCACGGTCATGCAGTCCAGATTCAGCAGATTTTTCTTGGTCAGCTCGTTCATCACGGCATAGACGCCGCCGGCCTCGTTCAGATCCTCCATGTAGGTCGGACCCGCCGGTGCCAGATGGCAGAGATTCGGCGTGATGGCGGAGAGTTCATTGGCCAGATCCAGATTCAGATCCACACCCGCTTCCCTGGCGATGGCGGGGATGTGGAGCATGGTGTTCGTCGAGCAGCCGAGCGCCATATCGACGATCAGGGCGTTGCGGAAGGCTTCCGGGGTCATGATGTCTCTCGGACGGATATTCTTCTCCACGAGCTCCATTACCTTCATGCCGGCGTGCTTCGCCAGACGGATGCGCTCGGAATAGACTGCGGGGATCGTTCCGTTGCCCTTAAGGCCCATGCCGATGGCCTCGGTCAGACAGTTCATGGAATTCGCCGTGTACATGCCGGAGCAGGAGCCGCAGGTCGGGCAGACCTTCTCCTCAAACTCCTCGAGCTCCTCGTGGGTCATCGTGCCGGCCGCAACGCTTCCCACCGCCTCGAACATGGAGGACAGGCTTCTCTTGCGTCCCTTCACATGTCCGGCCAGCATCGGACCGCCGGAGACAAAGACGGTCGGGATATTGACTCTCGCCGCCGCCATCAGAAGGCCCGGCACATTCTTGTCACAGTTCGGGATACAGACCAGTCCGTCGAAGCCATGCGCCATCGCCATGCACTCCGTGCTGTCCGCGATCAGATCACGGGTCACCAGGGAGTACTTCATGCCGATATGGCCCATCGCAATGCCGTCGCAGACCGCGATCGCCGGGAAAAGAACGGGCGTACCGCCTGCCATCGCGACGCCGAGCTTGACCGCCTCCGCGATCTTGTCCAGATTCATATGGCCCGGCACGATCTCATTATAGGAACTGACGATTCCGATCAGAGGGCGTCTGCGCTCCTCCGCGGTCATCCCCAGTGCATTGAACAGACTTCTGTGAGGCGCCTGTGCGTCTCCCACCTTTACTGAATCACTTCTCATCGGCTTCTCCTTTATCGGTTATTTGATAGCTTCGCAGATCAGATCCCCCATGCGGGTGCATCCGACTTTTTCCGTGCCTTCCGACCAGATGTCTCCGGTCCGGTAACCGGCCCTCAGGACTTCCTTCACGGCCTGTTCGATCGCATCCGCCTCGCGGTCAAGATCAAAGGTAAAGCGAAGCATCATCGCGGCGCTTAGAACCGTCGCGATCGGATTCGCAATGTCCTGTCCCGCGATATCGGGCGCGGAGCCGTGACTCGGCTCATACAGGCCGAACTTCGTATCGTTCAGGCTGGCGCTGGAAAGCATTCCGATGGACCCGGTCACCATACTCGCCTCATCGGAGAGAATGTCCCCGAACATGTTCTCGGTCAGGATGACATCGAACTGGGAAGGATCCCGCACCAGCTGCATCGCACAATTGTCCACCAGCATATGCTCGAGCGTGACATCGGGATAATCCTTCGCCACCTCTTCCACCACGCTTCTCCAGAGCCTGGAGGAATCGAGCACATTCGCCTTGTCGACGCTGGTCACCTTCTTCCTTCTCTTGCGCGCGATGTCAAATCCCTTGATGGCGATCCGGCGGATCTCATCCTCGGAATAGGTCAGCGTATCGATTGCCTTCTTCTTCCCGTTCTCCGTGATCGTCTTGCGCTCACCGAAATAAAGGCCACCGGTGAGTTCTCGCATGATCAGCATGTCAAAGCCCTTCGCGCTGATCTCCTCCTTCAGGGGGCACGCGCCCGCCAGCTCCGGATAGAGCAGCGCAGGGCGCAGATTTGCGAAGAGATTCAGCTCCTTGCGGATCTTCAGAAGCCCCGCCTCCGGGCGCTTCTCGGGCGGAAGCTTGTACCACGGGGAGGTGCTGGTATTGCCGCCGATGGCCCCCATGAGCACCGCATCCGCGGCTTTCGCCGTGTCGATGGCCTCCTGGGTCAGGGGAACGCCGTGTACATCGATGGATGCACCGCCCATGAGAATATCCGTATAATTCATCTCATGCCCGTAGACGGAAGCGACACGATCCAGAACCTTCTTCGCCTGGGTGACGATCTCCGGTCCGATCCCGTCTCCGGGAATGCAGGTAATCTTACAAACCATGAAACTTTTGCTCCTTTCTGCTTGAAAACACAACCCGGTACGGGCGCATTAGATAAATTTTATCATAAAAAAACGCTTTTTCAAGTAGAGAAAATCGCGTTTTCTGAAAAAATATGAATTAAAATAGATCAATGAGGCATATAAAAAAACGAGACAGGATGACTCCCATCTCGTTTTCCCTTCGCTGCTTATGCGTTCTTGGAATCGCCGCTCTCCGCTTTCTCCACACGGCTGATCGCAGACTTGTCCATCGGGATCCGGCAGTTGCGGTTGTTGCCGAACTCGACGATGACCGTATCATCGGAGATATCGATGACGATCCCGTAGAATCCCGAAGTCGTGAGCACACAGTCCCCGCACTCCAGATTCGCGAGCATCTCACTCACCCGCTTCTTCTCCTTGCTCTGCGGACGCATGAAGAAAAACCACATCGCAAAAATCAGAACACCGTACACCAGTACAAGGCTCACAAGACTTCCGGTACCCGCACCGGCGGCTGCCGCGTCCGTCAAAAGTAAAAAGTTCATGTTCTTTCCTCCGAAAAATAATACTTACGAAACAGTATCATACACAAAATCCGGTCTCAAGGCAAGGTATTTTGACCGGCCAGATCTTCCAGCATTTTCTTCTTAAATGCGGCGAAACGCCCCTCGTCCAGCGCCAGACGGATGTCCTCCATCATATGATTGTAGAAATACAGATTGTGCAGCACGCACAGTCTGAGGCCCAGCATCTCCTTCGCCTTGTGGAGATGGTGGATGTAGGCACGACTGTACCGCCGGCAGGCCGGGCATCCGCACCCCTCCTCAATGGGGCGCATATCCTTCTCATAGCGGGCATTGAGCATATTGAGCTTGCCGTGGTGCGTATAGACATGTCCGTGCCGTCCGTTGCGCGAAGGATAGACGCAGTCAAAGAAGTCAACGCCGCGCTCCACGGCTTCGAGGATATTGGCCGGTGTCCCGACGCCCATCAGATAGGTGGGTTTCTCCTGCGGCAGGTAAGGCACGACCTCCTCGAGCACATGGTACATCTCCTCGTGTGTCTCTCCGACCGCGAGCCCGCCGATGGCATAGCCGTCCAGATCCATCTCACGGATCCGCTTCGCGTGCTCGATCCGGATATCATCGTAGACCGCGCCCTGGTTGATGCCGAAGAGCAGCTGATCCGGATTGAGCGTCCCCTCGAGACCGTTTAACCGGTTCATCTCCGCCCTGCAACGCTCGAGCCAGCGCGTCGTGCGGTCGACGGAGGGCTGCACATAGGCGCGCTCCGCCTTGGCCGGCGGACATTCGTCAAAGGCCATGGCGATGGTGGAGCCGAGATTGCTCTGAATCTGCATGCTCTCCTCCGGCCCCATGAAAATCAGCCGCCCATCGATATGGGAATGAAAGGTCACGCCCTCTTCCTTTATTTTGCGAAGGCCCGCCAGGGAAAATACCTGGAATCCGCCGGAATCCGTCAGGATCGGGCGCTTCCAGTCCATAAACCGGTGCAGCCCGCCGAGATCGTGTATGACCTGATCTCCGGTGCGGACATGCAGATGGTAGGTATTGGACAGCTCCACCTGACAGCCGATCTCTTCCAAATCCTGCGTGGACACCGCGCCCTTGATGGCGCCGACCGTGCCCACATTCATAAAAAGAGGGGTCTGCACCGTGCCGTGTACCGTCTCAAACTCAGCACGTTTTGCCCGCCCCTCCGTCTTTAACAAACGATATTGCGCTTTCAAAATACTTCCTCCCAGAATTCTTCGAGCGTAATCCCTTTCTCCGTGATATATTCGGCCGCTTCTTTGCCGACATAGCGGAAATGCCAGGGCTCGAACTCCACGGTGGTGATATACTCCTTGCCCTTGGGATAACGGAGGATAAATCCGTAATGCGCGCTGTTTGCGGCGAGCCACTTCCCGGCCTCGGTATCGCCGAAGGCCTCATCGAGATAGATGTGGCTCGGACAGATGATATCCAGCGCCAGCCCGATCTGGTGCTCGCTGGCATTGGGGATCGTGACCGCCTGGGAGCTGAGCCGGTAGGCCTCCATATAGGACATTCCCCTGCGCATGTAGGAAGTGATCTTCCGGTCAAAGAGCTCGGTCTGGTGATTCTCCGTGCGGTAAGGGGACTGAATCTGCAGGGACACCCCGTCGTCCTGCGCAGCCTTGAGCATGTTCAACAGATCCTCCAGGATCCGTTCGTCGCACTGGAGCGATCCGCGGATGGTGCCCAGCGGAAACTCGTAATCCTCTGGGATGAAATGCTGCTTGTTCACCAGAATCAGGCGCCAGTCATCCTCCGAAAAATGAGGCTCCATGGCACCGGAAACGGTCACGGAAGGCTCCTCTTCCACGACAGGATCCGCCGATACAAAATCGGCATCCTCCAGTTCCGCCAGAATATCGGCCGCGTCAAAACGCTCGATCTCTTCGCTCTCCATACCGACATAATTGTCCGTACTCTCTCCGGAGAGCTCCTGCGTGACCTCCTCCGACACAACGGCCTCGTCGATGGTCTCCGCCTCCACCAGTCTGACACTGCTGTCAACTTCACCGAAATCGATGGAACCGGTGATGGTCTGACTGCCGATGAAGCTCGGGAAGGAGAAGCTGCTGTACACGGCAAAGAAGAGACATGACACGAAGGTCATGCACAGCTTCTTCCAGTTGCCCGCAAGCGCATCCCACAGACGAAAGGCGAATCCGGACACCGCCAGAGCCAGAAGGGCAGGGATATAACATATTCTGTTTTTTCTGCCAAAACGGATCAGGCTGCTGCGGACCCGCTCTCTGAATGTCTTCTTAAACATGGGATCCTATCCGAGGGCATGGAAAATAATACAGTTGGGCTGGTTTACCGGAACCGGCTTGCCGTTCAGGACAATGGTATGCGCCTTCAGATCCATCCGGAAAAAGGTCATCGTATTGGTCTCATGATTCAGGGAGACCAGGAATTTATTGTTCGGGAAGATCTCCGCATCCTTCGGATACTCCCCGGAAATGGGAAGCAGGAAGTTGCGCTTGATCAGGCCCGTTTCCTGATCTACATCGTAAACCGCCACGGAATTGTCCCCCGCGATGGAGGTCAGCAGATAATGGTAATCTTCGGAAAAGCTCAGGGCGCTTGCCGCATAGGTGCTTCCCTTCTCCATGTCCACGATCTTCTCGGACTGGATCTTCTCGAAGACGGGCAGACCGTCGCGGTACTGGTAGGAATGGACATCGATCGTGCACTCCTGCTCATTGACGATATAGATGAATCTGCCGTCGCTGGAAATCTTGATATGGCGCGGCGCCGCCTCAATGTCGCAGCGGATGATATCCACCAGGCGCACCGTTCCGTGTCCGGAATCCAGCGCGTACACATTGACATGATCCGTGCCCTGGTCCGCCACCAGAAGGAAGCGGTTGTCATGCGTCATGCGGGCGCAGTTGATATGCGGGCGGAAATTCCGCTCCACCATGCTCCCGAGCCCCTTGTGGTACACTTCATCCGTGATCTCACCGATCGAACCGTTCGAACGGATCTTCAGCACGGTGAGCTTTCCGTCGTGGTAACCGGCCACAAAGAGATACCGGTCGGTATAGTCCGTCGACAGATAGCAGCCGCGCATGCCGTTGATCGGTGCGTAATTGATCATCTCCAGCGAGCCGTCCTCCTGAATGGCATAGGACTCGACGCCCATATCCGTAATGGAATAGAGGTATTTGCGGTTGTGCGAGATGGACAGATACGAGGAGTTGGTGATCTCCACCTTATCCTTCTCGATAAACCGGCCGTTCTTCATGTCCACATCATAGATCTTGATCCCGTGATTGTCTCCTTGCGTGTAGGTGGAAACATAGGCTACATACTTTGTATTCGGCATAGGGAACCTCCCAATTTCCATAATCAGATTTATATTAGCACAAGTTAAAAAACAAGAAAACAGAAAATCTTGTATGCGAGTTCTAATTTTTTTATAATAGAACGCGGAAGGAAAAATGATCGTTCGGAGGAAATACTATGGCAGGTTCAACGTTTGGAACGCTTTACCGGATCACTACCTGGGGCGAGTCCCACGGACCGGCGCTCGGCGCGGTCGTGGACGGCTGCCCGGCAGGACTTGCGCTTCGGGAGGAGGACATCCAGGTCTATCTGGACCGCAGAAAGCCGGGGGGCCATCTGGTCTCCACGCCCCGCAAAGAGGAAGACCGGGTTCGCATCCTCTCCGGTGTCTTTGAGGGACGCACCACCGGGACGCCCATCTCCCTGATGGTGGAAAACACTTCCCAGCACTCCTCCGATTATACCGATCTCGCCGAAACCTACCGCCCGGGGCACGCGGATTACACCTACGATGCAAAATACGGCTTCCGCGACTACCGCGGAGGAGGTCGCTCCTCCGGACGCGAGACCGTCGGACGTGTGGCAGGCGGAGCCATCGCTGCGCTCGTGCTCGCCCGCGCCGGGATCTCGGTCGAGGCCTACACCGCATCCATCGGGCCGGTACGCATCACCCCTGGGGCCTATGACCGTGCGAACGTACTCGCCTCCCCCGTCGCGATGCCGGATCCGGAGGCCACCGAACAGGCGCTTGCCTTCATCGATGCCGCGCGCGCGGACTGTGACTCGGTCGGCGGGACGATGGAATGCCGCATCCGCGGACTGAAAGCGGGGATCGGCGATCCCGTATTTGATAAGCTTGACGCGCTCCTTTCCCGCGCCGTCATGAGCATCGGCGCCGTGAAGGCCGTGGAGATCGGGGACGGAACTGCCGTATCTGCCGCCCGCGGCAGCGACAACAATGACCCCTTCCGGATGGAGAACGGTGTGCTCACCAAGACCTCCAACCACGCAGGCGGGATCCTCGGCGGCATCAGCGACGGCAGTGAGATCCTGATCCGCGCCTCGGTCAAGCCCACGCCTTCCATCTTCCGTCCGCAAAATACGGTCACCCGGGACGGACAGAACCGGGAGCTGACCATCCGCGGACGCCACGATCCGGTGATCGTCCCGAGAGCCGTGGTCGTCCTGGAGACCATGTGCGCCTCCGTGATCTTGGATGCCATGCTCTGCGGAATGGGTTCGCGGCTGGACCGCTTCCTTGATTTCTACCGCTGATCCGAATAGAAAACTCCCGGAACGCCGCAAAGGCGAACCGGGAGATTTTTCTTTTTTATCTTCTATCTTTTGCGGGACTTTCCTTTCACCAGCTCCGCGCGGATGACACGAAACGCTTCCTCCTCCCCCCGCTCGGCGAGGAGCTCCAGATAATGACGAAGCTTTCGAAGCGTCTCCGGATGCATCGGAGCGCGTTCCATCCCCACCTGCAGATATTCCAGAGGGCAGGCATCCGTGTAATCCTTCCCCTTGTAGACCTTGGACGCCGCGATGCGGTCCATGATCATCTCCGCGAGATACCGGTCCGGCATCTCCACCGGCACCAGGATCGGCTCCGATGGATCCTCGGAACGCGTGTTGTAATCGATCCAGTACTCGTAATGGTGCTTGTTGCGGCCCTTGTGATGAAGCCATGCGGAGGAATACCCGATGTCCTCCCGCTCCGCATTGTTGGGGCTGCGCGTGCCCTGGAAATATTTTACGCCCACCAGGAATTCTTCGGGACTGTATTTGGACAGATCGTGCAGGAGCCCCTGCCGGTAGAGTCCGATCCGAAAGCAGCCCTGCCTTACCAGCTTCCGGTGCCTGGCCACCGTCCGTAAATGATTCAGGAAATTACCCATTCCGCACCGCCTTTCCCGCCTTCACGCGCGTGCCTTCCTTTCGGAAGGAGGCGGGATCCGGAACGGTCTGATAGACCTCAATGGTGCGCGCCGGTACCAGCGTCGTCAGATCCTCTCCCACCATCAGGAGCTTTTCCTCCTCGCTGCCGGTGGCGGCCGTCGTGAAAAGCGCCTTCCATTTTGTCCCCTTCGGCGGCTTCGGAAGCGCAAGCTGCTGCTCCTTCCAGTGGAAATTCAGTCCGATATAAAGAAGCGACGGCTCGGAGGCGGCAAAGGAAACCGCATCCGAAGGCAATGCATCCGCCTTCTCGTAATTCTCACAGTACAAAAGTCCCGCGGTTCTGGAATAATTGCTCAGATCCGCGCGCCATGCGCTCTCCCCGTGATAGCTGAGGTCGGGGAAGCCGATCCGGCGCTGATCCAGCATCGATAGCTCGCGCCCCGGGTGCAGGATCCTGTGGGCCTTCCGAAAGGCGATCATCTCCTTCACAAAGTCGAAAAGTGCACGGTTTTTCTCCAGATCCTTCCAGTCCAGCCAGGTCAGAGGGCTGTCCGTACAGTACGGATTGTTATTCCCCTTCTGGGAATTGCCGAACTCATCCCCCATGAAGAACATGGGCGTTGCGGCCGAGGTCATCAGCAGCAGGAACGCATTTTTCATCTGGCGCAGGCGAAGCTCCCGCACCTTCTTTTTGCGGGAAGGTCCCTCTTCGCCGCAGTTCCAGCTGTAGTTACAGTCACTCCCGTCCCGGTTCTCCTCGCCGTTTTCCTCGTTGTGCTTGCGGTCGTACATGACCAGATCCCCCAGCGTAAACCCGCGGTAGCTGGTCAGGAAATTGATCCTTCCGAAACCGGCCGGGTCATGGCGCTGAGAATTCAGGAATCCTCCGAGACACCCTTCATCCCCTTTGAGCAGCCCCCTGGCCGGGTACTGATAATCCTCCCGGTACAGACCGATCCGCCGCACGCCGGAAGATGCGTAAGTGTGGCCTCCCAGCCCGGGCACCTCCTCGAGATGGTCGCTGAGCAGCTTGCAGCCCGCCAGCACGGGATCCTGCGAAAGCAGACGCATCGGGATACGCGCTCCCACCAGATGGAACCCGTCCACGTGATAATTCAGCATCCAGAACCGAAGCACCTGCAGGATCATCGCATCCGTGGCCTTCTCCGGAAAATAGAACTGACAGATCAGCTCGATCCCCGCACGGTGCACGGCCAGGACCAGATCCCGCATCTCGCGCACCGGATCCCTGGTCGCTGCATAGGACGCCTTCGGCGCAAAATAAGCACCGGCCGCATAGCCCCAGTAATTGATCCTTCCTTCCGGGAGCACCTTGCCCGGCTCCTCGGGAAGCTTCGTGTCAAATTCATAGACCGGCTGCAAAAGCAGGGTCGTTATGCCCAGGTCCCGCAGATAGGGAAGCTTTCCGGCGAGTCCGCGGAAGGTTCCGCCTGCCTGTACGCCGGAGGAACGCGCTGCGGTAAAGCCCTTCACATGGAGCTGATACCAGATGCTGTCCTCGTAGCGGTGCCGTACCGGTTCGTCCCCTTCCCAGTCATAGGAAAAATCGGGAAAGATTGCCTTGCGCACCTCCGGCTCCTTCGATCTTCCGGGGCAGACAAAGCCCTTGGCCATCCGGTCCTCCACCGGTCCCTTCGCATCGTAAAAGCAATAGCTGATCCTGCTCGGATCGATCCCGGGGATCGTCACCTGCCGCATGTTTCCGACCGACTCCTGCGCGGAAAAGGCCGCCTTCCGAAGGAGCTTTTCTCCGCTCCGGTCATACACGAGGACGCCGGCTTCCGGATCCTCAAGAGCGGCGCGAAAGCACACGCCGTCTCCTGCAGGGACGCAGCCTTCCTCGAAATTTACTTGTTTCCACTGATAATTTGTCATTTTTTCCCTCAATTTCGACAATATTATAGCTTATCGCCCGCAAATCAGCAACAAAAGATACTTGTTCGCGGGACGGATATGCTATAATTCAGGTAAGCGAAAACCATCTGCCGCCGGACCCTGTCCGGAGCGGCCCGTAAAGGAGAACCCATGAGCAAAAAGAAATCTGATCCCGTCCGCCAGCAGACCGCCGAAGAAGAAATGACCGTAACCCTCACCCTCGATGACGGATCCGACATAGACTGCGCAGTCGTTACCATTTTCAGCGTGGGGGACAAGGACTACATCGCCCTGCTTCCGCTCACGGAAAATGACATCTCAGGGGAAGGTGAGGTCTGGATCTACGGCTACAGCGAGAATCCGGACGATCCGAATGAAGAGCCCGTCCTGACCTATATCGACGATGACGCGGAATACGATATGGCCTCCGACGCTTTCGACGAATTCCTCGATTCCGTGGAATTTGACGAGCTCGTTCCGGACAGCGACCAATAAGGCTGCCCGGCAGCCGAAAGCAGGGGCTTCAGGAATCTTGAGGGAAAACGCGGACGCTCCTTCGAACCGGTCTGATACAGCAAAAGAAGACGGTTCTTTGCCCGTGTCATCGCCACATAGAAGATCCTGCGCTCCTCTTCCAGCGCGCTTTCCATGAGGGCCTTCCCGTAGGGAAACTGCCCTTCGTTGCAATCGGGCAGGATTACGGTATCAAATTCCAGCCCCTTCGAAGCATGCACCGTCATAAGACGAACGCGATGATCTGCAGAAAGGCCCCGGTCACGGGATCCTTTCTGCAGATTTTTTTCGTATTCCTCCTGCGCTTTTCGCCACTCCGAAAGCGTCTTGTAATGCGCGGACTCCCTCGTCAGGAGGTCCAGCACCTGACGGATCTCCTCCTTTTTCTTCTCATCCGACCCTGCTTCCTCCAGTGAAAATGCCTCCAGACCGATGCTTCTTCGGATGAACTGTACCCGCAGATGCAGACTCTGCCGACGCAGGAAGGTAAGCTGCCGCCGGAGCTTCTCCGCTTCCTCTATATGCTGCGCGGCGTAGGGCAGATGCCGGTTTCTCCGGTAATACGCCCGGATGAGCTCCAGCGGGTCACCCTCGCCGGAGAGAGACTCCGTCCGCAGATAACGAAGCGGCCGGTTCAGGATCCGGACCAGCGCGCCGCGGTCGGACGGATCCTCCGCAAGCGTCAGATAATCCATCACATCCTGCGCTGTGCGGTGCCGGTAGATGCTCGGGACCTGCTCTTTCATCTCGAACCCGATCCCCTCCCGCGTAAGCGCAGCGGCGCAGCTTTGCATCGCGAGATTCGTGCGGAACAAAAGCGCGGTTTCCGGCCCTTCCGCGTCCTTCAGAAGCTCTGTCAGAAACCGGTATTCCTCCCCGCGGCTTTCAAAGGAACGCAGGGTGACGCAGGGGGCGGCCGCGGACGATCTGGCCGAACGGATCTCTTTTTCAAAGCGCTCGCTCCCCTCCCGGATCACCCGGTTGGAAGCCTCCACGATGTCCGGAAGACTCCGGTAATTGGTCTCGAGCTTCAGGACCTGTGCCCGGAAGTCCTCCAGGAACTCCTTCATGCACGAGATATTCGATCCGCGAAAACCGTAGATTCCCTGGCATTCGTCTCCCACGGCAAAAACCCGGGTGCCGTCGCCTGCAAGGAGGCGCAGCACCTGGTACTGAACCGGATTGATGTCCTGGAATTCATCCACCAGAATATGGGAAAATCGGCCGCTCCACTTCCTCCGCTCCGTCTCGTCTTCGGATAAAAGGCAGTAACAGTCGTAGACCATGTCATCAAAGTCCAGCACTTCCTCCGCCCTGCGAAGGCGCTCGTACCGTGCGAAAAGCTCGCCCGCGCGCTCCCGAAGCGGCTCGGGAAGGAGCTCGCGCAGTCCATCCCCGGACAGGGAATTCTTATAATATCCGATCGCTTCGAGCGCGCTTAAAACGAGAGCGTCCGAAGACGATTTTTCTTTCATCTCCTCCGCAAAATGCTGCCGAAGGATATGTCGCATCATGTATTTCTTCTTTTTGTCTGTCAGAAAACGAAATGCGGAATAGGTGCGCGAACTGCGCAGAATGGTGTAATAAACAGAATGAAACGTTCCGAAACCGACGGGGGATGCGCCTTTGTCTTCCCTGCGGAAGCGCTCCTGCATGGAGACAGCGGCATCTTTGGTAAAGGTAATGACCAGAATGCGCTCCGGCGAAAGGTGCCTTTCTCGGAGCAGATAAAGGATTCTCTGTGTGAGTACGTACGTCTTGCCGGAGCCGGGGCCTGCCAGGATCAGCAGGTTCCCCTCCTCCGCGGTGACCGCAGCCAGCTGCTGCGCATTCATCTTATCAGGCAAGTGCGCTCCTGAGCTTCTCGATTCCCAGCCGGATCCGGCGCAGGGACTCATCCTTTCCCAGAAGCTCCATCAGTTCGGTCGCACCGCCGGGCGTCATCTGCTTCCCGGACACGGCCGTACGGATGGGCCACATCAAAAATCCGTTCTTACATCCTTTTTCTTCAATTACCTTTAAAAGCATCTGATACAGCCCGTCGTTGCTGTAATCTTCCTGCTGCTCCAGAAGCGGAAGGACCGACTCGAGTACCTCCAGGGAGGAGGCCGCGTCCGTCTTCATCTTCTTGTGCGTATACATCTCCACATCATACTCCGGAAGCTCCCGGAGGAAGTCCACCTGACCTTCGATGTCCGGGAATACCTCGATCCGGCTCTGAACCATTTTGGCGATCTTCTTCAGATCCCAGCGGTCGCCCGGAAGGGACTTTTTCAGATAGGGCTCCGCCATCTCATAGAACTTCTCCGGATCCATCGCCTTGAAATACTCGCCGTTCATCCAGCGGAGCTTCACGATATCAAAGACCGCCGGGGACTTGCTGATCCGGTGATAATCGAAGGCTTCGATCAGCTCCTGCAGCGAGAAGATCTCGCGGTTGTCCTCCGGACTCCATCCCAGCAGCGCCACATAATTGACAATGGCTTCGGTGATAAATCCCTGCTCGATCAGATCCTCAAAGGAAGCATGGCCGCTTCGCTTGGAGAGCTTCTGATGGTGCTCGTCGGTGATCAGGGGAAGGTGGATATACACAGGCACCTTCCACCCGAAGGCCTCATAGAGGCGGACATATTTCGGGGACGAGGACAGGTACTCATTGCCGCGGACCACATGGGTGATGTTCATCGTATGGTCATCGACAACATTGGCAAAATTGTAGGTCGGGAAGCCGTCGGACTTGATCAGGATCATATCGTCGAGCTCGGAATTGTCCACGGTGATGTCACCGTAGAGCTCGTCGTGGAAGGTCGTAGTGCCCTCGTTCGGAATGTTCTGGCGGATGACAAAGGGCTTGCCGGCCGCGAGGTTGGCTTCGACTTCCTCTTTGGACAGTCCGAGGCAGTGCTTATCGTAGACGGTGATGGTCTTGCCGTCCACGACCTCGGTCTTCAGGCTGTCCAGGCGCGCCTTGTCGCAGAAGCAGTAATATGCCTCGCCCTTGTCAATGAGCTCCTTGGCATATTTCATGTAGATCCCGGTCTTCATGCGCTCGCTCTGGACATAGGGACCGTATCCGCCGTCCTTGTCGGGACCTTCGTCATGTACGAGTCCGGTTTTTGCCAGCGTGCGGTAGATGATCTCCGTCGCTCCCTCCACGAAACGCTCCTGGTCGGTGTCCTCAATGCGAAGCATGAAGTCGCCGCCCGCATGCTTCGCGATGAGAAACTCATATAGAGCGGAGCGTAAATTCCCGACGTGCATTTTCCCCGTCGGACTCGGTGCATATCTGGTTCTTATCTTTTCCATGTCATGTTCCTTCCTGTATAGCAATAATTTAATAATCTAATCTGAATCATATAAAACAGGGCAGTTGGATCTGTCAAATGCTTCGACCGCGGGATGGTTCAATCCGAACCTCTGCCTCGCCGCCGGCACTTAGCGAAGCAAGGCGACAGCCGCCGCTGAGCTTAGTACCGCTGCGAGCGAGGCACGAAGCGGGAGCGGGGTTCGGATGGACCATCCCGCAGGGAGAAGCATAATCGTAATCGTAATCGTCGGGGTTCGGATGGACCATTCCGCAGGGAGAAGCGTATTGGTAATCTAAATTGTCATCGTCATGGAATCTGCAATCCCTGATCATTCGAATTCTCCATGATCGCATCCGGCAGCGGCTTCTTCGCAGCAGCCTTGAACTTATCCACCTCTCGCGCAGCATTCGCGATGGGCAGATTCGTGCCGGCCCCTGCGATGCATCCGCCGGGACAGGCCATGCCCTCGATCAGACATCCGTTCATCTTGCCCGCCTTCGCGAGCATCAAAGCCTTCCTGCAGTCCGCGAGACCTTCCGCGTGTTCGATGTGCACCTCGGTCCCGGGATAATACCGGTTGACGCATTGCTCGATCGCACTGGCCACGCCTCCGGCGACACCGTACCCGCGGCCCGCACCGGTCGCATCGTCCATCTCCCCCTGCGGTTCGAGCTCCTCGGGCAGGATCCCCTTCGCCTCAAACATGGCTGCGAGCTCCTCGAAGGTGATCACGAAATCCACATCCGAACGCACCGTCCGCCTGCTGGCCTCAAGCTTCTTCGAAGCACAGGGACCGATGAAGACCACGCCGGCGTCGGGGTGTTCCCGCTTGATGATACGTGCGGTGGCGACCATGGGAGTCAGCTGGTTGGAGATCCGGTCGATCGTCTCGGGGAAGAGATTCTTCGCCATGACGGACCAGGACGGGCAGCAGGAGGTCAATGCAAAATCCTGCTCTCCCGATACGACTTCCTTCACATAATGCTCCGCTTCCGCCATGCACCCTTCGTCCGCGCCGATGGCCGTCTCATAGACATCCGCAAAGCCGAGCGCAAGAAGTGCGGTCTTGAACTTATCCGGCGTCACCTTCGGTCCGAACTGACCGACAAAGGCCGGCGCCACCTGGGCGATGATCTTGCGCCCCGACTGAAGCGCGCGGATCAGCTGGAAAATCTGGGACTTGTCCGCGATGGCACCGAAGGGACAGCTGACCATGCACATGCCGCAGGAGACACATTTTTCGTTGTTGATCACCGCGCGGCCGAAGCGATCGGACTCGATCGCACCGATCCCGCAGGCCTTCCTGCAGGGACGTTCCTTGTGGCAGATCGCATCGTAGGGGCAGACCTGCTTGCAGCGCCCGCATTTGATGCAAAGCTCCTGATCGATCACGGACTTGCCGTTCACAAAAGAAATGGCGCCCTTCGGACAGACCTCCTGGCAGGGGTGTGCCACGCAGCCCATGCAGGAATTCGTCACCTCGAAGCGGTTCTCCGGACAGGCGTTGCACGCCGAGGGGATGACCTGCATCAGGGGCGGTTCATAGTATTTTTCATCGATATTGCTCTCTTCGAGTCCCTGGGTCAGATGCCCGGGATGCTCCCGGTTCTCCGGCCGCAGACTCATGCCCATGGCCAGACGGATCCGCTCACGGACGATCGCGCGGTCACGGTACACGGATTCCCACATCTGGGACTCTTCGTAGTCCACGATCTTATAGGGAAGGGCCTCCATGTCGTCCTTCAGATTCTCCGAAGTATAGGCAAGATTGGCCACTTCGCGGAACACTCTCCGGCGGCTCTGCCGTACCGGGGTGTCAATGCCTCTCATATCACTCATAAAAAACTCCCTGCAATGCTCAGGAACGGATCTGGCCGTTCCCGCGGATCTTGTACTTGTAGGAGGTCAGCTCCTTCAGTCCCATGGGTCCTCTGGCGTGAAACTTCTGCGTGCTGATGCCGATCTCGGCACCGAAGCCGAATTCAAATCCGTCCGTAAAACGGGTGGACGCGTTGACATAGACGCAGGCTGCGTCGACTCCGTTTAAGAAGCTTTCTGCATGCTCCGGCGTCCCGGTCACGATCGTCTCGGAATGGTGCGTATTGTAGCGGTTGATATGCGCGATCGCTTCCTCCGTGCTGTCCACGGTCTTAAGCGACAGGATGTAATCGAGATATTCTCTGCCGTAATCCTCCTCCGTCGCCGGTACGATGTCCGGCAGCACCTCGCGCACCCGCTCATCTCCGCGCATCTCGACACCGGAAGGCTGCAGTGCCTCCTTCAGCATCGGCAGGAAACGGTCCTTCACCGCACTGTGCACGACGAGACTCTCACAGGCATTGCAGACGGAAATGCGCTGCGTCTTGGCATTGACCACGATGCGGACGGCCATCTCGAGATCCGCGCTCTCATCGACATAGACATGGCAGTTGCCCGTTCCGGTCTCGATGACCGGAATGGTCGAGTGCTCGACCACGCTGCGGATCAGCCCTGCGCCGCCTCTCGGGATCAGGACATCCACATATTCCTTCATCTGCATGAAGGCAGTGGTGACCGCACGGTCGGTGGAATCGATCACCTGCACGGCGTCCTCCGTCACCCCCTCCTCGCGCAGCGCCTGCCGAAGCAGGGTTTCGATGGCGAGATTGGTATGCAGCGCATCGCTCCCCCCTTTCAGAATCACGGCATTGCCGGACTTGAAGGTCAGAGCAAAGGCATCCGCGCACACGTTGGGTCTGGACTCGAAGATGATCCCGATGACGCCCAGCGGTACGCGCACCTTCTCGATATCGAGGCCGTTCGGCCTCGTAAAATGATCCATCACTTCACCGATCGGATCGGGCAGAAGCGCCACCTGTTCGAGTCCCTCCGCGATGCCGTCGATGCGTTTTTCGTTCAGGGTAAGCCGATCGATCATGGCTTCCTTCATGCCGTTTTCCCGCGCTCTTGCGATATCCTCCGCATTCGCCTTAAGGAGAGCTTCCTTCCCGGAGCGCAGCAGCATTGCCGCACGGTATAAGACCGCATTTTTCTTCTCCGAAGACAGTGCCCCCAGCACATATTTTGCCTCACAGGCTCTTTTCCCCATTTCGGTCAGTTCTTTCATCCCGATCTCCTCATTTAAAAGCGCCCGCCCGGCGCTTTCCTTCGCATTTTATGACAGGTGCGTCACACCAGCACGATCTCCGCTGTCTTAATATCATGCTCCTCTACCGGCAGCGGGTCCATGCGCTGGCAGAGATATCCGACCGCGATGGCGCAGCCGGCCAGTGCCGGATACTTGCCGAGAAAGCGATCATAGAATCCGCCGCCGTAACCGATGCGGTTGCCTTCCTCATCAAAGCCAAGTCCGGGCACGATGACAAAGACGCCTTTGCCCAACTCTTCCTGCGTGCATTCCCAGATTTCATTGCCCACCGGCTCCGAGATCCCGTGAAAGCCCATCCGAAGCTCCGCAAGGGAACGCACCCGGATAAAATCCAGCTCCTTGCCCCGTACTCTGGGAAGGTACAGTTCCTTTCCCGTAGAGAGCGCATCCTCCAGGATCGGGCGGATATCGATCTCCGAACCGAAGGGATAATAGCCGATGATCACGCCTGCCTTCCGATAGTCCTCCCGCCCGGTCACCGTTCTGCACAGCCTGACGGACGCCATTCTGCGCTCACCGACCGGAATCGATCCGCGCCGCTCCAGCGCCTCTCTGCGCAGCTTTTTTTTCCGCTCGCTGCGCTCCTCCGATAAAGGTTCCGAAGTCTCTTCGGAACGAGTTGTTTCCATAGCAGGGATTTCCATATCCACGTCTGTCAGCTCCTGTGCAGCCCGTCCACAAAGCCGGGCAGATCAAATGTATCATCCGGATGGGCGGCAAAGATCGTTCCGATCTCCTCCCCTTCCACGATGCGATGCAGATTGGTCAGATCATTGCTGTTGCAGATCACCATGTCAGCCCCCGAACGGGTGGCGATCTGCGCCGCGATCATCTTGGTATTCATGCCGCCGGTTCCCACATTGCTGCCGGTACTGGCCTTGCCCATGTCCATGTATTCCTCGGTGAGCTCATCCACCTGGTGGATAAAGACTGCGTCCGGATTGGTCCGCGGATCATCCGAATACAGCCCGTCGATATCGGACAGAAGGACCAGCAGATCCGCATTCACCATCGCGGCCACGATCGCGGAGAGCGTATCGTTGTCTCCGATCTCGATCTCATATGTGGCAATCGTGTCATTTTCATTGACCACGGGGATCGCGCCCATATCCATCAGCTCCGTGAAGGTATTGGTGGCATTGGTGCGGTTCATGGTATCCACGATCGTATTCTTCGTCATCAGGATCTGCGCGGTCGTCTGATTGTATTCACCGAACAGCTTCTGGTAGGTCATCATCAGACGCGCCTGCCCGATCGCGGCACAGGCCTGCTTCTCCGCCATCGTCATCGCAGCACATCCGCTGCGGTGCGGCTTTAAATGCACCGCGTTCCGTCCCGCGGCGATGGCACCGGACGAGACGAGGATGACATCCATCCCGCGGTTTTTCAGATCGCACAGCTCCCGCACGAGAAGCTCCATGCGCGCGTAATCCATACCTCCCGTCTCCTTGTGCTGCAGGGAGGAGGATCCGATCTTCACGACGATCCTCTTCTTGAAACGAAGTTCTTCTCTGATCGAACTCACGGCAAACCCATCCTTCCGGGGCATACTTGCCCCAAAAATGTATTTTCCATCATACGCTTATCTTCCGTCAGCGTCAAATGGTGCGTATACGGAAATCAACTGCTCCGCGGCGCGCAGCCCGTCCATCGCGGCGGAAGTGATCCCGCCCGCGTATCCGGGGCCTTCCCCAATCGGATAAAGGCCGGGGATCGAAGCCTGCAGCGTATCATCCCTTGTCACGCGCACCGGGGACGAAGTCCGGCTCTCCACGGCAGAGAGGATCGCATCGCCCCGGTCAAATCCGGGAATCTTACGTCCGAACTGTTCCATTCCCTCCACCAGCGCCAGATTGACCGCCGGAGGCAGGACACCGGTAATGTCGCACCATACGGACGCTCCCTTGTGCTGCGGGAGGATCTCCCGGCCCGTCTCCCGGTCCGCCGCTCCTTCCTGCGTCTGCCCGGATGGATCCACCGCACCTGCTGTCCTTTGCTGCATGACGGATCCGTCTTCCGCTTCCGGTCCTTTCGCCTGCCGCAGGACCTCGTCCCGAAACGCGCCGTAGCGCTGCATCGGAATCTTTCCTTCGCCAAGCAAAAAGGCTCTGCGCTCAAGCTCCTGCTGGAAGAGCACTCCCTTCAGCGGCCCCTCCCCGGGATAATCGTCCGGTGTTACCGTGACGACGATCGCGGCATTCGCATTGTCCCCGCTTCGCCCGGAATAGCTCATTCCGTTGACAGCCAGCATCCCCTCCTCCGAGGAGGCATTCACCACATAGCCGCCGGGGCACATGCAGAAGGAAAAAACGCCTCTTCCGCCGCTCGCGGTGGCGGTCAGCTTGTAGGCGGCGGCGCCGACGGTGCCCGCTTCCGCTCTGCCGTACTGGCTGATATTGATCATTTTCTGCGGATGCTCACAGCGTAGTCCCACGGCAAAGGCCTTGGGCTCCATCGCGATCCCGTGCCCCTCCAGCATCCGGAAGGTATCCCGCGCCGAATGCCCGCAGGCGAGCACCACCGCGCAGGCTTCCCGCTGACTTCCGTCCTCCAGCACGACGCCCCGCACCCGGCCATCCCGGATCATCAGGTCCGTCACCCTGGAATGAAACAGCACCTCGCCGCCGAGCGCGCGGATCTCTTCCCGCATGCCGCGCACGATCCCCGTAAGGACATCGGTTCCGAGATGCGGCTTCGCATCGTAGACAATGGATTCCTCCGCGCCAAACCGGGTGAAGATCTCCAGCACCTTTCGGGCCCGTCCCTCCGGGTCCTTCACGAGGGTGTTCAGCTTGCCGTCGGAAAAGGTTCCGGCGCCGCCCTCGCCAAACTGCACATTGCACTCCGGATCGAGTCTTCCGCTCTCCCAGAAACCTCGCACGGCCTCCGTACGCTCCTCCACGCTTCCGCCGCGCTCCAGCAGCACCGGACGGTATCCGTTCCGGGCCAGGACCA
>JAFYEE010000181.1 GCA_017544405.1 Lachnospiraceae bacterium
AGGATGCGGTTGCCGGGGGCGGGTGCAGGTGCGGGGGCTGCCGGGTGCCGAATGCAGGACGGATGCACGGATGCAGGGATGCACGAATGTACGGATGCAGGACGGATGCACGGATGCAGGACCGGAAACCGTCGGATGGTGACACCGTTTAATGCGTCCGTATCATTCGGATATACATTTTCCCAGCTCTGATAATCGACGGCCCGGCTGGTCAGAACCTCCATGTCGTAATACTCCGCCAAATGCTCGGCGAATTCCCGGCACTGCAGCTCCGCGCCGCCGTTTACTTCCTCTCCGTAGCGCTGCACCACGAAGCAGATTTTTTCTCTCATGCTGCCTCCTGCTTCGGTTAATGGCCTGCGGAGCCGTCCCGCATCGCGTCCTGCGCCGAAAGCTGCGCCACCTGCGCTGCCAGATTTTCATTCTGCTGCGAAAGCTGTGCCATCTGCGCCGTGAGCTTCTCATTTTGCGCCGCAAGCTGAGCGACCTTCGTTCCGAGGGACGCGATCATCGCTTCCTGTGCCGCAAGCGCCTTTTCCGCTTTCTCGGGCAGCTCGTATCCATCCTCCCGCGCGCGTCTGCGCAGCTCCTCCCGCACGACATAATTGTGGAGCTGATCGAGCGAACGGACCGTCGCCACATTGAAGGCTCCCTGGCGGAACATGAAAAAGCAGAGAATCTTCGTGGAGATTTTTTTGAGGACGCGCTTCACGGGATTCCCCGCGAAAGGTTCAAAGCTCTTCGACAGGTCCATGCTGGCGCGCGCCTCACCGATATAGCGCTCGAGCCCGAGGCTGTCAAACAGTTCCTTTTTCGCCACATCGGAAAAATCGGGGAGATCATCCTCCGGGGCAGCGCCTGCCTTCCGGTGGATCTCCGCCATCAGTTCTTCCGCATTTATTTTTTTCGTATCTTCACTCATCATCCGTCTCTTACTCCCAGCCGTCCTTCCGGCCGCTTACAGTTCCGTCGCAAACCCCTTTTCCAGCTTCATAAAGACCATCTCTCCCAGGATCAGGAAGAAAATCGCCATCACAAAAGCGGGAATCAGACCGGACAGATCCGGCACCTGCTGATAATACAGGATATCCCGGTAAGTCTCAATGATTGCCTTCATGGGATTCAGGTTCCAGATCGCCTGGTACTTCTGCGGGACGAGGCTGCTCGGGTACATGATCGGTGTCAGGAACTGCCAGGCCATGCACACGATGCCGAGGATGTGGGACATATCACGGAAATACACATCCACCGCAGAAAAAAGCAGCGTCATTCCCAGCGCCAGCACGAATTCGAGAAGCATGACCAGCGGCAGGAACAAAAGAGGCTTGGGACGCAGCCCATAGCCGCTGATAATCAGCACACCGAAGACCACCACGAAGGTCAGGAGCATATTCACGAAGCAGCTCGTGACAAAGGTGATCGGCAAAACCTCCCGCGGAAAATAAATCTTGTTCACCATGTTCGCCTGTCCGAGGATCACAGTCGATCCACCCGTCAGGGAACTGCTGAAGAAGATCCAGGGCACCAGCGCCACAAACAGGAAAATGTAATATTGCTGGATGTTGGAGCGCATAAAAAGGGAAAAGACCACCGTGTAGACGGCCAGCTGCATCAGCGGGTTGATGAAGGTCCAGAGGAATCCCAGCACCGCCCCCTTATAGCGCCCGCGCAGATCTCTGCGCACCAGCTCCGCGATCATCTCGCGGTAATTGTAGATTTCAAATACTCGTTTGATCATTTATCTCTCACTTTGCAGGTAAGATGGAATGTCTTCTTTGACTCTCAATCAACATGGAGCAGGACTTCGTCCGCGGTAAAGCTCTCCGCGCTACTGTAGGAAAAAGCAGGCTCGCTGCGCTGCAGATCCAGCACGATCCGATAATCTCCCGCCGAAAGCCCCCGTACGCGCACCTGCGCCGTGCCGGTTTTGCCGGATCCCACGCGCTTTTCGATCTCCGTCAGCTCCTGCGAAATACCGGTATCTTCCCCGCTCTGCGCATAGACGGTGCAGGTCAGGAAAATGCGGTAATCGTTCTGGGAACTGATCATCCGGTTGGAGTCATTGATGATCCGGACCGGAAGCAGAAGGTACGTATTTTCCTCCTCCTGCACGTTCTCCAGATCGGAGGCCTCCAGGACGGCTCCTTCTGCCAGGGATACGCCTTCCGGCGAAAGCGCCTCCAGTGTCACTTTATAAGGATCCTGCTTTGCGCTGATCAGAATGCAGGTCAGGACATATACCACAAACAAAACCACGCACACACACAGGATTGCCAGTTTTTTCCTCGGAAGATTTCGAATCATGTCCAGTGCTCTTTACTTTCCAGTCATCCATTTCTTTTGGGCCATCTGATATTGTAACATAGCAAGCGCAATTGGTAAAAGATTTCCAAAAAAAAGGTCCCTTCTGTTTTGCAGAAAGGACCTTTCGTATCTCACTTACGGAAGCTTGTAAAGCTCGAAATCATCGATGGTGCCCCAGCCCTCGGCCGCGCCCTTCACATACATGCCGATGGTGATCTCTGTGCCGGCGGGTACTTTGAGGCCCTCCGCCTTCGGGTGCTGCCACTGCACCCAGCCGTTTAAGGTCACGGGATCGGAACGCAGAACCATATCCCCGGCCTGCAGGTACAGATAGATCTCCGCACCGTCTCCGATGTCACCGCCCTGGATGAAGGCGCTGCC
>JAFYEE010000182.1 GCA_017544405.1 Lachnospiraceae bacterium
AAGGTCGACAGACTCGGTGCGGCGGATGCGCTTAAGACCGTGCTCGATCTGGCATCCGGTACCGATTCCATGCGGGAAGGCATTCGGGATGACGCTTTCTCGCCTTATTCGAGTACCTCGGTGGACGCTCTCAAGAACGGGCTGAAGGATCTGGCAGCGGATATCAAGGCCTCCGATGACAGCCTTAAGTCCAAGCTGGATGAGCTGAAGGAAAAGAAGGAAAAGCTGCAGGAGCAACGCCTGGAAGCACTCGATGACAATGACCTCGCACTCGCGGCGGATCTGGAGGTTCAGATCGAAGCCGTGGATCTGGACATCCGCAAGGAGGAGGCGCTTCTGGCTGCGAAGCTGAAAACGCCCGGGAGCTCTGGCGGCGATGATCTAGACACTCTGAACCAGCTCGGCAACTCCCTGGCCGCACTGGGAGAGGAGCTGTTAAATGATCTTCTCTCGCTGATCGCGGAGGGGGATCTGGATGTGGATGGTCCCTTCGGAAACGGTCTGGAAGCGCTGGCACAGCTCGGCGATACGGATTCGCTAGGTGCCCTTAAGGATATTCTGGAGAAGATGGCGGCCGGCACAGGCGGAACGGGCGACTCCGGTGATGGCTCCGGGGATGGAACAGGCGGCGGCTCCGGTGCGGGCGGCTCCGGCAGCGGTATGGATCCTTCGATCAAGGCTGCCCTGGGGAAGGTGGCGGATTGCATCGACGAGAGCGAGGAAAACAGCCTGCTCGCGGAGAAGAGCGGTCTCGGAACCGATATCCTCTCGATGAACGCGGATCAGCTGATGGCCTATCTGGAGAGCCTGATGGGCGAAGCATTTGATGATATGTCCGATGAGGAGAAGGTGGTCTTCGTCGGTGTGGTATCCGGAATCGCGGACAAGGGCAATACGGATGCAAAGCGCCTGTCCGGAATCCTGGCCGGCGAGCTCCTGGCGCAGCGGAATGGCTACGTCTACAAGCAGTACAAGAAGAGTCAGGAAGTGGAATATATCGAGGTTTCCACCGTCGGGTATGTGGCCGGATGCCGGTATTCCTATGACGATGCGATCACGACGGCTTACCTGGATGCCACTACCGTGGTATACACTTTCGCGGCCGGCAATTTGCAGGTAACGCTTTCCTCCGCAGCAAATCTGGAGGAGATCATCGAGATCGGCAGAGAGCCGCAGATGCAGAGCAGGCAGATGTATCTGGCAGAGACGGATACGGAGGAGATCTTTCAGTGCCATGCGCTGTATGTAAACGGAAGTGATTACGCGCTGTGCCTGACCAAAGAGCTGGAAGAAAGCATCTCCGAGATCCTGGACATCATGATGGCCGCGCAGTAGGCGATAAAGGAAGTACAAAATGGCAGATTATCCGATTATATCCGATGTCAGCAATTATATCGTGAAGACGCTCCGGGAGAAGATGTGTCCCGAGCCGATTCCCTCCCCGAACAATATAGAGATCTCCTCTCCCGCGTCGCAGGATGTGGACTATATTGTCGGGCTGTACCTGTACGATATCAAGGAGGACGTGGAGGTCACGCAGCCCCAGGTCATCCAGAAGGGCAGGGTACAGATTCAGAAGCCGCCGAGACCATATGCGCTCTACTATATGGTTTTTATAAACGGGGGATCCCAGATGGGCCTGAAGGATCCCGATATCCAAAAGATCATTGGACGTATCGCACAGATCGTCAATGATAACAGCTCCGTGTATCCGCATCAGCTGCAGAAGTGGCTCGACACGCAGGAACCTCCGATCGTACTGTCTCAGGCGAAGATAAGTCTGGAGGAGAAGGTCCGGGTGTGGCAGGCGATCAGCAAGCCCTATCAGATCAGCCTGTTCTATAAGGCGGCACCCGTGTTCCTGTCCAGCGAGGTCGTGATCGATACACCGAGAGTCACGGAGGCCGAGTTCGGCATCCATCTGGCCGGGGAGGACGCCCAATAATCCCCGAGCATTTTTCAGATCTTGGCACCGCTGGGTTCTGCAGGAAAGGAGGTAGGAAAGCATGTGCGCTTCTGTCATTCACAACAAGCTGGATCTGGTGATCTCGCTGGTAGATACCACAACGGGAGCGCCGATTGAAGAGAGAAACGTAAAGTTCCAAAAAGATGGAAAGATCATTCGCCCGGAGGTACGGGGAAGCGGCCTTTATCTTCTGATCAACACCGGTAGAGACGATGGTCTCATACGAATCGATGTGGCCGGATATGAAAGCTGGGAAACCCACCTCACATACGGGAATCTGGATGAAAACGTCCCAACCTGCACCGCGTTCCTGATACCGTCAGAGAACTGTTCGCATGGTGAGAAAGTGTTAAGTTTCTCCGGAACCATTCCATCTCTGGAATCCGTCGAAGCAGTGAGGTTCGGAGCACGTCCTCATTTTTCCTTCGGCTCCTACAGTGCAAAGGACAGGATCATTGAACTGTTCAAGCCCTTCGGAAGCCGTCTGGAATTTGAGAGTCTCTGGTACGCGCTGGTAGACGGAGAGAGTTTTGAAAAAATTCAGGTGGTAAAATCTTTGCCGCCCCAGAGAATCAAGCTGGCCGAGCCCTTGAAGGGCGAATTTACGACCAGTACGCCGATTCAGAGGATTGTCTTCGGATCGGTGGATGGAAAAGGCAATTATTTGCTAAGAGTCAGAGATGACGCCGAGAACCTGAAATACCTTGTCCGCTTTGTCATAAAGGGAGAGGAAAGTTTCAGAGTGATCGACTTCCATGATGACGCGCCTGAATCACAGTCCTGGGATCTGCAGTAGCAGAAAAAGTAATATGATGGAGCAAGTATGAGTCAACTAGTATCATTCGGAGGGAATTGCATCTGCACCTTCGGGACCAACCCGGCACCGATCCGGGTGACATCCCAGCAGAAAGTCATGACACAGAACGGACCGGCCGTAACGATCACCGACTCCCAGGCGGGAGCCAATATCGGGCCCTTCGGAATGTGTTCCTCCCTGGCCAATCCGCAGGTGGCGGCGGCAACCGCTGCAGCGCTCGGTGTCCTGACACCACAGCCCTGCATGCCCGTACCGGCAGGCACCTGGATCCCGACCAAACCCAAGATTCTGATCGGAGGAAAGCCCTGCCTGACACAGGATTGCAAAATGATGTGCGCCTATGGGGGACAGATCTCCATCACAACGCCTGGACAGATGAAGGCGTCAGCAAAATAATAAAAGGAAAACGAAAGGAAAAATAATATGGCAGAATATCTTTCTCCGGGAGTATATGTTGAGGAATATGACAACTCTCCCAGAAGCATTGAAGGTGTAGGCACCAGTACCGCCGGCTTTGTCGGCCTTGCAGAAAAAGGACCTATCTCGGGCGTTCCTCAGCTCGTGACCAGCTTTAAGAGCTTCCGTTCCCAGTTCGGCGGCTTCTTAAGCGAATTTGCATATGGCGAGTATCGTTATCTTGCGCACAGTGTTGAACAGTTCTTCAGCAATGGCGGAACCAGATGCTTCGTCATGCGTGTTGCTCCTCCGGATGCAGTTCCCGCTAAGGCTCAGAAGGGAATCCTGACCGTGGAAGCAGCCAATCCCGGCAAGTGGGGCGAGAAGGTGCAGATCACGCTCAACACCGTGAAAAAGCACAGACTTCAGCTTCTTGAGAAGACAGATATCGGTTATAAGGCAAAGAGCCTGGAAGGCTTCAGAGAAGGCGACCTGGTGGAATTTGACGGTACCTATAACCGCATTAAGACCATAATTGACGGCACTGTCGTATTTGAGGAAGATCTTCCGGATGCAGCAGTAGATCCCGGAATGATCCCCAAGAAGGTCCTGTACCTGGTGACCTTCGATCTGGGTGTTCGTTATGCAGACGAGGCTGAGAATTATACGGAGCTTTCCCTGAATCCTCAGTCCCCCAAGTATATCATCACCAAGATGACCGGTAGTGAACTGGTCAAGATCGGCATCGAAGCAGATACCGAGATCGGCAACCCCGTAGAGCAGATCCTCGGCGAGGGCAACACCTCCGGAGCATTCCTGCTCGAGGGCGGCAGCGACGGCTCCGTGTCCAAGGTAAAGGCTACCACCTTTATCGGTGAGGACAACGGCCCCGGCAAGCGCACCGGTCTGCAGGCATTTGTAGAGAACAACACGATCAGCATGCTGGCTATCCCCGGCGTTACGATGCCCGATGTGATCGTCGCCCTGGTAGCACACTGCGAGAATCTTAAGAACCGTTTTGCAGTGATCGATATGCCCAAGGATGCTTATAAGACGCAGGATCTGATTGAGTACCGCGGACTGATCGATTCGACCTATGCTGCAATGTATCACCCCTGGATCCAGGTTCTGGATCGCGCAACCGGCAAGCCCGATTTCGTACCGCCCAGTGGAGCTGTCCTCGGAGTTTACTCCAGAACAGATATCAACAGAGGCGTGCACAAGGCTCCGGCCAACGAGACAGTCTTCTGCTCCGGCCTGAAGGTGAACTACACCAAGGACGAGCAGGATCTCCTGAATCCGGAAGGCATCAACCTGATCCGTGCACTGCCCGGACAGGGCATCCGCGTCTGGGGCGCTCGTACTGCTTCCAGTAACGCTGCCTTCAAGTATGTAAACGTGCGCAGACTCTTCATCTATGTCGAAGAGAGCATCCGTGCAAATACCAACTGGGTTGTCTTCGAGCCCAACGATGCTGCTTTGTGGCAGAGAGTCAGTGTTTCCATCACTTCCTTCCTCGATGGAATGTGGAGAAACGGAATGCTGGCAGGAAGCTCCGCTTCCGAGAGCTACTTTGTGGAGATCGGGCCTTCCACGATGACCAAGGACGATATTGCCAACGGACGGCTGATCTGCAACATCGGTATTGCACCTTCCAAGCCTGCTGAGTTCGTCATCTTCAGAGTGACGCAGCATACCGCGGAAGCCGGAGGCGGCGAGGAATAATTACATTCCCATTATTCGATGCAATTAATTCTTAACAAAGAAAGGAATAGTGAAATATGGCAGCAAGTACATATGATAACGGAGCAGGTTCCTATTATCCGTTGACAAAAATGAACTTCCTCGTAACCGTGGATTCCATCACGGGAACCGCAGCGTTCAGCGAGGTTACGGGAGTAGAGGCCTCTGTCGATGTGATCGAGTTCCGGCAGGGCAACTCCGGATCTCTTGCACCCGTCAAGATTCCCGGCCTGGTCAAGCACGGCAATGTCACCCTGAAGATGGGTTACATCCTCGACAGTGCTTTCAAGACCTGGATCCAGGAGTGCGTATCCGAGATCCGCGGCGAGATGCCGAGACATGATGTAACGATCGAGCTCATCGATATCAACCCCGGCGCACCGACCGGCGCAGTGGAAAGCCACTCCGGCATCAGAACCTGGGTTCTGACCAATGCATGGGTAGCAAAGTACAATGCACCTGATCTGGATGCAAAGAACAGTGATATCGCAATTGAGTCCGTGGAACTGGCTTATGAAGAGCTGGTAATCCCTAACTAAGGGTATGGGGTTTCGGCTGCCGCATTTCGCGACAGCCGAAATCCATGATGGAAAGGCGCATGCGGAACCAATCTTTTTCTAAGGAGAATCGGAAATGGAAACAATCTATGAATTCACGCTTCCCAGAGGATATATGGACAGAAACGGAGAAATACACCGTCAGGGAAAAATGCGCCTGGCAACGGCGGGAGATGAGATCTCGGCAACGCGGGATCCAAGAGTATTGTCCAATCCGTCCTATCTGACGATCGTCATCCTCAGCAAAGTCATCACGGAGCTCGAGGGTGTTCCGACCGTGAGTGCCAACATGATCGAGGGCATGTTCACGGCAGACCTGGCATTTTTGCAGGATATGTACCAGAGGATCAATGACATCGAGGCACCGGTGATGACCTGCACCTGCCCCGACTGCGGCAAGAGCTTTGAGGTGCCGCTAAATTTTACACTGGAGGGATAAAGCTTTATCCCAAGGATGAGCTTTACCGGGAAATGTCCTTCATCTCCTATTATTTCCACTGGAGCGAGGAGGAGGTGCTGAAGCTGGAGCATGTCAGCAGGCGGCGCTGGTGCAGTGAAATTTCCCGGATCAATCAGAATTTGAATCCCTCGAAAGAAGAAGGAAAAGAAAAAAGTATTCTGGATATGAAGCCTCTCGGCAGGGCCTGAGGGGCGTTCGACAGATTTGATTCGATAAAGTGTTGCGTTTCGAAAGAAGAGAGGACGTGCCATGGCTAATTCCGGCGATATGAATCAGAATCCCGCGGCGGAAGATCCGAACACCAATCCCGCGGATCCGGCAGAGGATCCGAAGAATAGTCCGGCGGACCCGTCAGAGGATCCGAACGAGGCGGAAGAAGAGAACGAAGACGAATCCGAAGACGAATCGGAAGATGCGTCCGAAGACGAATCCGAGGATGATTCCGAGGAGGATTCCGAGGAGGATTCCGGAGAAGAGTCCGGGGAGGATTCGGGGGAAAAGACGGCCGAAGACTTTGAGAAAGAGCATGGTCTGTTCCAGGAGAAGGCGAATGAGCGTAATACCATCTATACACCGGATGTGAACGATCGGGCGCCGAGGGTCAATGCGCTTCTCTACAACAATGCGGCCAAGCCCGCCGTCAATTTCAATTCCATGCTGCGTGTGGAGGCGGTTTTTGATCTGCCCTGCAAGTCGGTTCGTGCGTTCACCAAGGAGAACGAGTACGAATACATTCAGGAGGGCGGTCTCAACGACTATGTCCACATCCGCAGAAAGCCCATTTCCCAGCCGTTCAAATTCGAGGTGGAGCGTTATGTGGCCAGCGACTGGATCGATCCTCTGACCAACGGGGCGGAGCTGATCCTGCCGGTCTTCCTTTTTGTGACCAATTCCCAGATGTACAAGAATTTCACGCCGGTCCGTACCTTCGTCTTTACGGGGTGCACCGTGATCAGCAAGACCTACGGGGAACTGAACGCAGACCAGAGCGGGCTGCTCACCGAGACCGTCACGATCGCCTACCGTGAGCTGATCACGCTGACGACGCCGGGCAATTTCATCACGCGCGGCTCCTACAAGGAAGATTCCACCAATCCGATCAAGACGACCTACGCGCGCATGCCGCACAGCGCAGAAACACAGAAGTCCGTGCGGGCAGAGGCGGACAAGCATCCCAATCTCTGGAAATTTGACAAGGATAAGTCCATCCAGATCCCGAGCCGGGCCAAGCTGGTCGACTCCCGCGCAAGCTCTACCGAATGGCTGAAGGCACTGAAAGCGAATAATTACGCGAACCCGAACGCGGCCAAATGGACGGAGGAGGGCGATACCTCCCGCCGCATGACCCGCGGCGGGGCAGGGACTGCAGGGAAAGCGCCGGATCCGGTCAAGTGGGAATTCAAGACGAAGACAGACGAGGATGGAAATCCGATCAAGGGCCCTCAGACGAATCTGCGCGGCCGCGCGCCCAAGGTAGATACCACGCTTCATCCGGGCCAGAAGGAGAAGCCGGCGCAGGTGATCTGGAAGTCCAACGGCAAGACCGGCAAGCAGAAATCTCTGCGCGGTCGTATCCCGGAGGTCCGGGAAGGGCAGCAGGAGCGGCCGGAGGTCGTGCTGTGGAAGTACAATCCCTCGGCGGTAAGCAAGATCCTGCGCGCGAAGGCACCCAAGGAGCAGCCGGGGCAGCAGGCACCCGAGCGGGCACTCTGGGTGTCCCAGCCCGACGCGAAGCCGCAGAATACGCTGCGTGCAAAGCAGAATCTGGCACAGCCCGTTCAGACCGAGCAGGGGACGACCCTCTGGGTGCACAAGCCCGGCACAAAACCTCAGAATACGCTGCGTGCCATGACCGCGGAGCGGCTTAAAGGGGCGACCAGAGCCAGCGCTCTGGGCACCAGATGATCCGGCGGCGGATAAGGAGATAGAAAATTGCTCACCATCAAGGCTCCCATCGAGCTTAAGACGGCCAATCAAATAGCAGGGAATTCGGAGGCCTTCTGCCAGCGCATCCGCGGGTCCTACCAGCTGATCCCGGCGCATCTTGAGCAGGAGGACCTTCTCCATATCATGACCGTTCCGCAGGAATATTACTATTCCGAAGGGAACATGACGACCCTGATCACGCAGAATACGCAGCTCGTCTCCGTGGAGGAGAAGATCGAGCTGATCAACAATGCCATGAACCGGATCCTCGCATCCGCGGATGTGCATCTGACCTATCAGGACCGCAGCTTTATCACCGATGTCCTCTACAAGCTGGGGATACGGGATGATCGCAGATTCATGGAGCAGATCCGTCAGATGACGGAGGAGACGAAAAATACCAACGAGCTGATCAATCTGTACTGGCTCTACGGCGAGGAATACCGGGAACTGCTGGAGCAGACGGAGCAGAACCTCCGGCAGGAGAATCAAACGACAGAAGTGTCGGAAAGCACGGAGAACCGTCTCTACACCCGGATCTTCCACCGCCTGCAGACCGGCGCGGTGTACCAGATCGTACAGAATTTCCAGAAGAGTCTGAGCACGGAGCGAATCCAGACGAATGAGCTCCGCAATTCGGAGCAGAGCTATCTGGCTTCCCAGATCCTGCTCGAGCGCCTGCGCGAGGCCAGCGGCGGACCGGAGATGTCCCTCATCTACCGCAGTGAGAATGTCTACGAGCAGGACAGCCTCTACCAATCCGAGACGGATACCACGCAGGTCCGGCAGAATATCAACTCGGCGGTACTTTTCGAAGCACTGAAAAATGTCTATCATGTCAGCTTTGATCATTTTACGGATCAGGCGGCACATTTTTATGATCTGCGCAGCAGCTTCTACCATATGGCGGACAATGTGCTGATGCGGATGGAGAGCAGGACGAACGAGATCCTGCAGGAGCAGTCCCTCAGCTACCGTCAGGATCTGACCTACCTGCGGGAGGGCGACCGGACCACGGAGACGAATGTCACCGTGCAGGCCGCGCAGACCCCGGAGGAGGCGCCGCAAAAGCCGAAACGGGGCAGAAAGAAAAAAGCCGAGGCCGAGGTGATCACGGAGAAGGAGCGCGAGATCACGGAGCGCCCCGTGGTGACGGAGGAAGTCAGCCGGTATATCTCCCATCTGGCGCGCACGTTTCTGCAAAATTCCCGCTCGGAGGAGACAAGCCGGACCACCTACGAGGGGGATACCCTGCAGCTCCTTTCCCTCCTGCGCGAGGGGGATCTCACCGAAGAAACCTCCGTTACGCAGCAGGAGCAGAATCTGCAGGAGCTCCGGCAGCAGCTCAATGAGATCAACGAGCAGAATGTATCCAGGCAGAATGCCTATGTGAAGATCCTGAACGATATGCGCCGGACGCAGGTGCGCCGGCAGATCGATCAGCGCGAGCAGACGCGGAAGGACGCGCTCCGCGCGCTGTCGGATCCCACGTATGTCGCGCAGATCCTGCAGCAGCAGGAGGAGATCCCGGACGCAAGGGAGCGCATGATCCGCGCAGCCTCCATGGTGCTTCCGGATCAGCAGGCGCAGCTGGTGGAGGCGGTCGAGCAGTATCTCGGTGGCGATACCAATGTGCGTCAGCAGCTGAATATGACCCGGGTGGAGCCCGAAAGGTTCATGTCGGAGATAAATAACATCCGGCAGGAGCAGGTGCGCGAGACCGAGCGGCAGACCACCCTGCGGGAGCAGGGACCGGAGCCGGCCCTCATGCAGGGGCCGGATCTGCTGACCCAGGCCGTGCTTCAGTATCTCGAGGGAGATACCACCCTGCTCGATCAGATGAATGTGACACATCTGCCCCCGGAGCGGCTGACGGAGGAACTGACGCAGATCCGTCAGGAGCAGGCCCGGGAGCAGCAGCAGCAGGCGCCTTCTCCGGTAAGAACGCAGGAGCTGGTGACGGCACCGGGGCAGACGGAACTGACGCAGGCCCTGATGCAATATCTGGAGGGCGATACGACGCTTCTTCGGCAGATGAATCTGACGAATGTGTCACCCGAGCAGCTCCGGGAGGAGCTGACCCGCATCCGGGAGACGCGCAAGGCGGAGATGCTCCGTCAGCAGGAGACCCGGGAGAGGGAACGGGAGACCCTGAACCTGCGCAATCTCGAGACCGTGCGCGAGACGGTGGCCCCCGGCGGAGAGGCCGGTGCGGCTGCGGGCGCATGGCAGGAGGATGTGCAGCGCGCTTCCCGCAGGCGAAGAAGACAATCCGCGAAGGCCCAGGAACCCCCGGAGATCCCGGAGGTATCCATGGTTCACCGCCGCGAGGAGCATCTGACCCAGGAAGAGATCGCGGAGACCTTCGAAGAGCTCCGGAAAAATACGGAGAAGAAGGTGCAGGAGACCACGGAGTCGAATCTGCAGATTCAGAAGACGCAGCAGACCGTGGTCACGCAGCAGACGACCCAGCAGGTCCATCAGCGGACAGACCGCGAGATCGAAGAGATGATTGAAAACGGCGTGCGCAGACAGATGGGGACGATCTCCAACGAAGTCATGACACGCATCGAGCGAAGGCTCCAGAACGAGAAGAGCCGAAGAGGAATCTAAGGCAGAAAGGAGGACCGGATGGCCATCACCAATTGGGACAATGTCCTATCCAGCATCACAGGCAATATTCCCAAAGCGATCCTGGTGGTACTCAGTCCGACCGTCGTGAAGGCGCGCCACGCGGCAAACGAAGCGAAGATCGCTGCCAAGCAGGATCCGGATTATGCCACGGACCGCGCGGATATGTTCAAGATGGGATCCAAGGTCACCGATGCCGCGCGGAAAGTCATGAAGGCCGGAAAATCCTTCGGTGTGGCGGAAATGATGACGGCGATGGGGCCGGATGTTGCCAAATATGTCATGATGCAGGTGCAGTACAATCCCTCCTCCATCTATCTCGAATCCTCGGCGGGCAATCAGGTGCGCTATGAGGGCAGTGGTATGGGTTCCATGGCGAATACGCAGGTCACCCAGATCGACCAGCCGTCCACGACCACGATGAGCTTCCAGCTGATCTTCGACGATGTCAATGTGGCGGATGCGTTTTCCATCGAGGGAAATGACACCGGGATCAACACCAGCGCGGTCGCGAGTCATGCGATGAATGCGGCCAAGCAGATCAAGGACGGCGGCTACAGCGTACAGGCCCAGGTGGAGGGACTCCTGTCCCTGCTTACCCTTGAGGAGGCCAGAGAGGTGCTGTTCTTCTGGTCCGGCATGTCCTTCCAGGGGGAGATCACGAGCGTGAACGCCCGTTATACCATGTTCAATTCCTCCGGGCACCCGATCCGCGGCGTCGTGGAAATGTCCCTCTTCCAGTCGCAGAGTGCCGTAAACGGCAATAATTACGAGAAAATGTGGAACAAGGCCTTCGATGAAGCCTTCGGATCCGAGAACCTGAACACGAAGAGCGGCGGATTGTCCACTGCTCAGAAGGCGTTGAACAATTCCCTGCTGAATCTGACGATCTAGCGGTAAAGGACCATCCAATATGGCGAATTTAAAGGATATGGCAAAAAGCGCGGTCGGTCTGACGGAGAAGGCGACGATCCAGATCATCGACAAGCGCAAGACCCAGGTAAAGGAACAGAAAGCTCCCCAGCCGCAGGGCGGCGGCGCACTCGGCGGGATGAGCAGGTTCACCGAGATGGTGGATACGGATGTGCTGGATAAGGCCTCCTCCCTGCTCGAGGGGCAGACGGGTGTCGGTCTGGCCGGCAGCGGGGCTACGCTCAAATGCTTTGAGGTGCAGTTCAATCCAAACGAGCTGCGTCTGTCCGGCTACGGCGGCGGTCTCGTGCAGAAGGTGTCCCCCGCAAAAGCGGACGACACGAAGCCCGGCGGCATCAGCTTTGAGAAGATGGATGTGCGTCTGTCGCTGCGGGTCAAGCTGATCTTTGACCACGTGGAGCGGCATGACGCGTTCATGTACAACGACGGGATCGACAATCCGCTCGAGCTCGCCAATACAGCGGCGCGTTCCGTGATGCGCAACAAAGCCGCGGGCAAGGGCAAGACCAATTCCGTCCGCCCGGAGGTCGAGGGCCTGATCGCGGCCCTGCGCAACAAATATACCCGTATGGTGATCTTCAGCTGGGGACAGATGAGCTACACCGGCGTGCTGAGCAATCTGCAGTCCCAGTACACCATGTTCAATACCATCGGAGAACCGATCCGGGCCGAGGTCAATCTGGAGATCGTGCTCGTGGATGAAGCGGTGAGCAAGGACGGTATGGGTGCATGGGCGAAGCACTTTGAAGACGCCTTCGGAAGCGGCGATCTGCTTCTGACCACTGCGGGACAGAAGGTCGGCAATCTGCTGAATATAGGTGTATAGCGATATGCTTGATTTTGATTCTCTGAAAAAAACCTATCAGAATTTTTCCTATCCGGTCGCTTTGGTGAAGGTAAATGACAAGGATATCATGGCCAACAAGAAGGGCATCGTGGTCGGTGACATCGAGGTGGAAAATACCTGCAATTTTGAGGCTTCCATCGCCACCTTCCGCATTTACAATGCCTTCGACTCGTCTGTGACGGCGTTTAATTTCAAGGCGGTGAAAAACTATGTCGCCATCGGATCGACCGTCACCATCTCCATGGGCTATGAGCCGGTGCTGATGGAGGTCTTCCGCGGCTTCATCTCGCGGGTCAACTTCCAGTATGAGCGGGACGGGATCCCCGCGATCGTGGTGACGGCGATGGACATCAAGGGCATCATGATGGCCAACAATTACGCCCGCCAGATCAAGGCCGAGTTCTATTCCGACGCGGTCAAAAAGATCTTTGAGCAGAGCGCCTACAAAAAGCTCCAGAGTAACGGTGCGATCCGCAAGTTCGAGATCACCGATACGCCGGACAAAAACGCGGCCACGACCCAGTCCGGGGAGAAGACCTCGGACCGTACCATCGAGATGGTGGTGGAGAGCGATTACGAATTTGTCGTCAAGGCGGCGAAAAAATACAATTACGAATTTTTCTCGGTGGGAGACGTCGTGTACTTCCGCAAGGCGAAGGACAGCAAGGACGTGCTGATGAAGATCAGTCCGTCGACGGGCCTTCGGTACTTCAATGTCGGCTATGACATCACCGGTCTGGTGGGAACCATCGAGGTGCGCAATGTGGATGTGGGGCGCGCCAAGGTGATGAGTGCCAAGACCAAATCCTCCAACAAGATCTCCAAGGGCAACAAGGCGAAAGCGCTGGTGTCCGGACAGCAAAAGGTCTATATCGATCCGACGGCCGATTCGACCGATGAGATCAAGCACCGCATGAACTACCTCATGGAGGACATGGCCTACCGCTTCGGAACGCTGGAATGTGAGATCTTCGGACTCCCCGATCTCATCCCCGGGAGCTTCGTGGAGCTGCAGGGTCTCGGCGACGGGGCCTCCAACCAGTTCTATATCACGAGCGTGCGGCATGTCATGGACGGAGAGCACGGATTTTATACCAAGCTGACGGGCAAGGCCGCCAGCGTGAAGTAGGAGCATGTATGGGACTCTACGATGTACTGGATGATATCGCTGCCAGGCAGGTGACCAAGACGGAGACCGGTGACAACCGGATCTTCGGCGTGGTGCTCGGGCTGGTGACGAAAAATTATGACAAGAATATGCCCGGCCGCGTCTGTGTGGCGATCCCCTCCCGGGACAAGGATGCGAACGAGCTCCTCTGGGCGCGGGTGGCGATGCCGTCGAGCGGCAAGGACTGGGGGCATTACTTTCTGCCGGAGGTCGGGGACCAGGTGCTGCTGGTCTTCGAGCAGGGCAATATCGAGCGTCCCTACATCATCGGATGCATCCCCAAGACGGCGGACGGCTTCCTGAAAAAGCAGGTGGACGAGAAGAACCAGTTCAAGGCGATCACGACGAAGCATGGCAGTACCATCACCTTCGAGGACAACGCGGAGGACAAGAAGGGCAAGAAGGACAAGATCACGATCGCCTCGGCCGGAGAGGAACACAAGATCCTGATCGACAATGAAAATCAGGTGATCCGGATCACGGACAAGAAGGGCAAGAACTTCATCGAGATGAAGACGGAGACCGGTCAGATGACGGTGCAGTCCGAGAAGAAGCTGACCTTGAAGGTCGGGTCCTCCATCGAAGTGATCATGAACGGCGAGAGCGGAAAGGTGTCGATCAAGGCAAGCAGTCTCGAGTGCAAGACGAGCGGCGCGATGAACCTTCAGGCTTCGGGCAAGCTCGATGCAAGCGGCAGCAGTGTGAAGGTCAAGGGCGCGTCGAACGCATCCCTCGAGAGCAGCGGACCCGTCTCCGTTCAGGGTACGCCTGTAAAGCTAGGTTGACAGGCATAGATAGAAGCACAATTTTCAGGAGATTAACATGGCACAGAGTACAACCGATAAGAGTTTCCTCGGTACAGGGATGAAGTCCCCGCCGCAGATCGATGTGGTCACCGGGCGATTC
>JAFYEE010000183.1 GCA_017544405.1 Lachnospiraceae bacterium
AATCGGCGGTGCAGTCAAAGCCGATGTAGAAGGTCGCTTTGCCGTTGTTGACCATGTCGCGGATGACATCTTCGTTTGTGACTTGCGCGATGAGGCCGCGCTCTTGTAATTCTTCATAAATACCCATTTCATTTATCCTCACTACATTTATTGTTTTACTCAGTGACGCTGCCAGCTGAGATATTTTTGACTCAGTGACGCCACCAGCCGAGATGTTTTCCATTCCGCGGTGCGCTATCGCTCATCCAAATGCGAAGCATTTGGATGCGTCCTCTGCGCAGCGGTACTAGGCTCATAAAGGACATGAGCCAAGGACCGGCGCTCCGGATGCCGCGGAATTGGAAAACATGCTCGTCTGTTGGCTGTACAGTTCAATCGTTAATAAACTATTTTCGGACGCAACCGGGTAAGATCACCTCTTACTGGCGATGAGTTCCATATGAGCCAAGGACCGGCGCTCCGGATGTCGCGGAATTGGAAAACATGCTCGACTGTCGGCTGTATCGTTCAATTTTAGATTATTTTTTAATATTATTTTTTTCGGACTCAACTGGGGAAGATCATCTTTTAGGGGCCATGAGTTCCATCATGGCGCGATTCAGTCCGTCGACGGTGAGCTTGTACATCGGGAACATTTCCTTGCAGGCGGTTTCGGCCTCACGCCAGGGAGCCCTTCCGGGAGCCATCTTCGGATTCAGCCAGACGATCTTTTTGTAATGCCGTTTCATCTGCTGAAGCCATTCGTATCCGGACAGTCCGCCGTTCGGCCCGCGGTAATTGCCGGTGTCGGAATAGAGCTCCTCGGGAGCCATCGCCGCATCGCCCACGATGATCACTTTATAATCCGAATCCACATTGCGGAACATCCAGGTCGTCTCGACCCAGTCTCCGTTCTCGCATTCCGGGGTCTTGTAAACATGACTGTAAATGCAATTGTGGAAATAATAGGCCTTTACATCCTTGTAATGATTCGATTTGTTCACCGCCTGAAACAGGTCGTTCAGGAGCGAAGAATACGGGATCATCGTGCCGCCGGAATCCATCAGCAGTAGAAGCTTTACCGCATTCTTGCGGGGCTTTTTCATCTGGATGCGCAGATACCCGCCGTTGTTGCAGGTCTTGTCCACGGTTCCCTCGATGTCCAGCTCGCTCTCGGGGATGTCGAGCCTCGAAGAAAACTGACGCAGGCGACGGAAAGCCAGCTGGAACTGGCGGTTGTCCATCACGCGGTCATCGCGAAAGTCCCGGTACTTGCGGGCGCCGATCACGGAAAATGCAGACTGGTAACCGGTCTGTCCGCCGACACGCACGCCGCCGACATTGCCTCCCATATTGCCGAAGGAGGTCTTGCCCATGGTTCCGATCCAGAAGCTGCCTCCATTGTGCTCGGAATCCTGATCCTTCAGACGCTGCTTGAATTTCTCCTCCACATCGTCCTTGTCGATCATCAGATCTTCCGTCCGGTTCAGATGATCTCTGGCCTCTTCGTGTGCGAGCTCCATCATGTCCGACTTGTCCAGCCAGCGCAGCATCTGTGCACCGACCTCCGTCTCATGTTCTACGGCCTTGAAGCACTCCTCGAAGGCCATATCGTACTTATCGTAATCCGTCTCGGATTTGACCAGGATCATGCGGGCAAGATAATAAAACCCGGTGAGCGTTCCGCCGCAGAGCCCCTTGTCCAGCGCCTCCTGCAGATCCAGCCATTCTCCGAGCGTGACATGGATACCTTTTTCTCTTAAGGTGTCAAAGAATTGGATAAACATTAATTCAACCCGCCGTGCCGGACGATCTCCAGATCCTCATCCTTCTTTACCACCACGCCGATGAACGGAAGCTCCTTTTTGATCTGCTCCGTGGGGATCCCGCCGATCTGAAGGGCATTGACCCAATCGATCAATTCGGAAGTGCTGGGCTTTTTGCGGATGTCATGGATATTGCGGATCGCATAAAAAACATCCATGGCTTCCTGCAGCAGATGCGCTTCGACATCGGGATAATGCACCCGGACGATCTGCTCCATCAGCTCCCGATCCGGGAAATCGATGTAGTGGAAAATACATCTGCGAAGGAAGGCGTCCGGAAGCTCCTTCTCCGCATTGGAGGTGATGATCACGATGGGACGATGCTTCGCTTTTACCGTGCGATGGGTCTCATGAATGTAGAACTCCATCTGGTCAAGCTCCCACAGCAGATCGTTGGGGAATTCCAGATCCGCCTTGTCGATCTCGTCGATCAGAAGGATCACCTGCTCCTCGCTCTCGAAGGCCTCCCCCAGCTTTCCGAGCTTGATGTAGCGGGCAATGTCATCCACCCCTTCGACTCCGAATTGTCCGTCGTACAGACGCTGGATTGTATCGTACATATACAGTCCGTCCTGCGCTTTCGTCGTGGACTTGATATTCCAGATGATCAGCTCTTTGCCGAGACTGTCGGCCACGGCCTGCGCCAGCTGTGTCTTGCCTGTTCCGGGCTCGCCCTTGATGAGCAGAGGCTTCTGCAGCGCCATGGCAATATTCACGCTCGCGAGGAGCTGCTCGCTTGCCACATAATCCTTGGTTCCCTGAAATTCCTTTGCCATAAATCTTCCATCCATTTCCGATGATCGATAACCGGGCCGGTCAATGCAAACGGCCTGCGCCGGTTTCGGATTCTTGAAAAACATACATGTCTATGTTACGATATTTGAGGTCTAAAAGCAAGGAAAAGCTAGGTCCATACCGAAAGGAAATCATAAAATGAATCAAGACATTTTCTCCGCGGACAAAACATTTTCCCTGGAAGTCTTTCCCCCGAAAAAGGACGATGATTTCGCCTCTGCCTTCTCCGTACTGGACGAAATGGGCGCTCTGTCCCCTGATTTTATCTCCGTCACCTACGGGGCCGGCGGATCGCGGGCGGGCAAGACCATCGAGATCGCTTCCTACATAGAAAATACGCTGCACATTCCCGCCATCGCGCATGTCACCTGCGTCGGAAGCACAAAAGAGTCCGTATCGCAGGTTGCGGAAGCCTTAAAGCAGCACGGCATCTCTCATATCCTGGCGCTTCGGGGAGACCGTCCGAAGGATATGACGGATGAGCAGTTTGAGGCAAGGGAATTCGAACACGCGACGGATCTGATCTCTTTTCTTCGCAGGGATGACTTTTTCCATTTTGCGGGAGCCTGCTATCCGGAGAAGCATTTTGACGCCTTCAGTATGGAGACGGATCTGCGCCACCTTAAGACCAAGCAGGACGCAGGTGCGGAATATCTGATCTCCCAGCTTTTCTTTGACAACGATTATTTCTACACCTTTATGGACCGTGCCATCTCCAAGGGGATCACGATTCCCGTGAGCGCCGGCATCATGCCGATCACCTCCCCCAGACAGATCGGTACCACCGTCACGCTCTCCGGCTCCTCCATCCCGAAGCAGTTTGCGGACCTCATCGCAAGGTACGGCGACAATGCGGAGGATATGCGTAAGGCCGGCATCGATTATGCTGCGCGCCAGATCCGGGATCTTCAGGACAACGGCGTAAAGCATATCCATCTGTACTCCATGAACAAGCCGAAGGTGACCGCCGAGATCCTGCAGGCCATAAAGGATGTCATCGCCTGAAAAAAAGCGCGTTTTCGATCCTCGAGACCGAAAGCGCGCTTTCTCTTTTCCTTCAGTTCCACTCCGTGTCGGAAACTTCGGCCTTCCTGTCCCGAAGCATCAGCTCCTTTACGGCTTCTTTCGCATTTTTCCCCTCAAACAGGACCAGATTGATCTGTTCGATGATCGGCATGGATACCTGATATTTGCGTGCCAGCGCAAGTCCGGCCTTGGCGGAATAAACACCCTCGACCGTCTGCTGTACTTCGGCCATGGCTTCCTCCATGGATTTGCCCTGTCCCATCAGGATGCCGGCTCTGCGGTTGCGGGAGTGCATGCTCGCGCAGGTGACGATCAGATCCCCGATACCGGTGAGTCCGTAGAAGGTCTCCGCCTTGCATCCCATAGCGAGTCCGAGCCTGGAGATCTCCGCGATCCCGCGCGTGATCAGGGCAGCCTTCGCATTGTCGCCGTAGCCCATGCCGTCGGCCATACCCGCCGCCAGCGCCACCACATTCTTGAGCGCGCCGCCGAGCTCCACGCCGAGTATATCGGAACCGGTATAGACGCGGAAGACTTCGCTCATGAAGATATTCTGAATATACTCTGCGGTCTCCTGCCGGGAGGCTGCGACGACGATGGTGGTCGGGAGTCCCTTGATGACCTCCTCCGCATGCGTGGGACCGGAAAGTACAGCGATATCCGCAGCCGGGATCTCATCCCGGATCTGCTCGGAAAGCGTTTTGAGCGTGCCTTCTTCGATGCCCTTTGCGACGTCCACGATCCGCTGACCGTCCGCGATATAGGGAGCCAGGCGCTTTGCCGTGCTTCTGGTAAAGGAGCTTGCCACCGCCATGACCAGAAGGTCCCGTCCGGTGACGGCCTCGCGGTCATCCGTCGTAAAGGTCAGATCCTCCGGAAGGATCGTATCCGGCAGCATCCGGTGTCTGTGATCCTTCTTCAGGCTCTCAATCTCTGCCGGTAGCGCCGACCAGACCATCACATCATGTCCGTTGTGGGACAAAAGCACCGCAAGGGCGATCGCCCAGGTACCTCCGCCCAATACCGATATCTTTGCCATTTTAAGTCTCCTTATCCACTTTTTTCTTCAGATAGGTCTTGCGCTCTTCTCCTTTGAACAGCCGCACCAGATTGCTCCGATGCTGCCAGAAGGCCAGTGCCATCAGCAGGCCGAACAGAACATAGGTCTCATAGATGCAGGCTGGGCTCATCTGTGCAAACGCAAAGAGCCGGTTCTGGCCGATGATCAGCATCTCGATAAAGAGTCCGGAATACAGAAGCAAACTGCACATGGAGACCAGATGGGTCGTAAAAAAGGGAATGAAGAAAAGCGCCAGTCCGGTCACGGTAAAGGGCCAGGGAAGTCCGCCGATCACCGTGCCGCCGGTAGCAGCGATCCCCTTACCGCCCTTGAAATGCATATAAAACGGAAAATCATGCGCCAGAACGCATCCAGCTCCGCAATAAACCGGGAGCAGATATCCCATCTCGGGATGGGCGTTCCAGAACAGGGCCTTCACGATCAGGCAGGCAATGATCGCTTTGAGCATATCCCCCGCGAAGACGATCAGCCCCACCTTGGGGCCGAGCACGCGCAGGGCATTGGTAGTGCCGGCATTGCCGCTTCCGTGCTGACGGATATCGATCCCTTTCGCCTTGCCTACGATGAATGCCGTCTGAAAAAGGCCGAAGATGTATCCGATCAAAAATGCATACAGACGAACCATGATTTACCTCCGAAATTCCTTATTGATCGTCGTTCTCCCCCCGCTCGCGAATGATGAATTTCATCGGAGTCCCGCGAAAGCCGAAGGTTTTTCGAACCTGATTTTCGATATATCTGGTATAGGAAAAATGCATCAGTTCCCTGTCATTTACAAAGATGACAAAGGTCGGCGGCTTCACGGCCACCTGCGTGATGTAATAAAGCCGAAGGATCTTGCCCTTATCATTGGGCGGCTGCTGCATCGCCACCGCTTCGGACATGATCTCGTTGAGCGCACCGGTGCCGACACGCATATTCTGGCTCTCACTGACCGCCTCGATGGTCTCGAAGAGCTTCGGAAGCCTCTGTCCGGAGAGCGCGGAGATAAAGAGGATCTCCGCATACGGCATGAACGAAAGAACCTGACGGATATCCTCGGTAAAGCGGTAGATGGTCTTGTCATCCTTCTCCACGGCATCCCATTTGTTCACCGCGATGATCACGGCCTTGCCACGGTCATGGGCGATACCGGCGATTTTGGCATCCTGCTCCGTTACGCCCTCCCGGGCGTCGATCACAAGGACCGCGATGTCCGCTCGCTCCACCGCCGCAACGGTGCGCAGGATCATATAATGCTCGAGGTCTTCCTTCACCTTATTCTTGCGGCGAAGTCCTGCGGTATCGATAAATACGTATTCCTTTCCGTTGTAGGTGACATCCGTGTCAACCGCATCGCGCGTGGTGCCGGCGACATCGGACACAATCAGACGATCCTCGCCGAGCAGCTTGTTGATCAGGCTGGATTTGCCCACATTCGGCTTTCCGATGATGGCGATCCGGGGTCTGGTATCCTCGGTATCCTCTCCTGCTCCCTCCGGAAAATAAGCGACAACCGCGTCAAGCAGATCTCCGAGTCCGAGCTTGCTCTGCGCGGATACGGGGATTGGCTCTCCGATTCCGAGATTGTAGAATTCATACACATCGGCTTCGTATTTTTCAAAATTGTCGACCTTGTTGACCGCGAGGACCACCGGCTTATGGGATCTGCGCAAAAGGTCCGCCACCTGGGCGTCCGCATCCTGCAGTCCCGAGCGGACATCCACGAGAAAAATGATCACATCCGCCGTATCGATGGCGATCTGTGCCTGTTCCCGCATCTGCGAAAGCAGCACATCCTTGCTCTCCGGCTCGATGCCTCCCGTGTCGATCATGGTGAAGGCATACTTCAGCCAGGTGACATCCGCGTAAATGCGGTCCCGGGTAATGCCGGGCGTATCCTGTACGATCGAGATGCGCTCTCCGGCCAGGGTATTAAAAAGGGTGGATTTCCCTACATTCGGGCGTCCAACCACAGCTACAATGGGGCGTCCTGTTTTTTTCCTCATCTTCCTTACCTGCTCTTACTCAAAAATCTGTTTCAGCAAATCACAACCACCTGATTTTACAGTATGAATCGGCACTTGTAAAGCCGCGGACAGTTCCCCTCTCGTCATATCGTCGAGAAAGACATCCTCTCCGGCTCTCAGCACATTTTCCGGCAAATACAGGGCGGAGCCGAGATCCTTGCCGGTTAGCTGACGCAACAGATCCGCTCCGACCAGGAGGCCGGACACCGTGATCCGCGGGCCAAAGAAATCATTGACGATCCGGTAGACATGAAGCCGGATCTGGGGCCAGGCTTCCATGATCCGCCGGGCCTGCTCTTCGATCACGGGAGCAATCAGCATCCCGGTGGCGAGAGAGATCTCCTTCGGAGCCGGCTGCCTACCTGCGGCGCGAAATTTCTCCATCGTCTCATCGAATTCGTTTTTCATAAGGCGCACCATGCCCACGCCGTTCTCGAGCTGCAGATACCCGTCGTAGCGTTCCGCCTCCGGGACCTCCAGTCCGGCGGTCAGATACCATTCATCGCTGGCGTGGATAAAATGCATGCCGGTCTCTTCGAAGGAAAGCTTCTGAAAGCGTTCGATGGTGGCGATGACCGCACGCGCGTCCTCCGGCGTAAAGGGTTCCAGGGGTTCCAGTCCTTCCCGGAATCTGGTCAGTCCGACGGGCACGACCGAGACACTCTCCAGATAGGGCTGGTATTTCCGAAGCTCCCGGATGGAGAATTCGAGTTCCGGACCGTCGTTAAAGCCCTTGCACAGGACGATCTGTCCGTTCATGTGGATGCCGGCTTCGAAGAACCGGTCCACCTTCTTAAGGGACTCTCCCGCAAAGCGGTTGTGCAGCATCCTGCATCTGAGCTCCGGGTTCATCGTGTGGAAGGATATATTGATGGGTTCGAGGCGATAGCGGATGATGCGGCCGATATCCTTTTCCGACAGATTGGTCAGGGTGATGTAATTGCCCTGCAGGAAGCTCAGGCGCGAGTCGTCATCCTTGAAATACAAGGTGGGACGCATGCCCGGCGGCATCTGGTCGATAAAGCAGAAAATGCACTTGTTGGAGCAGGAACGGTATTCATCCATGAGGCCGGACTCAAAGATCAGCCCCAGATCCTCCTCCGGATCCTTGTCGACCTCCAAAAGCCACTGCTCCCCGTCCGGTTTCTCGATCAGGATCTCAAGATAATCCTCCTGCGTCAGGAACTGATAGTCGAAGATATCTTCCACTTCCTCCCCGCCGATCGAAAGGAGCTTATCGCCCGGTGCGATCTCCAGCTCCTCGGCGATGCTTCCGGGAATCACGTTTTTTACGGTATGTTGCTTGCTTTTCATCGGCATTATTCTACCCTTTTTGCCTTGACGTGTCACTATTACAATGCTATAAAGTAGAGGTAAATCTTAGGAGGTCATTTATGCCCAATATTGCAGAACTTGAAAATACGATGCCGGTGGGACCGCTCAAGCTCCTCGTGCTGCCTTCCATGAAGGCGATGGGGGAACGGATCAACCAGTACCTGGTGGCTTTCCGCAAGGATGTCCACAATGACAAGGTCAAAAACGATCCTGCCTTCCACGGCTATTGTGAGAGCAATTATATGCTGGACTATTTCCTGCCCCGCTTCGGAAGCGGCGAAGGAAAGGGCCAGGTCAACGAATCCATCCGCGGCAAGGACATCTTTATCCTCGTGGATGTCTGCAACCATTCCGTCACCTATGAGATGAACGGATTTCTGAATCACATGTCCCCAGACGATCATTACCAGGATCTGAAGCGCATGATCGCCGCCTGCGATGGCAAGGCGGGCCGCATCAATGTCATCATGCCCTTCCTCTACGAGGGACGTCAGCACCGCAGAAGCGGCCGCGAGAGTCTCGATGCAGCCTATGCGCTGTCCGAGCTGAAGGATATGGGCGTCGACAATTTCATCACCTTCGACGCGCACGATCCCAGAGTTCAGAACTCCACGCCGATCAGCGGCTTTGACAATTTTCTTACGCCCTATCACTTCGTGAAGGCGCTGCTCAACAATGAACCCGATCTGCTGGTCGATCAGGAGCACATGGTCGTGATCTCGCCGGATGAGGGCGCTCTGGATCGCGCCATCTATTTTGCCAATGTGCTCGGCGTCAATACCGGCATGTTCTACAAGCGCAGGGATTACACGCGCATCGTCGGTGGCAAGAATCCCATCGTCGCACATGAATTTCTCGGAGACGACATCGACAGCAAGGATGTGATCATCATCGATGACATGATCTCCTCCGGCGGATCCATGCTCGATACGGCCAAAAAGCTCAAGGAGATGAACGCGAGACGCGTCTACATCTGCACCACCTTCGGCCTGTTTACCGACGGCCTCGCAGGATTTGACGCCGCCTATGAAAAGGGCTATTTTGACAAGGTCATCACCACAAATCTGACCTATCTGCCGCCCGAGATCTATTCCAGGCCCTATTTCCTTGAGGCGGACATGAGCAAGTTCATCGCTTCCATCATCGACTTTATGAACCACGATGCTTCCATGTCGAACGTTATGGACAATACGGAAAAGATGCACGCTTTCCTTGATGCCTACAACCGCCGGGCCAATTTTGACATCTGACCCGGATCGTTACGATTCGCCTGTGGCCGAAGGCGCCACCACATCCATCCCGTATTCCGGGAAGATCATGGTAGCCTTGAAGAGGTCTCCGTCCATAGAGATGTGGAATTCCCCTCCCTGGATCTCCGTCAGGCTTTTGGCGATAAACAGTCCCAGACCGCTTCCCTCCGTGGAGCGGGACTCATCTCCGCGAATAAAGCGCTCTGTCAGCTCCCTGCCCTGCAGGGAGCTTTGTTTTTCGGCGATATTCTTGATGGAAAGCTCGATCTTCCCTTCCGCCGAGTGGATGGTGACATAGACTCTTGTCCCTTCCATCGCGTATTTGCAGATATTCTGGAACAGATTGTCCACGACGCGCCAGGTTCTGCGTCCGTCCGCCAGCACATAGGCACTCTCCGTCAGTTCCATGACCAGCGTCAGATGGCGTTTCTCGAGATTTTCCTCAAATTCCCCGCAGCACTGATTCATCAGCTCCGACAGATTCAGCCGTTCCATGTTCAGCTCGATATTGCCCGAAGAAATCTTGGATGCCTCGAGCAGATCCTCCAGCAGAAATTTCAGACGGTGGGATTTCTCGTCCAGTACATGCAGATAATCCGCGGCCGGATGATCCTCGATGCCGAGACGCTGCAGCAGATCCACGTAATTGATGATGGAAGTGAGCGGCGTCTTCAGATCATGCGAGACATTCGTGATGAGGTCGGATTTCATTTTCTCATCGCGCATACTGGTATTGACCGCGCTTTCGATGCCGTCGCCGATGTTGTTGACGGCATCGGCCAGAAGGGCATTCTCCACCGACAGATGCGAGGAGTCGATCTTGTAGTTCACCTCACCGTTCCGGATGCGCTCGATCCCGTCCACAATCTCCCGCCGTTCGGTCTGGTTTTTCATCTGGTGCAGCCCCACCAGCGTATCAAGGACCAGCAGGACGACAATGAGACCGGCCGCGATGAACCTCTGCGTATTCCAGAAACGGAAGATCAGGAAGATCAGTCCCAGATTGGAAAAGAGGAACAGATTGTACGGCAGGAGCGTCTGCAGACTGATGTTCCGGTGAAAATAGATCCTCCGGTAGATCTCCTTCGCCCAGCGAAGGAACAGATACAGCAGGGACTGCCGGTACAGGATCCCGCAGCGGACCCGGCGGACGATGGATTGACATAGACCAATCAAAAACAGGCTCGCCAGAAATCCGAACAGGCCGTAGCTTCCATAGGACTGCAGAAAGCTGATATCGCCGGAAACGGCCTCCGTGGAATACATCTTCTCCGTCATAATGGACAGATCCGACGCGCCTCTTCGCAGGATCAGAATGCCAAGCACGCAAAATGCGAGCGCAAACTCCAGGTAAATATAGTCATGCAGGTACAGACCGTATTTTTCCTGTCCGTTCGGCCCGTACTCCTTCCCGGTCTCGCTGACATTGTAGAAAAAGAGCCCCACCCAAAGCAGAAACAGAAGAAACGCGATCACGATGCTGTTGCGGATGTTGTTTCGAATCTCGTTGTAGCGGGTGCCCACAGTATAAAACGCATCCGTCTCGCACCGGTTGTCCAGATCCACATACATCCAGATACGGGTATCGTCGGGATAGGCGTTGGAATAGAGGCGCAGCACATGGGAAAGCGCACTCTCCGGGACATCCGACAGGCCGGAATACTCGAGATTGTTCTGGAAATAGATCAGGTATTCCATATTCTCGGAAAACATCTCGGTGAGCCCCTCATCCGTCGTTCCGAGATACTCGGTATCGTTGGTGTAAGTCAGCACCGAGCCGTCTTCCTGCGTCACGCGGACGACATAGATCAGGTTCGTATCTCCCTGGCTGTACATCGCCTTCCCCTTGCGGTAGATCTCATAGTCCATGGACAGCTCCGTGATGGCTTTTTCCAGATTCCGCTGCAGCGCGAAATAATCCACCCAGTTGGTACACAGACCGGAGAGGGAACGTACGCCGCGGGTGGTATTGTAGCGCCATACGAGGATCGGGATCGTGACATTGACGATACCGCCCTCCTCTTCGCTGATCAGAATGGTCCCTTCGGGGACACGGTCCGTGATATAGTCCAGCGCGGCGCGCTGAAGCTGGATGGCCGAGAGGCCATTCTCTTCCATGAAGACGATCAGCTGCGGATCAAAGCCGGTCCTCTGCTGCTCAAGATGATGGTATCCCGTGAACGAGACGTTGCCACCCGCGCTGATCTCAAAATTCTGCGGATAAAAAATATTGCCATAGTACTGAAGGAATTCATTCAGTCCCATGGTGCGCGTGTTGTGGGTGATCCCGAACCGTCCCCATTTGATAAGTTCATCCAGGGAGTACCAGGCAGGGATGTTCGTGTCGTCCGAAGCTCCGGCGCTCTGCGCATATTCCGTGATATTGATGGGTCGGCTTATATCAAAGCCGTACTCTGTCTCCAGAATACGGCGCATCGCCAGATAGGTCAGCACATCCTCCGCTTCGGTCGTGAAGATATCGGTAAAGATCTCGGAATCCGTAAAGCTCTCTCCGTTGGATCCGATCGGATCGAGATAATAGGTCTTCTCTTGGTCCAGGAAGCTTACTTTTATGTTGGTATGAAAAAGGATATCTCCAGCGGCCATGGCGATCCCCGCAGCCAGTAGATGACACAGGAACACCAGAAGGAGATGTCGCAAGGTATGTTTTTTCATAAAAGGAATTACCCCTGCTTTTCGATCTTGTAGCCCACGCCCCAGACCACCTTCAGATACCTGGGATCCCTGGGATTGATCTCAATCTTTTCACGAATGTGACGAATGTGCACGGCCACGGTGTTTTCAGCTCCGTACGCGCTCTCGTTCCATATTTTTTCGTAGATCTCATCCGTGGAAAAAACGACGCCCTGATTCTTCATGAGGAGCAGAAGGATATTGTATTCGATGGGCGTCAGCTTTACCGGCTCCTCATCCACCGTCACGGTCTTGCTCTCGTCGTTGACCACCAGACCGCCCACCTGATAGACGCTCTCATCCCCTTTCAGGCTCCCCAGCGAAGTATATCTGCGCAGGGCAGACTTGACTCTCGCGACCAGCTCCAACGGATGAAAGGGCTTGGTGATATAATCGTCCGCCCCGATGTTCAGGCCGAGGATCTTGTCCGTATCCTCCGACTTGGCGGACAGCATAAGGATCGGGATCGAGCTTGTCTCCCGCACCTTCAGTGTCGTATGGATCCCGTCCAGCTTCGGCATCATGACATCGATGATCAGAAGCTGAATGTCTTCCTTCCCGAGGATCTCCAGGGCCTGTTCTCCGTCGTAGGCCTTGAAGATCGTATGATTTTCCTGTGCCAGATAGATCTCGATCGCGTCCACGATCTCGTGATCGTCATCACATACCAGTATATTAGCCATGTTTGCTCCTCACCCCTGATGCGGGAATGCATTTTTGATCCAGGTGATCTCCTCTCCGCAGATGCCGATGACATCGTAGCGCACAGGGGTTCCCCAGCCGCATCCGTGATAGCGCAGATAAACGGACGCCACGCGGCAGATCGTGCGCTGCTTGGAGGACGTCACCGCATCAAGCGGATTACCCAGGACCGGATTTTTTCTGTATTTTACCTCGGTGAAAATCAGATACGTTCCATCGGAGCAGACCAGATCAATCTCTCCGCTTCTGCACCGGTAATTGCGCTCCAGGATGCAGAGCCCTTGTTTTTCCAGATAGGCTGCAGCCAGCGCTTCCTTTTCGCTTCCCAGCTTTCGTTTGTTCATGATACTTGTGTAAGGTTCACTTCAGTTTGTTCTTGATCTTGTCCATCGAATCGACAAAGATCAGGATCTCCGCCACCACCTCGTAGAGCTCGGGAGGGATCATGTCTCCGATCTCCAGCCGGCTCAGCGTATCCGCAAGTTTGTCATCGCGGTGGATGGGGACATCCGCTTCCTTCGCCTTTTCGATGATCTTCTCCGCGACGAGTCCGCGCCCGGAGGCTATGACTCTGGGGGCCTCGTCGCTCGGATCGTATTCCAGCGCGATGGCCTGTTTGGGTTTCTTTGGTTTCTCCGGATCCGCCATGACGATTCCTCCCTTCTGTGCCGTTCTATTTTCGGATCTTGTTCCGGACTTTTTTCTTACGTGCGCACGTCGAAGGAAATATCGCCGCCGCGAATATGCGCCTGGGAGACCAGAAGGAAATTCACGCCGCTTTGATCCGGCAGCGTCTCTGCGTTTCCTTCCGCTTCCTGCTCTCCGCGGATATGCATCTTGCAGGAGCAGGGATATCCGCGTGACTGCAGATGCTTTACCAGCTCGTCCATGTGCGCGTCCAGAAAATCCAGGATCTCATCGTCCTGCACATAGAACTGGGTGGAAACCTTCTGTTCGATCCCGCTCCGGTCCAGGGCGACATACACGTCAAGGGGCCCCAAATGCTCCATATCCAGATGCAGGAGGGCGCTCACGGTGGATTCGTTGCCGGTCAGCTTTTTCCCGTTGGTATAGACATACAGATCTCCGTGGGCGGTATCTCCCTGGGAAAGGCGGATCGGCAGCTGCACGTAGGCATACATCTGATTGATCTGCTGCAGGAAGTCGAGATTCTGATGCATGTTGGAGGAATTCTGAAAAGCTGACGTATTTGTCAGATCCTGTTTTTCCAGTGTCTGCGTAAGCTGCTCGAGCTGCGTATTCAGACGGTGATAGAGATTTTGTACCTTCTCCTTATCAGAAACCTCGGACGGTGTGATGGTCCACTGAGCTTTCAGAAGATTCAGGGTCAGATCCCGCACGTCCGGGCTTTGCAGTAATTTATGAAGGTTTGCGTTATCTCCTTTTGCAAGGAGGGTATGGATCGCGCCGGAGAGCGTTTGCAAGAGCTGCGCCGGCGATGCATTTTTAAGGTTCGTCTCCGCTCCGAGGGAGGTCAGAAGATCCGCCACCTGCCGCATCTCGGCAGGAAGCTGCTCCGGCAGACCGGCCTGGGACAGCGGCGAAGCTGATGCACCTGGATTTGCCTGGATCCCATCCGGAGCCCCGTTTCCGGGAAGCGCAGGATCCGGTACGATGGAGGAACCTTCCTTCCCTTTTGCAGAAAGGTCCTGCGCGGACGCGTTCGGAGTCTCTTCCGATGCCTCCTGTGCCTGCAGTCCCCGCAGCAAAAGAAGGGCCCGCTCCGCAGCGCTCCCGGGCGCCTGTGCGTTTAATGCGTCCGGCGCTGCAGCACTCCCGGCCGCAGCAGATCCGTTTGGATCGGATGAGACGGGAAGGTCGGAGGCGGAAAGCGGACCGACTCCGCTTACGTTTGGATCCGCGGAAGGCTGCGAAACCATGCGCCCCGCCGCATCCACGGTGGCGCTTTGTCCCTCCGCCTGAGAAACCTGCGCGGAAAGTGCCCCGTCTGCAAAGCCGTCCGGCAACTTCTCACCGGTCATCTGCTGATCCGATAACTGTTCCGGACGCAGCAATGCCAGCTCTTCCGGGATTTCGCCCCCCAGTGCCATCTGCGTCAGCCCTTCCATCAAAGCGCCTGCACGGGATACGTCACCGTTGGAAATCAGATCCATGAGCGTCTGACGGACGGAATCCGCTACCCCCTGCATGCCGCTTCCCAGCTCGTAGGAAAGATTCTTATAGTCCGAAAGCTGCTGCAGATTGGTGTCATTTACCGGCAGTCCCAGTCTGGTCAGATCCACACTGTCCGTGATGGGCGCATTGGGATGCGCATTTACGCTGCTGAACATCTGAAGCAGGGAGCTTCGATCGATGGACAGTCCGGCCTGCATCA
>JAFYEE010000184.1 GCA_017544405.1 Lachnospiraceae bacterium
GAAGGAATCGCGGTGGGCGTACTCCCCGCCCGTGATGACGGGATAGGCCAGGATCATTCCGTTCGGCCGGATCTCCTCGCTGCGCTCCAGCCCCAGATCCTCCTTCAGAAACTCCTCCTGCCAGAGGATCCCGAGGGAAGCCGCCAGATGTCCCCCGGCCGAGCAACCCTGCACAAGGATCCGCTCCCGGTCCACATGCCATTCGTCCGCATGCTCCCGCACCAGACGCACCACGCTCGACAGCTCCTCCAGCGCCGTGGGAAAATGCGCCGGCGCACAGGAATAGTCCAGCACCGCCGCGTGATAGCCGAAGGAATTGAAGGCCAGCGCGACCGGCTCCGCCTCACGGCGCGAAGTGTAAGCATACGCGCCGCCCGGGCAGACGATCACCATCGGACGCTTCTCGATCCAGAGATCCTCCGGCGTATTCAGCAGATAGGTCGTAAGGTGCGCCTCCGGGCTGCTGCCCTTTGCCTGCACCCTGATTTCCCGATAAATCATAGTACTCCCTTAATAAGCGCGGCCCCAGTAAACCATCTTCTTCGCCGGCTTTCCGCAGCAGACACAGGTATCTGCCAGGTGCTCCTGCTCGAAGGGCATGCAGCGGCTGGTCACGGAGAGCTTCTCCTTGATGGCATCCTCACAGGCGCGGTCGCCGCACCACATTGCCTTCACAAAGCCGGATTTTTCGGCAAAAATCTTCTCAAACTCGGCAAAATCCTTCGCCACGTAGGTGTGGGAATCCCGGTGCGCGCGGGCACGCTCCAGCATTTCCTTCTGGATCGTCTCAAGCAGCTGCGCTACCCGGCTCTCGACCTCCTCCAGCGCCACTTCGATCTTCTCGCGGGTATCCCGGCGCACGAGGACACATTTTCCAGCCTCGATGTCCTTGGGACCGATCTCCAGACGCAGCGGATAACCGCGCATCTCCGCCTCGGAGAACTTCCATCCGGGTGACTTTTCCGAATCATCCACCATCACGCGGACGCTCCCCTTCAGACGGTCCTTGAGCTCAAATGCCTTCTCCAGGACGCCTTCCTTCTTCTGCTGGATCGGGATGATGCAGATCTGGATCGGTGCGACTCTCGGAGGCAGGACCAGACCCTCGTTGTCACCGTGGACCATGATGATGGCACCGATGAGACGGGTGGTCATACCCCAGGAGGTCTGGAACACATACTTCAGCGTATTGTCCTTGTCCGCGAACTGGATGCCGAAGGCCTTCGCGAAGCCGTCGCCGAAATTGTGGCTGGTGCCGGACTGCAGAGCCTTACCGTCGTGCATCAGCGCTTCGATCGTGTAGGTTGCTTCCGCACCGGCGAATTTTTCCTTGTCGGTCTTCTGTCCCTTGATCACGGGGATGGCGAGCACCTCCTCGCAGAACTGCGCGTACAGATTCAGCATCTGAATGGTGCGTGCCTCAGCGTCCTCCATGGTAGCGTGAGCCGTGTGGCCTTCCTGCCACAGGAACTCTCTGGAACGCAGGAAAGGACGGGTCTCTTTCTCCCAGCGGACCACGGAGCACCACTGGTTGTACACCTTGGGCAGGTCGCGGTAGGAGTGGATGTCATTTTTGTAAAAATCGCAGAAGAGGGTCTCGGAGGTCGGACGCACGCACAGGCGCTCCTGCAGAGGCTCCAGACCGCCGTGGGTGACCCAGGCCACCTCGGGAGCAAAGCCCTCCACATGATCCTTCTCCTTCTCCAGCAGGGACTCGGGGATGAACAGCGGCAGGTAGACATTCTCTACCCCCGTCTCCTTAAAGCGGGCATCCAGCTGCTTCTGGATCAGTTCCCAGATCGCATAGCCTGCCGGCTTGATCACCATGCATCCCTTGACGCTGGTGTAGTCGATGAGTTCCGCTTTGCGCACGATATCCGTATACCATTGCGCAAAGTCCTCATCCATGGAGGTGATCTCCTCCACCATCTTCTTGTCTTTCTCTGCCATGATTCCCTTCTTTCCGTGCCGCCCTCGGCGCCACTTTTATTCTTCCTTTTTCTGATCCTAAAATCTGTGGCCGCCGCCTCCGCCGGAATGGTGGCTTCCTCCACTGGAGTGGTGGCTTCCTCCGCTGGAATGGTGACTTCCTCCGCTGCTGCGGCTTCCGCCCGAATGACTGCTTCCGCCGGAGCTGCTTGAGCTTACCGGAGAGTATTTTCTGGACTCCCGGACATACTTCTCATCCGCGGGCATGACCACCACATTCTTTTTCGCGGATTTGAGCATTTCGCGCCCGCTGCTTCCTTTGAGTCTGGAAGTGAAGGACACGAAGAAAAAGCAGATCAGCATCCCCAGCATCAGGGAAAAGACCGCATTGCTGATATATTTCATGGGGCGCGGGATATCGCGGCCCTCGAGCAGCGCCAGCGCCTGGGAAAAGGCAACGAACGCTGCCTGGTAATAGTTGTCGTTCGACGCGTAGCTGTAGGTATTGTCCGTGATCGTCTCCATCTCGGTGGAGGTGATGGTCCGGTAGATCTCCCCGTCCGAATACATGTAGAGATAACGGTTGTCCATGTCGACCAGGAAGAGAAGTCCGCTCGTCTCGCCGAAGATCTCGTGATAGGAATACTCGGCGAACGTGGAGGCGGAGGTGTAATTCTCCAAAATGCTCTGGAACGCGACATTGCCGTATTTCGTGATCGGGATCATCGATGCGGCCAGCGCCTGCTCATCGTCCGGCTCCAGCAGATCCGCACCGTCATTGATCAGGACCGAATATCCGGTATCGGGATTGACATAGCTTGCTTCCTTCCGATCGGAGGCGGATGCATGCAGCGGCATCAACACGCACAGAAGAAGCAAAGTGCCAAGCACCCGGCGCAGCGCCTGCGCTTTTCGGCTGCAGAGGGTTTTAATGTTCATTCTCGTCACCCCCTCTTCTGCCAAACTGCGGAAGCGGGCGGGTACTGAGCAGATTGTGCTCCTGCACCACATCCCAAAACGACCAGCCGACCAGTGCCATGGACACCAGCGCGCCGGCGTAATAATACATGTCACTCACCGGATTGGCGATAAAGATCAGGACCGCCGCACCAATGGCAGCCAGTGGCTTCCAAAGACTCTTCATCTTCTCTTTCATCGGAGCCTTTATCACGGTTTTGCCCGGCTTAATGACCTTTTTGGATTTCCCTTCGTCCTTTAAAACCGAAGTCCAGCTGATCAGCATCAGGATGCCGATGGCGGGAAGCAGAAACAAAAAAATGCACGTGAAGACGAGATACAGGGTTACTCCCGTGCTGCTTTTTTCTACTGCCGACTTTACCTTCACCAGCCCTTTGAGCTCCTCGCGCATCTTCATCACTTCTTCCGGGGAGCGTGTGGAATTGTATCCTTTGTCATCGAGCCGATGCTCTCTGGCAAAAATGCGGTTCAGCTGGCTGTTGGAAATCAGCATGCTGATAAGTGCGACTCCCATGGACATCGTCAGGATCGTGGTCGGCCGGATCGTATACTCCGTCTGGAACAGGAAAAACAGCGGCAGAGCCAGAAGAATGGATCCGATGAGGTATTTCGTGAAGGAAACCGGCAGATCCGCAGCCACCTTCCCGGTCTGGCCGTTGACCACCGCGTAGCTGACGCGGTCTCCCATGCGTGTGGACAGAAACCACACGGGGAACATGCCGCGCTCCGAGGTCGTCCGGTCCGGAAGGGCTGCTGTCAGTACCTGGCTGCTGTCGATGGAATACCTGTGGTAGCCGGGCGCCTTGCGGATCTCCCCGGCCAGGTCGCTTCGCACCATATCCTCCGCCTGTTTGCGGTAGATCTCCTCGCTGACATCGCTGGAATCCGCGTAGAATCCGCTGAGATAATTGCTCTGAAAGGGCACGGCCTCCTTGCTGTCAAAGGGAGCGATGGCTTCGCTTAAGCTGTCCGCGAAGGAGGAGGAAGCATCGTAGGAGATGCCCTCATATTCCGCCAGCATATCGCTCGTCAGATCGTAGTATTTGGTGATCAGATAATCGCCGGAACGATGCGTCTTGGTCCCGGTAATATTCAGGTGCTTATTGCAGTCGAATCCGTAGATCCAGTAGGGCATGTAGATCCCGCGGAAATGCTCCACCGTGGCTTCGGCTTTCATTTTGGCCGGCGCAAAAAGAGCGCGGGAAACCATCTTTTTATAGGCTGCCTCGCTCTCCTCTCTGGTCAGGCGGAACGGAATGATAAATTTCGGGCGCTTCTCGTTTGACATGCGGGACTCGAGCACCGTGGACGCTCCACAGAAGCTGCAGAAGGTAGCCAGCGTATCGTCGTAGCTGAGCAGCTCGCCCCCGCATTGCGGGCAGGTAAAAACATAGGTGGAAAAGGACTCCTCCTCACCTTCCGTCTGCTCCTCGCTCTCCGTCACCGGAACAGGTGCGGTCTCCGTCACGACCTGCTCGTCGGCACCGCGCCCTTCCTTCAGCTCCTCCGGATCGAAATCCCCGCCGCAGAAATCGCATTTCAGTCTCTGCGATTCCGGATCAAATCTCAGATTGGCCCCGCAATTCGGACATGCGAGCATCTTGCTCCCCCTTTCGCCTAATGGCTTCTCTCCCTCATAAGGTCGAACCTCTTACTTCAGCTTCTGCACGGCCTTCCGCTCGATCAGAAGCTCACCATGCTCCTTGAGCATGCGGTCACACCCTTCTCCCGCACCGAAGAAGGACGCAAATTCGGTCGCCAGAATAAGGGTCTTGCGGAACCGCTCCAGCGAGGCTCTGCCTTTGGCAATGTGCAGGTAGTAGGCATCCTCCATCTTGTAGAGACTCGAATCCACCAGCAGCCGCTCCGGAAGCACCTCCGCGTAATCCATCACATCCGCCATGGCATAGAAGCACAGCACCGCCTCCCGGATATCGGTCCCACCCTGCAGTGTCGGGATCACAGTGGCTGCGGGCATCTGTCCGGGCTGCTCCTCAAAGATGGGAATCTCCGGATGCCGGTCCGCAAAGGCCTGCAGATCCCGGGAAGGCGCATCGCCGCTCACTCCCTGCTCCTCAAGTTCCTTCTGGTAGGCCTTCAGGTGCCCGAGCAGATTCTTCAGATTGTTGACAAAGCCCTGTACCTTTCCCTCATCGGACAGGTCGAAGGGTTCCTTCTCGGAGAAAGTAAGCACCATGCCCTGCTCCATCATCGTGATCTGCAGCTCGAAGGCCAGCTTCGGAGGATGGTAATTCACCTGCTCCTTGGCCTCCTCGATGATGCGATGCATCAGCTTCTGGGCCTTTTCCGAACGGGACAGAAAATCCCGGTAGTCAATCTTATATTCCTCCATCTCCTCCAGAGACAGATAGCATTTGATCGTATCCTGATCGACTCTTTCAATTCTCATAGGCAACTCCAAATCTATAAAAACGCACAGTTTGCGTAATTATCATTTTAGCATAAAACCGTCTTCATTACAAAGGGGATCCGGCAGGCGGTAGAGGCGATGGGCATTTTCCCAGGTGGCGCGCAGGACCTCCTCCTCGGATATTCCGCGGACCTGTGCCAGTGTCTCGACCACATAGGGCAGGTACAGGGAGGAATTGCGCTTGCCGCGGAAGGGAACGGGCGCGAGATAGGGACAATCCGTCTCGAGCACGATCCGGTCTAAGGGGATATACTGCGCGGCTTCCTTGAGCTTTACGGAATTTTTGAAGGTAATGACCCCGCCGATCCCGAAATAAAAATCCATCTCGAGAAATTCCCGCGCCATCTCCCGGGTGTAGGAATAGCAGTGGAGAACGCCGCCGATCTCGCCCGCGCGGGCCTCCTTCATGAGGTCATAGGTGTCTCTGGCCGCTTCTCTGGAATGGATGATGATGGGCTTGCCCAGCTCCCGCGCGAGGTCCATCTGCCAGAGGAACTCTCTCTTCTGATCCTCGTGGGGGGTATCCTCCCAGTAGTAATCGAGGCCGATCTCGCCGATGGCAACGCATTTGGGGTCACCGGCCGCCTGTGTGCGGAGCCACGCCCGGGTCTCGTCGTTCAGATCACCCACCTCGGTCGGATGCACGCCGAGGGCGCAGTAGAGAAAATCATATGCGGCGGCAAGGCTCTGCGCGCGCTTCGAGGAGGGGATGCCGGCCCCTACGTCGACGGCCTTTCGGATGCCGTTTTCCTGCAGGGAGGCAAGCACTTCGGCGCGGTCCGGATCGAATTTTTCGTCATCGTAATGTGCATGGGTGTCAAAAATATAGTCCACGATCTTCCTTCTTTCGCCCCGATTTCGGGGATTTTCAATAAAAAACTTCGATTTTTGAAAAAAATGCTTGCATTTCAAATATCAATATGGTAATATTCCGTTGTTGTCAATCAAGACGCACCGCTAGCTCAGTTGGTAGAGCACCTGACTCTTAATCAGGGTGTCCAGGGTTCGAGCCCCTGGCGGTGCATGCGAGCACTGTTTTTGGGAGCATGACTCCTGGGGACGGTGCTTTACTTTTGCCCATTTCCCGGCATTTCGCTGATTTTTCCATTTGAGACTGACAAACTACCACGCCGCCGAGGGGAGGACATTGCCCCCAGCTGCGGCTCAGTACTAAGCTCGACAAACCTTTTTTCATGTGCCGC
>JAFYEE010000019.1 GCA_017544405.1 Lachnospiraceae bacterium
CAGGGACACGCGGATCGTATCGCCGATCCCCTGATGCAGGATCAGACCGAGCCCGATGGAGGATTTGATACTTCCGCTGCGCACGGTTCCGGACTCCGTGATCCCGACATGCAACGGGTAGGGCGTCTGTCCGGCCAGCAGTTCATGCGCGCGCACGCACATCAGGACATCCGAGGACTTGATGCTTATGACAAGATTGTCATATCCCATATCCTCGATCATATGCACCTTATCCAGCGCGCTCTCCACGATGCCTTCCGCGGTCACGCCGCCGTATTTTTCCAGCAGAGGCTTTTCCAGAGAGCCGGAATTGACCCCCACACGGATGGGAATCTGCCGGTCCCCGGCCTCACGGACCACGAGACGGACCTTCTGAGCATCGCCGATATTGCCCGGATTGATCCGGATCTTGTCTGCGCCGTTCTCCATCGCCGCAAGGGCCATACGGTAATCAAAATGAATATCCGCCACCAGCGGAATATGGATCTGCTTTTTGATCTCGCGGATCGCCAACGCCGCTTCCTGCGTGGGTACGGTGCAGCGGATGATCTCGCAGCCCGCCTTCTCCAGCGCCAGGATCTGAGCGACCGTCGCCGCGACATCCTCCGTCGGCGTATTGGTCATGGACTGTATAAGGATCGGTGCGCCTCCGCCGATGACACGGTCTCCGATCCGGATCTGCTTTGTCCTCTCTCGATATGTTTCCATGCGGCTGTCTCCTTTCGCGAAAGTGATTTTTATTATACTACATGTTGGGGCCGCTTGTGGTGAAACACCACTAGTTATTGTAAAAATTCGGAAAAAGAGCCAAGAATGCCCCCGAAAAAATTGTGCATTATTCTTCCTTGACAGACCGGAAGGGGGATTTTAGAATTTTCACCATCCATTTGTCTGATCCGGACCATCATCCAACGATCCCACTTATGATTTTCCATTTACGGAGGTATCCCATGCTGATTCCCGTTCCCGCGTCGGAGCGTCCCTATGCTTATTATCTGTGCAGTGTCCCGTGGATCGGAGGCGCTTCCCCGCGAAAGCTCCTGCAGGCCTTCGGAAGCTACCGCGAGATCTTCCGCGCATCGGAAAGCGCTCTGCGCGAGGCAGCTTCCCCGCGGGCGGCGGCGGAGCTTCTGGAGCTTCGTAAGGCGTTCGACCCGCCGCGGGAATACGAAGCGCTTCTGCGGTCCGGGCAGCGCCTTCTCCTCCCGGGAGATGCCGGGTTCCCGCAAAGGCTCCTCACGATTCCGGATCCGCCCCCGGGCCTCTTTGTCCTGGGGAATCTGCCTGCCCCCGATGTGCCGGCCGTGGCCGTCATCGGCGCGCGGGAATGCTCGCCCTACGGGGAACAGATCGCGCGGGAGCTCGGCCATGCCCTCGGCTGCTCCGGAATCCCTCTCATCAGTGGGATGGCGCGCGGCATCGACGGGATCAGCCAGCGGGCGGCGCTCGAGGCGGGGGGCTACTCCTGTGCTGTGCTCGGAAGCGGCGCGGATATCTGCTATCCGCCCTCCAACCGGCCGCTTTACGACCGCCTGCTCCAGCAGGGCGGGATCCTCTCCACCTATCCTCCCGGGACGCCGGCCACCGCGAAATACTTTCCTCCGCGGAACCGCATCGTCAGCGGGCTGGCCGACTTTCTCGTCGTCATCGAGGCGAGGCAGCGAAGCGGCACGCTCATCACCGTGGATATGGCGTTGGAGCAGGGACGGGAGGTCTATGCGGTCCCAGGGCGGCTGACCGACCGGCTGAGCGACGGATGCAACGGGCTTCTCGGACAGGGGGCGCAGGTCTATCTCTCCCCGGAGCTTCTGATCCGCGAGCTTCGGGAATATCAGGGAGCACACAGGGAATCCCCTTCTATGCCTCCCTCCGGCTTTCATCCGGACGAGCGGCAGAAGCGCCGCATGCAATACGAGGGAAAGGAGGCGGGCAATCCTTACCCGGCTTCCACCGATCTGCACCTGCTCTATGCGCATCTGGATCTCGCTCCCCGGACGCCCGAGGAGCTGGCCGAGGCGATCGCCCGGGACTGCGCTGAACCGCTTCCCGTGGACGCAGTGCTGCTTCTTCTGATGCAGCTGGTGCTCGACGGTCACGCCCTGCAGCTCTCACAGAATTCTTTTTGCAGAAAATAGACAGATCCTTCTGTCAGGAGGTACTCATGTTCAGTTCCGTACAAACCGCCGCTCTCTCCGGCGTACAGGCCCTTCCCGTCCGCGTGGAGGTCGATATCTCCACCGGACTTCCGGGCTTTATCATGGTGGGAAGTCTCTGCCAGGAGGTGCGCGAATCCAAGGACCGCATTCAGGCCGCCCTGAAAAACAGCGCCCTCGATCTCCCCGCCTCCCATATCACCGTCAATCTCTCTCCCGCCGACATCCACAAGGACGGAACCGCCTACGATCTTCCGATCCTGATCGGTGTCCTGCAGAGTCTGCAGGCGTTTCCCGCGGAGCGGACCGAAGGCATCCTCTTTCTCGGCGAGCTCGGGTTAAACGGAGAGATCCGGGCGGTCCGCGGGGTACTGCCCATCGTGCGGAAAGCAAGGGAATGGGGGATCACCCAGTGCATCGTTCCGTCGGACAATGCAGGCGAGGGAGCCATCGTGCCGGGCATCCGGATCCGCGGCGCCTCCCATATCCTGCAGGTGCTGGAATTCCTAAAAACGCAGGAGGAGGACATCCTGCCCGTATATGCGGGCGTGGAAGCATCCCAGACGCCCGCCCCGCCGGATGAACCGGACTTTGCGGAAGTCTGCGGACAGGAGCATGCCAAACGGGCTGCCATGATTGCAGCGGCCGGTTTTCATTCCCTCTTGATGACCGGTCCGCCCGGCGCGGGGAAATCCATGATCGCCAAGCGCATCCCCGGGATCCTGCCGCCGCTTTCTCTCGAGGAGAGTCTGGAAGTCACCTCCATCTATTCGGTCGCCGGAATGCTTCCGCCCGGAAATGCACTGATCCGCCGGCGCGCGTTTCAGGCGCCGCACCACTCTCTGTCCGTACCGGCCCTCATCGGAGGAGGCGGCTCTCCCCGTCCGGGCGCAATCTCTCTGGCGCACCGGTCCGTTCTGTTCCTGGATGAACTTCCGGAATTCCAGAAGACCACGCTGGACAGTCTGCGCCAGCCGCTTGAGGACCGCGAGGTCCACATCTCCCGTGTCCGGTATGTGGTCACTTACCCGGCGGATTTTCTGCTGGTCTGCGCGATGAATCCCTGTCCCTGCGGGTATTATCCGGACCGCAACTGGTGCAGGTGCACGGAGACGCAGATCCGAAAGTATCTGGGGCGCATCTCGGGTCCGATCCTGGACCGCATCGATCTGTGCGTGGAACTGAAGGCTGTGGAGCTTAAGAGCATCCGCTCCGATCCCCGCGGGCTCTCTTCCGCAGCCATGCGGGACATGGTCCTGCGGGCGCGGGAGATCCAGAGCAGACGCTACGCAGGCTCCCGGATCCGTTTCAATTCCGATCTCTCCGGACGCGAGATCGAGGAATACTGCCGCCTCGGCACCGCCGAGCAGGAATACATCAGCAGCATCTATGACAAACTGGGCTTAAGCGCGCGGAGCTATCACCGGGTGCTGCGCGTCGCGCGGACCATCGCGGACCTGGAGGGAAGCGATGACCTGACACGGAAGCACCTGCTGGAAGCGGTCTATTACCGCCCGGGACTGGAATATTGGAAGGGCTGACGACCGGTACCTGCCGCATGGTCCACGCAAAAAGCCGCAGCCTCCACGGGAAGCTGCGGCCAAAGTATCCTCTATGCATCCGGCATGTCGCGTCAGATCTTGAGCATCATACCGTCGGGATCCTGTGCGAAGTTGATGGCCTGCTCACGATCGATCTGGCCGTCAAAGTAGAGTTGCAGGATCGCCTCATCCATAGTGATCATGCCCATCTTACGGTTCGTCTGCATGACGGACTGAAGCTGGTGGGACTTGCCCTCACGGATCAGGTTGCGGACTGCGTGATTGGCATGCATGACCTCAAAGGCTGCCACACGCCCTCTGCCGTCCATGGTGGGGATCAGCTGCTGGGAGATGACCGCCTCAAGGACGTTCGCCAGCTGTACACGGATCTGCTGCTGCTGGTGCGGCGGGAATACGTCGATGACACGGTCGACGGTACTTGCGGCACCGATGGTATGCAGCGTGGACAGGACAAGGTGACCGGTCTCGGCTGCGGTGATCGCAACGCTGATGGTCTCAAAGTCACGCATCTCACCGACGAGGATGACATCGGGATCCTCACGAAGCGCCGCACGGAGCGCATTCGCGTAATTGTCCGAATCCAGACCGATCTCTCTCTGGTTGACCATGGACATCTTGTGCTGATGCAGGTACTCGATCGGGTCCTCCAGCGTGATGACATGAGCGTCACGGGAATTGTTGATCTTGTCGATGATGGCAGCCAGGGTCGTCGACTTACCGGAACCGGTAGGACCGGTGACGAGGACCAGACCACGCTTGCGGTTGTACAGATCGACGACCGAAGCGGGAACGCCCAGCTTTTCCGGGGAGGGAACCGTGGTACCCACCAGACGGAAGGCCATGGCAGCGGAACCTCTCTGCTTGAAGATATTCACACGATATCTTCCGAGATTCGGAATCGAGAAGGACATATCGTACTCGCCCTTTTCCTCGAATTTGTTTCTCTGGGTATCCGTGGTAATATTCATGACCACATCCAGAGTATCCGCCGGCATCATTCTCTGATACTCATCCATGGTGATCAGGTTGCCGTTGACACGCATCTTCGGAGGGACGCCTACCGTGATATGCACATCACTGGCCCCCGCATCCTTCGCTTTCCGTAAAACCTCCTCAATATCAAGCATTTACCGTTCCTCCTCCCACTTGTTTTAATGCATCCATGTCCATGATGTAACGATTGTCCAAAGTCTTCATGACATCCGAAACCCAGATATCCGCGTTCGACCACAGGGACAGATCCAGGATGGAATTGTCCCGGAAGTAGAGCACCGAAGGCTTCAGTATATTCTCCGTATTCTCCGCAAGCACCAGCGCCTTCTCGCCGGTATTGAGCACCACGCTGACTCCGGGGAACAGAATATATATGGAATCGATGAGGGCTTTCACCGCAACCGGATCATATACATCCGAGCGGTCCATGAATTCCTTGATCGCGGCCACTTCCGATTCGCTCTCGCCGCTCAGGCTCATGCCGGTCAGCTCATCGAAGCGGTTCGCCACCATCAGGATCTTCGCACCCGTTATCGTCTTACGTCCCTTGATCTCCACGCCGGCATCGGCATCGGCCTGGTTGCGGATGGCCTGCGTACAGATCCGCTTCAGCGCCGGTCCGTCCCCGGAAAAGGCCTGTTCGAGGACATCCAGCCCGCTGAGCATCTCCGCCTGAAGGGAACTCAGAAGGGCCGGATCCGTCACTCCCCCGTAGATCGCCGGGTTGGAGGACTTCATCTTGCCGATATCGTGAAGCAGCGCCGCATTGACGGTCTGCAGCTGCTCATCCAGCGGCACATTCATGCGATGCGTGATCATGGCACAGAGGATCGCCGTGTTGAACATGTGCCGACAGACGAAATCGTCTCTGCTTCGAAGATTCTGGTACACATTCACCTTCTCCTCCAGATGACCGTACGCGCGGATGATCTGGCTTGCGATGGTCGGAAGGTTCTTGTACCGTTTGGTGGTAATGATCTTCTCCAGTTCATCCTGAAGCGTCGACACCGTCTTGATCTCAAAGCGTTCGAATTCCATATCTTCCTCGGACATCGGAGGAAGGGGCTCGGCCGGCTCGAGAATATAGATGCCGAGGAGTCCGAAATTCTTCACACTGTCGATCGCTGCGGAAGTCAGCTTGGAATTGCGTTCAAAGAGCAGGACGCCGCTCTTACTGTAGATCGGCCTTGCCAGACGCATCCCGCTTTTCAGGTCTTCCCATCGAACGAATTTCATCGTACCCTTTCAGGTCGCATAAGTGCGACCGCGTGAAGAGAATCTACGCAGGTTTATTCTCTGAATCCTTCGACAAAAATGGCGGAGCCTGCGACACCACAAAACCCAATTTTTATTATAGGAGAATTATTAAAAAAGTACAAATAAATTCTTATATTTAGAGAAATTCACACAAAATGGAGTTCTCCACATCCAGTCCGGCGTCGGTAAAGCGCAGAAAATGGGCTTTCCCGCCGTCTTCATCCGCTCCTTCTGCGATCTCCATCAGGCCGGCCTCAAAGGCCCGGTCCAGTACGTCCCGGTACCGCGTAACAAGATCCACGCCGTAAAGCTTCCCGATCCGTTCGACCGACACGCCGCGGATCAGGCGCAGTCCCAAAATCAGCTCCTCGGAGAGCGCGTCCTCCCGGGAGAGCACCTCCTCCTCTTCCGTCGCCCTCCCGGGCGCGCGCAGATAGCTTTCCGGATCGGAGGTGTTTTTCCAGCGCCTCTCCCCGTAAAAGGATGAGGCCCCGAGACCGAAGCCGAGGTAGGGCACTCTCGTCCAATAGCCCAGATTGTGCCTGCATTCGTAGCCGGGAACCGCGTAATTGGACACTTCGTAGCGCGCAAGGCCGGCTTCCGTCAGCTTTTCCTTCGTGGCGGCATACAGAGCGCGGTCCGTCTCCTCGGATGGAAGTTCCAGCTTCCCCTCCCGCAGCAGCTCATGGAAGGGGGTCCCCTCCTCCACGATCAGACTATAGGCGGAGATATGCTTCGGCGCAGGATCCAGCGCGAGGGCCTCCTCCAGCGTCCGGTTCCAGCTCTCCTTCGTCTGCCCCGGGATACCGCTCATCAGATCCAGGCTCAGGTTGGTAAAACCCGCCTGCGCCGCCCAGGTCCAGGTATTGCGAACGGCCTGCGCGTCGTGGATGCGGCCGAGGGTCCGAAGCTCCTCCTCCCGCAGAGACTGGGCACCGATGCTGAGCCGGCCTATCCCGGCGCTGCGGATCTCCTTGAGAGAATCCGCGGTGACGGTGCCAGGATTGCATTCCATGGTGATCTCGCAGTCCTCTTCCGGAGCGAAGGAAGACCGGATCACCTCCATCAGATGTCCGACCTCGTCCGGCGTAAGAAGGGACGGCGTCCCACCTCCGAAAAAAACAGAGGAGACCGCCGCCTGCCGGTGCCCATCACCGGCGGAGCGAATCTCCTC
>JAFYEE010000185.1 GCA_017544405.1 Lachnospiraceae bacterium
GCAGAGCCGTAGCGCGGGGCAACCGTTTCGGCCTGAGCGTCCCTGAAACACCAACTCCAGATCCAATAAGAAGATCCAATAAATAAGGCAATAAGAAAAGGCACATCGATTCTTCGACGTGCCTTTCTCATGCTTTCTTATGTAAGGGATGCTGCTTCGGATCAACCCTGCAACTTTGCGATGATATCCGGCAATGCCGAATCCACTACATCCGTCGCGATCTGGCAGGTACCTGCGTTCTTGTGTCCGCCGCCGCCGTAGGACAGGCAGATCTCGCCGATGTCCACCTTGCTTGCGCGATTGATGATCGACTTACCGATCATGACCGCCACATTCTGCTTCTGGAAGCCCCAGGCCACATGCACCGACATCTCGCACTCGGGATGCATCGCATAGATCATAAAACGGTTGCCGGAATAGATCGTCTCCTCATTGCGCAGGTCGATCACAACCACCTTGCCGTTGACCTTGGCGATCCGCTCCAGCTGCTCCTTGAAGGCCTTCTGCTGCTCGAAGTACAGATCTACTCTCTCCTTGACATCGGGGAGTGCCAGCACCTCATCCACCGTGTGATTCACACAGAAATCGATCAGCTCCATCATCAGATCGTAATTGGAGATCCGGAAATTGTGGAAACGTCCGAGACCCGTGCGCGCATCCATCAGGAAATTCATAAGTACCCAGCCGGTGGGATTGAGGATCTCATCCTCCGTGAAATCAGCGCTGTCGCCCTTATCCACGGCCCACATGATCTCCTCGGAAACGCGGGTGAACTTTTCCTTGCCGCCGTAATAATCATATACCACGCGCGCTGCGGACTTGGCATTGCCATCGATGATGAACTTGCCGCGTGCCTGCGCCATATTGACTCTGGTCAGCTCGCTCTCGTGGTGGTCAAAAGCCAGGTGTACTCTGGGATCAAAAGGAAGGTTCGTCGTAATATCATTATCCGACATCTCAATCTTACCATCCTGCACATCCTTCGGATGCACGAATTTAATCTCATCAATCAGATCGATTTCCTTCAGCAGCATGGCACAAACCAGACCGTCGAAATCACTTCTCGTTACAAGTCTCATCCTTTCATCCCTCCAAAACAAGTCTTTCTTCTATCTCTTTCACCGATCTGCATCCTCGGTGTAAAAAACTACGCACTATTTTATTCTACACAGTCTCTGTCAAAAATTCAATGGAATATCTGCCCGGATTCCCGATTTTTTCTCATGTTGCATCATTGAACGGAAAATCCTGCAGGGCAGACATGATCTCCGACCGGGCCTGCTGGGAGAGCGTATCGGAAGAATCCTCGCTGAAGACGGCATTGAGCTCCAGCGCATCGTTCTCATTTTCCTGCTCACGTGCTGCGCTTTCCGTCATCTGCGCGCTGAACTGCGCATCATTTTCACGCATCGCTTCGACACGGCTTTCCCGCGCTTCGATCTCCTGATCATATTTGTAGCGGGAGATCTCTCCCTGTTGGACCATCTGCTGCAGCCGGCTCTCGGAGATCCCGGCATAGGTGGTCACCTTCGCAGCCTGCGCCTGGGCAGCCTGGTCCTCCGCTTCCTCGCTCTGCTGCACCTGCTGTGCGGACTCCTCGTTGGCTACGGCGCGCTTTTCTTCGCTCTCGCGCAGCGCTTCCATCTGCGCCTTCCTCTCTGCCGCCGCTTCTCTCTGCTGCTCCAGGATCCGGGCCGCACTCTGCTTATCCTCGGCCAGATCCGCCTGAATCTGCGTCTCCTCCTCGGCTTCCTCCTGATCCTGCGCCAGCTGCGTGTTCAGAACCGTGACCGTTCCCAGCGCTTCATCTTCCAGCTTCTCATTGCCTTCCTCGCTGACCTGCACGGTATCCCCGTCCTCGGAGACCGATACCACATTTTCCAGCTCCGGACGCTGCGGGGCCTGCTCTGCAGCCGCCTCCTGGGGTTCACGGGCGGAAGGGTTACCCTCCGGGCGCTCCGGAGTCTGCACAGCCGGAGTCTGCGCCGGACGCACCGGATTCGCCTGCGGCTGTACGATATTGGTTTGAATACCCAGATCTGCCATTGCCATTGTCTTCCTCCTTTCGGACCCTGATGGTCCTCTTGAAAACGTCAACCGTTACTGAGCCATTGTTGTTCAAATTCCTCCGGCGGGAGCGGTTTTCCGAAATAATACCCCTGGATCTGTTCACAACCGAGCTCCCGCAGGATCTCCAGCTGCCGGATATCTTCCACACCCTCCGCGATGGTATGCATATGCATTCCCTTCGCCATGGAGGTGATCGACCGGATCACCACGCGCGCATTGGGATTGCCCACCAGATCATCCACCAGTTCCTTGGCGATCTTCAGCCGGTTAAATCGGAAATGCAGCATATTGGCAAAGGTGGCATAACCGGTTCCGAAATCGTCGACCGAGAAGGTGAGCCGCGCTTCCCGGAGCTTCAGCAGATTCTGGTTGTTGTACGAGGTCGCGTTCATCGCGATGCCCTCGGTCAGCTCCAGATCCAGCCATTCCGCCGGCACCTGCATGAAATCCATCTCCCGCAGGAACTTGTCGGCAAACTCTGGATCCTGCATCTGCAGCGGAGATACGTTGATCCCCACCACCAGGCGCTTGCAGTAATTCTCGTTCCAGGTCTTGATCCGGGAGATGGCCTCCCGGTTGATCCATTCTCCGAGCGGGATCATGACGCCCATCTCCTCCGCGATCGGAATAAACTCCGCGGGAGAGACGAAGCCCAGCTCCTTGTCCGTCCAGCGGATCAGCGCCTCCATCCCGATCAGTTCCCCTGTCTCCGCGTTCACCTGCGGCTGGTAGAAAAGCCGGAAATTCTCGTCAAAATCCGCCTCCTGAAGACGGCGCTCTATGTGGTGCAGCCTGGTCATGCGGGGAACCGTCTGCGCATCATAGCAGGCATAGGTCGTGCTGGCGGTGCTGTGTTTGATGGACCTGCGTGCCGATTCCGCAAAATTGATCAGCTGGTCCACATCCTCGGAATCCCCCGGATATACGGAAATTCCCACGGCGGAGACCAGATGCATGCGATTGCCGTTGATCTCCATCTCCTGATCGAGCGCGTTGCAGAGCTCCGCGCCCAGGCGCTCCAGCTCCCTGCCCTCTCCGGACACCTTGACCACCAGCAGGAATTCATCCGCACCCACGCGAAATGCACATCCCTGCCCCCCGCGAAAAGCGCTCAGTCTGCGGGCATATTCGACCAGGGTCTGATCGCCCGTCCGGTAGCCGTAGGTATCGTTGATGGTCTTGAAATAATTGATATCCGCGGAAAGCAGTGCAATGGATCCCGGATACCCGCTCGCGATCATATTTTCCACATAGACCGTGGCATAGTGCCGGTTGTAAAGCCCGGTCAGCGAATCCAGATAGGAAGACATCTCCAGCTGCTGAGCGGCTGTCTGAAGCTCCTGCTCCCGCTCATCCACCTGCCGGATCAGCAGTTCATTCTGCGCCTTCTGCTCCCGTATCAGCTTTTCATTCAGCTCATTGACCTGCAGCGTCTTCCACATGACTAGATAGGCCATGACCGCCATCAGCAGCAGGTACAGCTGTGCGTTGTTCAGAACGCCCGACCAGCGGAGCACCAGGGCGACCAGAACCGTCCCGATCCCGATGATCCTGGAGATGATCACCGACTTGTGGCTGTCAAAGAGTTGCTCCTCAAAAAGCTTCTCCTTGCGCAGCTCCGGGTGCATCAGCCCCACCATGATGATCAGCAGAGCCAGGTAATATAGCAGATCCGCGAGCGCGCTCTCCGGCTCCTTCCCGGCAGCGATCCGGTAGACATAGCGCAGATCCAGCGCGGTAAAGAGCATAAGCCCCAGAAGCATCACATAACTGCAGAGCGGATGCTTCATCGGTCCCCGGATCACAAGGAGCATGAGCAGGATCGCCATCATGTAGACCGTGGCGATCATCATGACGATCTCCCCGCCCGAGATCCCGTTTCCCACCGCTTCCAGCGATCCGAAGCGGGTATTCAGGGCATCCAGGATCACCATCACATAGACCACGATCAGGAACGCATTGACCAGAATACGGAACACTTCCTGGCGCTTGAAATCCACGATGACATAGATCGTCATGGCGATCCCGAAGCAAATATCCGTAAGGGTATACAGATTGTCCGACACCATGTATAAGACGGGCCATCGGCCGCCGACCAGCAGATCCAGCAGATAAAAGAAATCCGCCAGCGCCCAGATCGCCACCGCATAGGCCATGCCCCGGATCGGCGCCCGGTAATGGGTCAGATACTTCAGCGAGTACATCACTGTACTCCCGATCCCCAGGCTGGTCAGAAGGGAAAGACTCGCTGTGCTCACATCTCCCCAGAAAAAGGTGGAGAAGCAGGTAAGCACCCAGCAAAGGGCGGAAATAATTGCAGAGTATTTTTGTGTGCTATCCAGTTCCTTCATGTTCTGCCATCCTCCGCTTTCGCGCCTTCCATGGCACGACTCAAGCCGCAGCCGCCGGTATTCCGGGCAGATACGGTTTTGGTTCTTATATTATAGCAAAACGCCGAAAAAATGCCAATTTTTCGAAATGTTTTATGCAAATTTTCTTTTTTTCGGTATAATGGAACAGGTGCCGTCGCAGCGATCTGCCCTGAGCCGTCCGGAGGAAAATGGCCGGAGCGCCTTGCTGCGACAGGAAGGAGGAATGTCGGGAATCCGGCTCTGACAAAACATGAAGATCAAAGTAACCAAGCGTTCGTACGAGGATGTCTGTGCACTGCCCGAAGAAAAGCACAAGCGCCCGCAGCATCAGTCTCCGGTGCTGCGCGGCCTCATGCGCACGCTCTCAAAGCGCATCCTCCGGGATGTGAATTTTACCTGGGAGACGGGCGATCTGAAAGGGGTGCGCCGCGAGCATCCCTGCCTGTATCTGATGAACCATTCGAGCTTCACGGATCTCGAGATCGCAACCCAGATCCTGGGGCACCACCCCTACCATATCGTCTGCACCTCGGACGGCTTCGTCGGCAAGGAGAAGCTGATGCGCCGCATCGGCTGTATCCCCACCCGCAAGTTCCAGACGGATCTGGCGCTGATCCGCGACATGGATTACGCGCTGAAGGTCCTGCACGGCAACATACTGATGTACCCCGAGGCAAGCTATACCTTTGACGGGACGGCGACGCCGCTCCCGGAGAGCCTCGGAAAATGCATCCGCGCGCTCGGGGTCCCCGTTCTGATGATCCGCACGCACGGCGCTTTTCTGCGCGATCCGCTATACAACGGACTGCGCCTGCGCCGAGTCGATGTATCGGCGGAGCTCTATACGATCTTTACGAAGGAAGAGACGAAGACCCTCTCGCCGGAGGAGCTGAATGAAGGGCTGAAAAAAGCCTTCACCTTCGACAATTTCCGTGAGCAGGAGGAGCGCGGCATCCACATCCGCGAGCCTTTCCGCGCGGAAGGATTGAACCGCGTGCTGTACAAATGTCCGCACTGCAAATCCGAAGGCAGCTTTCGCGCCTCCGGCATCAGTATCCGCTGTGACAAGTGCGGGAAGGAATATGAACTGACGGAACTCGGCCGGATGAAGGCGGTAAACGGCATTACGGAATATCCGCACATTCCGGACTGGTACGCCTGGGAGCGGGAGTGTGTCCGCGAGGAGCTTCGGTCCGGTACCTACCGTCTCGAGGTGCCGGTGCTCATCCGGATGCTGGTCGATACGAAATCCATCTATGAGGTCGGGGAGGGAACGCTCGTCCACGACCTCCACGGCTTTACGCTGACCGGCTGCGACGGAAAGCTCTCCTTCCGCCAGAAGCCCATGGCTTCCTACGGTCTGTATTCGGATTATTACTGGTACGAGCTCGGCGACATGATCTGCATCGGCGACAAGCATGCGCTCTACTACTGCTTCCCCCAGACCTCGGAGGACATCGTTGCCAAGACGCGCCTGGCCGCCGAAGAGCTTTACAAGCTTGCCCGCAGCGCCGTCCGGTCCGGCAAATAGACAAATCCCCCCGGTCCTCTGGACCGGGGGGATTTCTGCGTTTATGCTATAGGCCCAGGCTCCTCACGCATCGGATTCCGTGTCCGAAAGCTCCGGGGGAGTCTGTCCGTCACCGGGCATCTCTCCGTTCCTGCCGCCGGGCCCTCGCATGCCGCCTTCCGGCATTTCACCATCCGGAAGCTCCGGTCGTTCCCCGTCCTGCAGCTCCGGCATCTCACCATCCGGAAGCTCCGGACGCTCCCCGTCCTGCAGCTCCGGCATCTCGCCGTCCGGAAGCTCCGGGCGCTCCCCGTCCTGCAGCTCCGGCATCTCGCCGTTCGGAAGCTCCGGGCGCTCCCCATCCTGCATTCCTTCCTTCGCTTCCTCCGTCCCGGCGGATTCTTCCGCGAGCACATCCACCGTCTCCGTATCGGAAGCGTTCTTCGTCGCACTGCACGCGGTAAGCGCCAGCACCATACTCATTGCGATCACGACTCCCAGTTTCTTACATTTGCGATATTTCATAGCTGCCTCCTTGTTCATGATGGTTTCTGATTGCTTTTTGTTGGATCGTTTGAGCCCATTCTATCGGCAGTTTGTGTTCAAAATGTGTAAGAGCCGTGTTCATTCCGTAAAAGTGTAAAGAAACGAAAAAAAGCCGGGGCCTTCTGCCCCGGCATTGCGCCCGCCTGCACGTAGTCCCATGTTCCCATGGATCGTATGCCGCCTCCCTGCGCCTTTTCACATTTTGTAATCGAAGAAGAAGCCAGGATCGCCGATCTCGCTGATTTCGGACACATCTCCGGTCTCATATCTTCTTCTGGAGGTTTCATCCTCCAGAACTTTCGCGAATTTCTGCTCTCTTTTCCGCTTATCCGTATCCTCTTTCCGGTCCCGCTCGTATTTCCGATAAGGAGCTACCTGGCTGACTCTCTCCACGATCTGCTCCGTCACATATGCGGGAACCTCAAAGGGCGAGTACACATAAAACGCATTTGCCATGGCAACCTCCTTTCTGCCGTACGTAGCGGACCTCCCTGTCCTTCGTATGCAAATAACGATACTGTTTCCCTTTCAACTTATTTATCGGCTGCAGCCGGGGGATCATTAACCCTTTTACCGAAACTTTCCGCAAATATTTGCAAAATATTCCCGGCATTCCGGCACTTTCTTTGGAAACGCAACCGGCGCGTGCTTCGCGTAAATGTTCGATTTTGAATAAAAAAACGCAATACTTTAGTAGTCTTCCGCACAGGGAACCGCTAGAATAAAATCATCGAACCATTCTCAGCGGATTCTTACCGGAACAGGAGATTTCATGGACGTATTCAAATTCGGTTTCAGACAATGGAAAAAACATCTTCCCCTGGACATCCTCACCAAACTGATGAGCTTTGCGGCCCTGACGGCAGACCTGATGCTGCCGCTGATCACGGCCATGTTCATCAACCATGTCATCCAGGATAAGGCGCCGGAGGAGGACGGCCTGCTCTCCTTCCTGCTCTCCGGAAAATACGGGGAAGTCCACACCATGCGGCTTTTCTTTTCCCTCGCCGCCGTGTTCCTCGGGCTCATTCTGTTCAAGGATGTCGTCGTTTACATCAAAAATGTCATCCTCCAGAAGCTCGGCCTCGCGCTGGAGACCGACCTGCGGAAGCTGACGTTCCACAAGCTCATGGAGCTTGACTCCGAGACCGTTTCCGAATTCAATACCGGCGAGCTTCTGACCACCATCAATTCCGACACCATTATGTTCAAGGAGATGTTCTGCCGCATGATCCCCAATATCTGCGACAGCCTCTTTGTCCTCGTGGCGGCGATCTTCATGCTGGCCTCCATCAATGTACGCCTGCTGGTGATTCCCCTGATCCTGACGCCCTTTTTCGCCGTGGCCCTGCTTCGTTTCCGCAAGCTGGCACGTGAGAATTTCCGCGCCATCCGCGCCTGCAACAGCAACATGAGCCTGACCGTACAGGAAAATATCGAAGCCGTCCGTCTGGTGCGCTCCTTCACCAACGAGGAGCTCGAGAAGCGCAAATTCGACAGATCCAACCTGAACCTGCGCGATTCCCATATCCGCCAGGTCAAGCTCTCCTCCACCTTTGAAGCCATCTTCGGCCTCATCCGTCAGGCAGCGTACATTGGCAGCATCGCCGTGAGCGCCGTCCTGGTCATGCGCGGAGAGCTGATGGTCGGCTACCTCGTGGCCAGCGCCGATTATGTCTTCCGCATCATGAATTTCGTCACCATGATCAACAACAGCCTCTTCCAGATGCAGCAGCAGCTCGTCTCCGGCCGCAAGATGATGGACTTCATGAACACCGAGAGCAAGATCGTGAGCGGCCCCAACCGGGCGGATGAGACCGAGCAGGTCCATGTCCGCATGGAAAAAGTGTGCCTGAACATCGGTGACCAGTCGATCCTGAAGGACATCAACCTCGACATCACCCCCGGCAAGCGCATCGGCATCGTCGGCGGCACCGGCTCCGGCAAGAGTGTGCTGCTCGAGTCCCTGATCCGCGTACACGATGTCTCCTCTGGCCATATTACCCTGAACGGACGCGACATCCGCGAATACGATCTCGATTCCCTGCGGGCAAAATATTCCTACGTTTTTCAGGATGTGTTCCTGTTCTCCAATACGATCACTTCCAATATCGCGTACTCCGAGCCGGAGATCGAGCAGCAACAGATCGAAAAGGCAGCTCTTCACGCGCAGGCCCACGGCTTTATCCGCAATCTCATCGACGGATATGACACGATCGTCGGAGAGCGCGGACTCGGTATCTCCGGCGGACAGAAGCAGCGCGTCTCCATCGCGCGTGCCCTGCTTCGCGATGCGCCGATCCTCGTGCTGGATGACTCCACCTCGGCCCTCGATGTCGGCACGGAAAAACGCCTCCTGAAGGATATCAAGGAGTACTATCCGGATCGCACGCTTCTGATCTCCGCACATCGCCTCTCCTCCGTCGTGGACTGCGATGAGATCATCTACATGCGGGACGGCCGGATCGAGGAGCGCGGCACCTTCGAGGAACTGATGAAGGCGAACGGGCACTTTGCCCATATTTACAATATTCAGCAGACCCAGGAGGGCAGCGTCAATTTTGATGCTCTCGCCGACCGGATCGCGGAAGGGAGGGCCTGAGCATGGCAAAGCGTAATACGTATTTTCAGGACGAAGAGATCAAGCGGAAATTTGACATACGCCAGTTCGGCCGCGTGCTCCGGTACATGGGGCCCTACAAGCATTCTTTCATTCTGGTCGGATGCCTGATGCTCGCCTCGGCGGGGATCTCCATGATCACGCCGCTCCTTCTGAAGGAGATCATCAACAACGTGGTCGTCACGGAGGATTACCGGCTGCTGGCCCTGATCATCTCCTCCATGGCGGTGCTGGCGCTGCTCGAGATCGGCATGAATTTTGCGCATCAGCGGATCATGGGCATCGTCGGACACCGCATCATCTGCGATGTGCGCAAGGAGATCTTCTACAAGCTGCAGGATCTGCCCTTTGACTATTTTGACTCCAAGCCCAACGGCAAGATCGTCGTGCGTGTCACCGACTATGTGAACGACCTGGCCAATTTCTTCTCCAACTATGTGCTGAATCTCCTGTCCTACCTCGTGAAGCTGATCATCGTGACCTTCTTCATGCTGGGATTAAGTCCGCGCCTCACCGGCATCGTGTACCTGATCGTGATCCCGATGATGGCCTGCATTTTTACCCTGCGGTACTTCATCCGCAAGGAATTCGCCAAGCTGCGCGCCAAGAATTCCAACCGTACCGCCTATATCGTCGAGACCATCATGGGCGAGAAGATCGTCAAAAGCTACAACCGCGCCAAGAGCAGCGAAAAAACCTATTCCGATATCCACGATCTGTGCCTGAAGCAGTGGATGCGCATTTTTCTCCGCAACGAGCTCAATACCCCCATCGTCGAGACGTTCTGGAATCTCGGAACGGTCTGCCTCTACGGCGTGGCACTGTCGCTCATTTTGAGCGGCGCGTCCAATGTCAACGCCGGCCTGGTCGTCGCCTTTACCAGCTACATGACGCAGTTCAGCGGTCCTCTGACCTGGATCGCCATCCTGGTGCAGCAGCTCGCGCAGGTCAGTTCCAATCTGGAGCAGGTTTTTGACACCATCGATTATCCGGTGGAGATCCGCGACGAGGCGGACTGCGTGACCTTAGCGCACGTGAAGGGACAGGTGGACTTCAACGATGTCACCTTCGCCTACGAGGAGGACGCCAACGTGCTCGAGCATTTTGACCTGCACGTGAAGCCCGGCGAGACGATCGCCCTCGTGGGCCCCACCGGCGCGGGCAAGACCACGGTCATCAACATGCTGACCCGGTTCTATGATGTGAAAGAGGGAAGTGTGTGCATCGACGGGCACGATGTCCGGAAAGTGACGCTGCAGTCCCTGCGACAGGAAGTCGGCGTACTGATGCAGGAGCCCTTCATCTTCAAGGGCACGATCATGGAAAATATCCGCTACGGACGGCCGGATGCCACCGATGAGGAATGTATCGCGGCGGCGAAGCTCATCTACGCGGACAGCTTTATCCGCCGCTTCAAGGACGGCTACGAACATGCGCTCGAGGAGCGCGGCGCCGGACTTTCCGCGGGGGAAAAGCAGCTCCTGTCCTTCGCCCGCATCATCCTGAAAAATCCTTCCGTCATCATCCTCGACGAAGCGACGAGCTCCATCGACACCGAGACCGAAGGCCTGATCCAGAAGGCGCTCGCGACCGTGCTCGAGGGCAAGACCGCCTTCATGGTGGCCCACCGCCTCTCCACCATCCGCAGCGCGGACCGGATCCTCTACATTTCCGACAAGGGGATCGCGGAGCAGGGGACGCACGAGGAGCTCATGGCCATGAAGGGTCTGTACTATGCGCTGAACTAAACAATCTCCCCTCGTCCAAGCCGCTCCGGCCACTTCGACCGGATCGCCAGATACAGCCCAAAGGAGAAGAGTCCGGTCAGGAGCCACGCGGCCGCATCCCCGGCCACAGCCACCGCATAGCTGCCCAGCCGCATGGACACCGCTGCACAGATCAGGCGCGAGATCAGCTCCATGAAGCCGAGGGTGAGCGCCGTTTTGCCGTAGCCGCAGCCCTGCATGGTATTGCGGTAGATGAAGATCATCGTCAGCGGCAGATAGAAAATCGCGCTCTCGTAGGTGTAGATCCGCGCATACGGCATATAGGCCGCCAGATCCGTCTGCGCATCGAAGAAGAGCCGGATGATCACCGGCAGCAGCGCCACCGTCAGAATCGCCGTCACCAGGGAATAGACCACTGCGAGAAGCATCGCCGCCTTCGTTCCCTCGTGCACCCGCTTCAGGTCGCCCTTGCCGTAATTCTGCCCCGCATAGGCCGCCATCGCCTGCCCGATCGAGGGCATCCCGGCCGTCATGAGGTTGATCACCTTGCTGGCCGCCGTAAAGCCGCCGACCGCCACAGAGCCGTAGATATTGATGGAGGCCTGCATGACCATCGTGCCGGAAGCCGTGATGCCGAACTGCAGCGCCATCGGAATCCCGATGTTCAGCTGGTTTAGCGTGGAACCGGAATCCAGGTGCCAGTCCCCCTTTTTCGGGCGCAGCACCTCCACATGCCGGTAGATATACACAATGCACAGGATCGCCGAAACGCCCTGCGAGACATCCGTCGCAAGCGCCGCGCCCATGGTCCCCAGGTGCAGCCCCAGGATAAAGACCAGGTCCAGCACGATGTTCAGAAATGCCGAAAAGATCAGGAAATACAGCGGCGTTCTGCTGTTGCCGATCGCGCGCAGCGACGCGGCGAGCAGATTGTACAGGATCAGCGCCAGACTCCCCGCGCAGATCGTGATGATATAGGCACTCGCATCCGCGAAAATATCCTCCGGCGTATTCATCAGGCGCAGGAGCGGCTTCATGGTAAAAATCGCGATCCCCGTGATCAGCGCCGTGCTGATGAGGGCCAGAAGGATGCTGTTCACAAAGGCGCGCCGCGTCCCCTCCCGGTCCTCCGCGCCGTATCTCTGGCTCGTCAGGACCGTGTAGCCCGTGCTCAACCCGTTCGCGATCCCGATGATCATGAACATGATCGTGCCCGTGGATCCGACCGCCGCCAGCGCGCCGGGCCCGATGTAGCGTCCGACGATCACCGTATCCACCATGTTGTAGAACTGCTGAAAAATAAAGCCGAGCAAAATCGGCAGTGTAAATCTCGAAATCAGAGTAAGGGGCCGCCCCTCCGTCATCTTAAGTTCCATAAAATTCCTTTCTTTCCCCGGATCCTTTCCATCCGGTTTCGCTTAGTGTTCCCTTGCCTGCTGCCTTCCCTTCAGTGCTCCGCCCAGTCCTCGCTCAGGTCGTTTGGACGCAGCATCCGCGTCGGAGGAAGCGGCGCATCGCTTCCGAGCAGGATCAGATTCTGGCTGGGCAGATCCGGCGGGATCTCCATATTCTGGCGCAGCTCCACATTCCGGAAGACACGCTTCAGGACCTCTTCGCTCAGGAGCGCCCGCATCGAACTGCTGCCCTGCAGGGCTCCGATCATATTGATGGCCAGAAGCCCGCCCTCCTTCAGCCGCTTTTTCATAAGGACCGTCGCCTCGTAGGACAGAAGCCCGGAATCGGGCAAAATCCCATGGTAGGCGTCATCGTAGATCATATCATAGGTTTTCGTGCAGGCCTTTAAATAGTGCAGCCCCTCCTCGAGAAATACCTGCAGCCGCCGGTTTTCCGTCAGATGATATTCCTCATAGAGCTCATCCAGGAAAAAATAGTCCAGCGCCATCTCGTAGACCTCCCGGTACAGCTCGACCACATCCATCCGAACCTGCGGAAAATGGCTGATCAGATACTTGGGAACCGAGAAGGCACCGCCGCCCAGCATCAGGACATCGCACTCCCCCATCTCCCGGCTGAAAAGACTTGCAAAAACCTTCGTATAAGGGAAGACCAGCTCGTTTTTGATCAGCGGATGCAGATAGGTCGCCGATTCCTGCGTCCCCTCCACGAGAAAAAGACGCACCTCCTCGCCGCGCAGGTAGGCCTCTTTGATTTCCGCCTTGCCGAAAGGCATGTCCAGTTCCAGATTCATCTCCTGTCCCCCTGTTTTCAGTTTTTTCCGGGAGGGATTTACCGCTCCTCCACCGGCGCGCCCATGACCACCAGACGGCTTCCCGCATCATTCACGCAGGTGGAAAGGGTCACGACCCGCTCGATCTCATCTGCCTTCAGGTCGGCGCGCACGACGGATCTGCGCACATTTTCCTCCAGGAAGGAGCGGAAGGCCTTCTCATCCGCAAAATCCCGGACATACGGGCCCTTGTTGTCCGACGCGTCCGCCACATAGCAGGCAAAAATCTCATACCGGCATTTTCCGTCCGGCGTCAGGATCTGGAAATACGGATGCGTCTCGTAATAGGACGCATCCTGCAGATAGTACCGGAGCCGTCCGAACATCGACAGATCGTGCATATTATGGCCATACACGATCGTATTGCGCCCCGAAAAATCCGAGGAGCATCGCCCGTCGACAAAGATCGAACCGCTCTTTAACTCCTGCCCGTCGTACGAGCGGCGCAGATAGGTTTCATTATCTCCCGACCAGAGCACCGGGTAACTGATCTTCTCATTTTCAAAATAGATCCAGCCGCAGACATCCGGAGAGGCGGCGCATAGCTTCTCAAAATCCACTTCCAGCAGTTCCTCCCAGGGAATCTCGGGGGGAGCCTCTTCGCCCCCCGTTTCGCCGTCTTCCGCCCCGGAGGATGTCCCCCCGGCTTCGCCGGATCCGCCTGCCAAAGGAGGACTGCCGCCTTCCTTCCCCGCATTTCCGGACCCGCCTTTCGCGCCCTCTCCTGCTCCCTGCGCGCTGCCGGGAGCGCTTATGGTATACGCCTCCAGAGTCCGCGCATACAGCGCTTCCGTTTTGCTTTTTTGTACCAGCGTGATCACGATCATCACCAGCGACACCAGCATCAGGGCCGCTCCGCCGATCGCGATCAGGCGCCACATCTTTTTATTCAAACCATTCACCTGTAAAAAAGCGCCGGGCCATCGCCCGACGCCTTTTCCTTTGATCCTTTACTTGCATCTGCGCAGCCGGATCACCGCAGCCGTCACGGCTGAGAGTCCGACGCCCAGGAGGCTGACCCAGAGACCCACATCGGGCAGGTCATCTCCTGTCTTGGGAACGGAAGGACCGTTCGCCGTCCACTTCGCATACAAGGTCATGTTCATCGTCACGGGATCATCGAAATTATAAGCAACCGTGCAGGGTGCGTCAATATACCAGCCGCCGAAGGTGTAGCCTTCCGCGGTGGGAGGGATCGGGGTGACTGCCTTCCCACCCTCGGGTACATTCTGTGCATCCGGTGCTACGCCGTGGCCGTTCGCATCAAAGGCCACCCAGTAGATCGTCGAGGGTTCCGGATCCGGCGTCGGCGCCGGCGCATTTTCCGTCCACTTCGCATAGAGGGTGATATCTGCCGTTACGGCCGTACCAAAATCATACGCATTCTCACAGGCCGCTTCCTTGTACCAGCCGCCGAAGGTGTAGCCTTCCGCGGTCAGCGCTGCGGGCTCGGTCGCCTTGGCTCCGCTTGCCACCGTCTGCGCGGCAGGCGCCGTGCCGTGTCCGTTTGCGTCAAAGGTCACCGTATAAGTAACCGCCGGGATCTCCGTCCACTTCGCGTACAGGGTGATATCCGCCGTCACGGCAGTATCAAAATCATACGCATTCTCGCAGGCCGCTTCCCTGTACCAGCCGCCGAAGGTGTACCCTTCTGCGGTCAGCGCTGCGGGCTCGGCCGCCTTGGACCCGCTTGCCACCGTCTGCGCGGCAGGCGCCGTGCCGTGTCCGTTTGCGTCAAAGGTCACCGTATAGTTTGTGGGCGGGATGGCCGTCCACTTTGCATACAGGGTCTTGGCCCCGAAATCCGTTGCGGTAAGACTCGTCACCGCCGTGGTAAAGGCCGCATCCAGGAACCAGCCGCCGAAAGTATATCCCTCCTTCACAGGATCCGCAAAGGAGGCCACGCCGGTCGCGTAGGTATAATTGGCCGGGTTGGCAGCGGCATTGGTACCGCCGTCCAGCTCGTAGGTGATCGCATAGGTCTCCGGAGTGAACTTGGCATAGAGGGTCATATTCCCTTTGGAGTGCTTCGGGATGGAAGTAACCGCGGTCGCAAAGGTTGCCTCTTTGAACCATCCGCCAAAGGTATAATGCGCTTTGGAGGCATCCGCCAGCGTAAAGTCCGGAGTAATGAACGTATAGCTGGCCGGGTTTGCTCCGTTGGTTCCCTCATCCAGCTGATAGGTGAGGGCATAATCTTTATAGACGGGTGTAAGCGTGACATCAAAAGTAATTGTATCGCTCCAAGTACTAGTTGCCGTCCAACTGGAAATCGCATCTTTATCGAGATCCTCATATCCGGCGTATATTCCGCTCAGCACGTAGGAAAAACTATTTGTATAACTAGAACTACCCAGTGAGGTACCCGGAGTCGGATCCGCACTGTAATACACATGGCTGTATCCCGATGTGGACAGAGACCAGGTGAGGGTATCATCCACACCGATATTGCTCAGGCTCGGTGCAGGTGTAGGATCACTGCTACTAAGATTACTCCCCAGCGACACATTCGCCGCCATGGTCTGCATCCCCGGCATAAGACTCAGCATTGCGGCGAGACACAGCGCCCAGAATCCTCTCTTTCTTCTTTTCAAATCTGTCATTTCCTTTTCCGTCCTCTCTTTCTGACTTGATATATGGTCTATTCAAAATCTGCTTTTCGGAAAGCTGCAGATAAAGCTTACATGTCGAATCCCGTCCCGCACCGCATGGAGCTTACTGGAGCGCTCGCACCTGCTCTGCCGCAGATGTGCCGGAACCTGTGCGATCCGAAGGTCCTTTCGGGACGCCTCCGCGATCAGCTCCGTGGCAAATTCCATGCCGTCCGTCCGAAGCTCCAGCCGCGGCAGCGCGTCGGCCCGCAGTCCCCGGATCCCGCAGTGAAAATCCCGCACCTGCACGGAAAATCTTTTACGGGCAAGCATGGACAGAAATCGCACGCCCCATTTATGGGACAGGGGCATCGCGCCGGGTTCCATTCCACCGGCAAAGCGGTCTCCGATCACCAGATCGGCCTCATTCGTGGCCAGGATCCGGACCATTTCCGCAAAATCCGCATAGTCATACGTCGTATCACAGTCGGCCAGCAAAAGTATATCTCCGCGCCCTGCTGCCAGTCCCCTTCGAAGCGCGGCGCCGTAGCCTCTCCGCATTTCCGGGACAACCCGCGCCCCCTCGGAAAGCGCCCGTGCAGCGGAGTCATCCTCCGAACCGTTGTCCACCAGCAGCACTTCGCCGCTTAAGCCGTGCTCCCGCAGGAATTCAAAGGCTTCCCGCACACATTGTCCGGCCGCCTCCCCCTCGTTCAGGCAGGGCAGGATGACCGATACCAGCATTTTATCTTCCATGCCGCTGCCCGCCCTTTCTCTTCCCTCGCAGGAAGCGAGCGTCCACCAGCTCTCCCAGGATCAGACCAAGTGCCAGGATCGTGGCGATCTGGGCCCGATACGTGAAAAAGCAGTGCAGGTACGCATGATTGTGAAGCGCCAGATACCGCAGATACGGCACCAGACCGATCCCGAGATACAGCAGAATCCGGTCCTTACGCACCTCTTTCCGGCGATACACATATCCAAAATAGGCACAGAGCAGAACGATCGCCACCGCAGCCAGCGCCCCTCCGATCCCGCACCCTGCGGGAAAAAGGCAGGCGACATTCCGGGTGATGGCCCCGAGCAGAAGCTCCACGGGACCGACACCGACATCTCCGCCGATGCGCTCCGCCACATGTGAGGTGATAGAGGGCAGCACATTCTCGCGTAGCACCAGAGCGGCCAGCCCCCATTTTAACGCCCACATGCAGGCATATCCGGCTGCATAGGTCAGTCCGAGGCGAAGCGACAGCTTCGCTGCTTCCTTCGCGGGAAGTTCCGGCGTCTCCCGGTACTCCGCCCACAGGATCAAAAGGAGCGGCACCAGACAGGGCATGGTCTCCACCGTGAGAAAATCCAAAAAACAGGCCAGGATTCCGGTCGTCAGAAACAAAAAAGGATAAGCCTCCCGCTTCCTGCGCCCGCCGAAGAAAATCGCCAGAAGACACGCCGGGATCAGAAGCAGAAACAGCCAGGTATATTCCAGCGAGAGCGGCACATACCATACCGCCGTTCCGATGAGGCCTGCTGCCAGCGCCGCCGCCGGGCCGTACCACTTTTTTCGAAGCAGCACGAACAAAAGAAGACCAAACCCGATGGCCAAAAGCACAGCATGAAATCTGTATATATTCGCCAGATCCAGTAGCACGAGAAGCGGCCGGAGAAGTGCGATCGATCCGTGCCAGTAGCGCAGATATTGCTGCGTGGCTGCCTCGTCTCCCGTCACCGCGAGGTACAGGTTCTCATTTTCCTCGTGATAGATCGTAAAATAGTAAGCCGACTCCATCACGGAGGAAAGGGGTCTCTCCGCATCATAGTGCCATGCGATATTCAGCAGGATCGCATCCGCATACCGGTCGATCCGGCTGCCCTCATACCCTTCCGCAGCCTCGCCGAAGAGCGCTCCGTCCCGCAGATACTGCGCGGACGCGGTCATATGCGCACGGATCCGCTCCTTCGGAATCCCGGCGCTCAGCAGAAGACATCCCATGCACAAACCCGCTGTCAGGACAAAGCAGAGCAGAGATCGCAGGATTTTTTTCAAGCTTCTACCTCCGGGAATAAACAAAATCTCAAAGAGTAAGTGTATCACTTCCCCCTCCGGATTTCCATTCATTTTTTGCTGCCCAAAAAAGGCGCCGCGGGAACCCCTGCGACGCCTCTTATGCGTTCGTAACTCTATATTCGGCAAAATCAAATGCCGCGACCAAAGGTAGTGCGTGCCCCGCCGGAGGAAGTGCTGATCCCGGTCAGGGTGACGGTGGTCTCCGCGTCGCCGGCGCGCACGGTGTAGGTCGCATTTTCCTCGAGATCCGCGCTGCTGAAGATCACGGCGCTGCCGCTGCGCGCTGCGGTGTGGGTAAAGAGGACATTCCCGTCGCTATCTAAGATCTCGATCACATCCCCGGCTTGATAGCCTTCTTCCGTCACCACCGCAAAGGAGTACTGCTCCGAGGTATCTGCGAAGGATTCCAGCATGCCGGAGCTTCCGATCGCCAGAATGGTCCCGCCGTTTACAATCAGCTCGCCGCCGCTCTCCGTACCGGAGTCCAGGGGGCCGTTGCCGCTGCTCGAAGGGCCGTCCACCACGATGGTGCCGCCGTCGATGATCAGGTCACCATTGGAGTCGAGGCCGTCGCCCTCACTGTTTACATAGAGATTGCCGCCATAGATGTGCAGGCAGGGGATCTCCGTCTGCTCCTCCGAGCCGGACGCCGAGCCGGAAGCAGCCCCGGATGCAAAACCTGACGCAGTCCCGGATTCCGAACCGGATGCTGCCCCGGACTCTGAACCCGACGCAGTCCCGGATTCCGGCCATGTCCGGCCCTCTTCACCGGAAAGCTCCTTCTGCCCGCGCATGCCGCCGCGTCCGCCCATGCCGCCTTCCGGCATCTCACCCGAGAAGTCTTCCATGCCTTCCGGCAGCTCCGGCATCTCACCCGAGAAGTCTTCTGTGCCTTCCGGCAGCTCCGGCATCTCACCCGAGAAGTCTTCTGTGCCTTCCGGCAGCTCCGGCCGTTCGCCGGAAAAACCTTCCATACCTTCCGGCATCTCGCCGGAAAAGTCTTCCGTGCCTTCCGGCAGCTCCGACTGCTCGCCGGAAAAGTCTTCCTTGTTTCCGAACGATCCCGACCTTCCGCCGCCGGCGTTCATGCCGCCCATGCCGCCCATGCCGCCCATCATGCCGAATTCGGACGTACTTCCGCCGCCGGCATTGATTCCGTCATCGGACGCTGTGACATAGATGTCTCCGCCGCGGATATTGATAAAGTATCCTTCGATCCCTTCGTAGCTCTCCGTGACCCGGATCGTCCCGGAGCAGATGTTCACCTCGTCGTCCGCGTGGATGCCGTCATCCTTCGCAGCGACCGTCACCTCTGCCTCCATGATCGAAAGAACCTCATTGGCATGCAGCCCGTCCGCGTCGCTCTCCACCTCAATCTGTCCGCCGGTGATCACGAGATCGTCCTTGCTCTTGATGCCGTGTCCGCCCTCTGCGGTTACGGAAAGCGATCCGCTTCCGTTGATCGTCAGGTCGGATTTGGACCAGATGGCCGCATCCACATCCGCCTCTACGGCTGCCTCACCGTCCAGATTCCCGGACGAAACGCTATTTTCCGTGCCTTCCGCGAGCGTGATAAATACCTTGTCCGCGTCCTGCACCCAGATCCCGGGGAGGGAGGAATGTGTGACGGATACGCCTTCCAGAACGATCTGCACCTTGGCCTCGGAAGCATTCACGATCACGCTGTGCTCCTCCAGGCTTCCGGAAAGTACATAGGTACCCGCCTGCACGATGTACAGGTCGCCGCCCATTTCGTAGCTTCCGCCGCTCACCTCGCCCTCCAGATCGTCCAGATTGATCCGGATGGCGGTGTCTTCGTCATAGGAAGGATCCTTATCCCGACCGGTGAAGAGCCCTTCCTCATCCTCCGCCACGTCCGCGCGGACCACGGTGATGCCCAGCGCTTCCCCGTTTATGAAGACCAGGGTCAGGACCAGCGTACAGATCAGTATGATCCCGCATAGGATATTCGTATGTTTGCTGAAGGACATAACTACCTCCTGTCTGCTTTTCGCTTTCCCTTATGTCGTTTATTGATACTCTCCGTTGTAGCTTACCAGCACGGCGCTCTCCACGTGCTCCAGATCCGACAGTGCCGTCACAAAAGCGGTGTCCTCGCTCTTCAGGCGGATCTCATAGGTGATCTCCACCAGACCCTTGCGCACAGTCTTGCTCTTTAAGACCAGCTTCTGAGTTTCGTTCTTAAGAAGCTGCATTACGGAGCTCTCCGCGGAGGCATCGCTCAGAGAAACCACGGCGATGTAGGGCTTTACATGGCCCTTGCGGTTGACGAAGAGCACCAGGATCAGGCCGATGATGATGCTGCCGAAGACCGCCAGCGGGATCATGCCTGCGGCCAGTACGATACCGACGGCGATCGACCAGAAGAGGAACGCGATGTCGAGCGGATCCTTGATCGCGGTACGGAAACGGACGATGGACAACGCACCGACCATACCTAAGGACAGGACCACGTTGGAAGTCACCGCGAGGATGACGAGCGTGGTGATCATGGTGAGCGCGATCAGTGTGGTTCCGAAGGCGGGCGAATACATCACGCCCTGGTAGGTCTTCTTGTAGATGAAGAAGATGAAGACGCCGATCCCGAACGCCAGAAGCATGGCGATCACCATGTCGAGCATGCTGACCGAGGTTACATTTTCCAGAAAGCTGGATTTGAAAATATCACTGAATGTCATAATTTTTCTCCTTTACTCTTTTACTTATTCAAATGCCCTGCAGATTGCGTATTTGGAAAAGGCTTCCGCCCTTGTGTCCGGGACCTGCACGACCTCGCGCACGATGTCCGGCAGGTAATTGTCCCATTTTACTTCGAGGATGATCACATCCGGCGCGGCCGGGATCGTCACACAGTCCGGATCCAGGAAGTCCACCCCCTGCAGCCCCGTCCGGATGTGGTGATCCAGCGTCACCCGCACATTCCCGGCCTCATAGGTGAAGGGGTCTCTCGTATAGTCCACGATCGTCTTCGGCTTCATCCCACCTCCGCGCATCGCGTCGCCCAGCTCCCGCACCAGCGCATGTTCGGAGCTTTCCATCCATTCGATGTCGCCCTGCAGGATTCGCCTGCATTCCTCCGCGGTAAGCGGCGCCGAGGTTTTAAACCCGATGTCCACCCGCTTGCTCTTTTTCTCCAGGTGGATGACAGATGTATCATGATTGTAAAACCTTATCCGGTACTTGTCCCGGTCCCGCACCCCGTCCAGTTTCTCGTGCAGCGCCTTATCCTCCGCCGTGTCAAAGTACAGACTCCGGATCTCGTAGCTTCCCGATGGTCCCGCGTGTGCGTCCTGCTTCAGTACCGCCCGCAGCCTCTGCCGCAGCATGTAGTAGTCTGCCAGCGAGATGCAATGCTTTATTTCGTGCCTTCCCTGCATGCCTGTCTCCTTTCTCCCGTTGCCTTCCGTTTGGTTCCTGAGCGGCGACCCCCGCTCGATGAGAAAAGGTTACCGGAAAAATATGTTCAAATCGCATAAAATCTGTGTTCAAATCGTGAACAGGAGGTGTAAATTCCGTTTCCGGATCCGGTCACTTTTCCCTTGACACCACCCCGAAAAAGCCCGAAAATTTAGGGTAGGATTTTGTTGTCTTTTGCCCAAAATCCGCCGATGTGACATCCCGTTTTGCCGCAGACCGACCGGGCAAAACCAAAGGAGAAGGACAAAATGGCTCTCGGACATTTGCTCGAACGGATGGACGACGCGTTCCACGATGTGAAACGCTCCATCACCGGCGATACTTACGAACAGGACAAGGAATTTTACAATCAGGGCTATGATCCGCAGCCGCAGGGCGCGGAGCTCGGACTCCCCCCCAATCTGATCCGTATGGAGCGTGGGATCTTCGGCCCGCGCATGATCGTCAATTCCCCGGGATATGAGCGGGTCGCCCATAACCGGGACGTCAGGAGTCTGCTGAATGATACGTTCAGCTTTGAAGCGCAGATGAAGTCCAAAAAGCTCCCGCCTGCCACGGACAACATGACCGATTTTCGCATGCAGCTGGCGACCGTGAACGGCGAAGTGATCACCCTGTTGCAGAATATGATCGACAAGCTGGTCGCTTACAGCACGACCTTCGCCGATAAATCCTCCCGCTACCAGACCATCATGGGGATCTGTGCCAATGCGGCGACCCATATGCGGGACCAGATGGACTTCGTCAACCGCATTCAGGAGCTGGGACTGAATGCCGCAGATCAGAATGATCTGGCCTCTTTTCCGGTCGGCGCGTCCTATGAATCGGTCCTTCTGGACCCGAACCGCTCCGGTCTGGCCATGGTCGGCGAATCCGCGGTACAGGGGGTCGTTGGTAACGGCCAGCTGAATACCGTGCTCAAGGTCTCCGACAGTGGCAAAATCAGGGCTATGAAGACCGGAAGCGTCAGAATCGATACCAAAACGGACCCGGCGACGAAATCCTCGGAAAATTGCAGGTAAGAAGATCTGAGAACGCTGACACTACGCAAGAGGTCAACACCTCCTACCGGGATGCCGCTGTATCTGTGGTCAACCGGCTCTTTGGTCTCCATGCTTCGGTTGGTACCTCCCTTGCCAGAAATGCCATGGCCGGTGGTTCCCAGGCTTCCATTATGGACATGGCAGAGGGACAGGAGGCCGGTTCATCTATTTCCTATTTCGGAGAGGAAGAGCGTCCACTTGCCATGTTCAGGTTGGCACTCAAGCAAAATGCCACACTTTTTGAAACCGGTGCCTCTTCCCCGGATCAGCTTACCGGGGCGGCAGCCAAAACGGCGAAAGAAAGAGCCAAGATAAGGGC
>JAFYEE010000186.1 GCA_017544405.1 Lachnospiraceae bacterium
TCTGTCCGGAAATGATCAGAGGGGTTCTGGCCTCGTCGATCAGCACCGAGTCCACCTCATCGATGATGGCATAATGCAGATCACGCTGTACCAGCTGCTCCTTATAAATCACCATGTTGTCACGCAGATAATCAAAGCCCAGCTCATTGTTGGTCACATAGGTGATATCGCAATTGTAAGCTTCCTGCCGCTCCTCGCTCGTCATGGAATTGAGCACCACGCCGACCTTCAGACCCAGGAAACGGTGGATCTCTCCCATCCAGTCGCAGTCACGCTTGGCCAGATAGTCGTTGACCGTAACGATATGTACGCCCTTCCCCTCCAGTGCGTTCAGATAGGCGGGGCAGGTGGACACCAGCGTCTTACCTTCACCGGTACGCATCTCGGCGATGCGGCCCTGATGCAGGATGATCCCGCCGATGAGCTGCACGCGGTAATGCTCCATTCCGAGCACGCGGCGGGAAGCCTCGCGCACCGTGGCGAAAGCCTCGGGAAGCAGATCATCCAGGGTCTCTCCCTCCTCCAGGCGCTTTTTGAACTTGACGGTATTTTCTTTCAGCTCTTCATCGCTCAGCTCCATCATCTGCGGACGAAGCGCTTCGATCTTATCCACCAGGGGGATAATGCGCTTCAGTTCCCGCTCGCTGTGTGTTCCGAAGATCTTATCGATAATCTTCATGCAAGTACCTTTCCGGGAAACATTTTCCCTTATAACCTCAATTTGATTATTCTAGCAAAAAAGGAGGTTTCTTTCAATGGGAACAGAAAAAAATAGAAATTTGGCGGGCAGATTTTAAATTGTCAGATTCTATGTTATGATACAGATGTACATGAGAGAATCTGCCGGATGCGTCCGTTCCGGCTTCCAGTGTAAATGCTGACGGAGGATTCATGAAAAAACTAGCTACCTCTCAACTTATTCCGGGCATGACGGTGGGCTCCGATGTCCAGTCCTATGACAACCGCACGGTCCTGACCAAAGGAACGGTCCTGACCGACACGCTGATCACCCGTCTGGAATTGTACGGGATCCTGTCTGTCTACATTGATGATACAGCCAAAGTGGAAGCCGTCCGGGAAGAAGAGCCCGCGCAGACACTTCCCCCCGCACCGGAATCCGAGCTTTCCGAGGACATCCTTTCCAAAGTGGAGCAGGCGGAGGAGGATGCAGGCATCCGGGAAGACGACCATACCTCCTATTTTGAGAAGGTCCGCGCTTCCCGTGAATTCAAGGAATTTGAAGACGATTATCGGCGGCAGAAGGATTCCCTTGCCTTCACGCTCAATGAGATGGTGGAGAAGAACATTCAGGTGGACGCGCAGCTTCTGATCGAGGGTCCCCTCGAGATGATCAAACGGGCCGGATCCCGTTCCGACATCATGGATATGCTTCACCTGATGCGCGGCTATGACGACGCCACCTATACGCACTGCATGAATGTGGCTCTGCTCAATTATGTGCTGGCCGGCTGGATGGGCTGGGACGAGGAGCGCCAGACGACGGCGCTCGCCAGCGGACTCTTCCACGATGTGGGCAAGCTCCGCATCCCCAAGGAGATCCTGTTAAAGCCCGCCAGACTCGACGCGGATGAATTCGCCACGGTCCGGAAGCACTCCATCTTCGGCTATGAACTCTTAAAGCGCCAGAATGTCAGCGACTCCATCCGAAATGCCACGCTGATGCACCACGAGCGCTATGACGGATCCGGTTACCCGCTGCATCTGAAGGGCGAACAGATCGATCCCTACGCGCGGCTCACCTCCATCTCCGATGTGTACGATGCCATGACGAGTGCACGCGTTTACCGCGGACCCTTATGTCCGTTCCGCGTGGTGGAGATCTTCGAGGATGAAGGTCTGGAAAAATACGATCCGGACATGATCCTCACCTTCCTGAAGAATGTATGCAATACCTATCTTCAGACCAGATGTCGCTTAAGCGACGGCCGCATCGGAACGATCATCATGCTCCACCCGGACCGTTTCTCCCGTCCGGTCGTGGATTGCGATGGAACGATCGTGGATCTGCGGGAGCACAAGGATCTCTCCATCGATGCACTGATCTGACCTGCCTACAAATGATTCAAAGCCCGGGCTGCTGCCCGGGCTTTTCTTCTTTCTTCCGTATTCTCTTCCGCGCCCTGTCAGAGGCGATCGTAAATCTCCAGAATATGATCCCTGCACCGAAGCGCATTCTCCGGCCGGGTATTCTCCAGCGTCGCATGGACATACGGCTTTTTCTCCTTCACGAAGGAGAGTACCGTGCGGTAGTCCATCTCGCCGAGGCCGCAGCCGACACTCCTGAGCGCCCCGTTTTCCACCGTAAAATCCTTCAGATGGATCATCGCGATCTCCGGCCCGAGGAGGTCAATGGTCTCCGCAAAAATCTCCTCTCTTCTGACATAGTTGTCATAATCGAGAAGATTCACCGGGTCGAAAATGATCTGAAGATTCGGGGAAGCGATGGCATCAAGCACGCGCCGCGCGCGCCGCGCATCATAGACGATATGCTTTGCCACCGGCTCGATCGCCAGGAGGACGCCGAAGTCCTCCGCGGCTTTCACCACCGGGCGAAGGCCTGCGATAAAGCTCTGCAAAGCCTCCTCACTCCTGCATTCGGGGCAGCTCCGGTACTCCTCGTTCGGCGCGCCGGTCTCCGTACCGACCATTCCCGCGCCAAGCAGCGAAGCAAAACGAAGATGCGCGATATACCGCTGCGTGGTCTCCCGGAGCTTCTCCGGATTCGGATTCGCCAGATTCAGATAGCACCCCAGCACCGCGACATCCACCCGGTTCTGCTCAAAGACCCGCCGCAGATACATCGCGTAGCCCGGTGTCAGCGCATCCGTGGCGGAAGGCAGACGATCGCCCTGTGCGTCCTTCATCTTGGCCAGGGCCAGATGTCCGCATGCAAAGCCCAGCGCATGCACCTGCGCGATCCGCTCCTCAAAGGGAAGCTCTTCCGTGTCATGTAACCGTATTCCAAGCTGCATCCTGTTTCCCCCTGTACGTTTTTCCAAAATGCATTCACGCGGTCCCTCCTCGGCGCCGCGTGAACGATTCCTTCCGTGTTTTCGTATTACAGAGTCACACCCTGCTTGAAGATTGCCAGATCATGGTACCCTGCGATCTCACTGCGCACCTTTCGTCCCGAAGCAGTCTCCAGAACCAGATCAAAGAGACGCTGCGTCTCCTCCTCCCAGGTTCCGTCCTCCACGAGCACTCCCGCATTGAAGTCGATCCAGTTCGACTTTTTCCCGGCCAGGCGGGAATTGGTCGCGATCTTCATCGTGGGAACCGGCGCCGCAAAAGGCGTACCGCGGCCGGTGGTAAAGAGAATGATCTGCGCTCCTGCCGCAGCCAGCGCAGTCGCGGCCACCAGATCGTTGCCCGGCGCGCTCAGAAGGTTCAGTCCGCGGTTACAGACCTTCTCCCCGTAGGACAGAACACCTCTCACCGGAGCGGAACCGGACTTTTGCGTACATCCGAGGGACTTGTCCTCCAGCGTGGAGATCCCGCCCTTCTTGTTGCCGGGCGAAGGATTCTCGTAGATGGTCTGGTGATTTTCCTTGAAGTAATTCTTGAAATCATTGATGAGACATACGGTGTCATCGAAGAGGGCCGGCGAAGCGCAGCGATTCATCAGGATCGTCTCCGCGCCGAACATCTCGGGCACCTCCGTCAGGATCGTGGTACCGCCCTTGGAGATCAGCAGATCGGAGAAGCGTCCGACCAGCGGATTGGCCGTGATGCCGGAGAGTCCGTCGGAGCCTCCGCATTTCATGCCGATGATCAGACGGTCCGCACTGACCTCCTCGCGCTCGCATTTTGAGGCTTCCTCGATCAGCTCCCGGATCAGCTCCAGGGAATCCGCGATCTCGTCCTCATGCTCCTGCGCGACCAGGAAGCGGATCCTGCTCTCGTCATATTTTCCCATATAGCCCTTCAGGACATCGATGTTGCTGTTCTCGCAACCGAGGCCCAGCACCAGGACACCGCCCGCGTTGGGATGGGTGATCAGGTCCGCCAGAATCGAGCGGGTATGCTCCTGGTCATCCCCCATCTGGGAGCATCCGTACGGATGGGTAAACGCAATGACCTCCCCAACGCTGCCCTTCACCATGGGAGCCGCCATCCGGGCGATGGCCGAAGCCACATTGTTCATGCAGCCGACGGTGGGTACGATCCAGATATCGTTGCGGACACCGACCTTGCCGTCCCTGCGGACAAAGCCCTTGAAAAAAGCAGGTTGCGTGGGAACGACCTCGCGGTAATCCGGCTCGTAGGTATAGTCCAGGATCTCTCCGAGCCCCGTCCTCACATTGTGCGTGTGGATCCAGGAACCCGCCGGGATCGGCTCCTTGGCCAGTCCGATCCGGTAACCGTACTTGATGACATTGCCGCCCTCCGGGATCTCCCGGATCGCCATCTTATGGCCGGCGGGGATCTCCTCCCGCGCCGTCACCTGCAATGCTCCGTCGTCCAGCGATACAACGGTTCCCTTCGGCAGCGGATTCAGCGCCACCACCACATTATCATCCTCATGGATTCTCAGATAATCCTGCATCAGCCTTCTCCTGTTATTTTTCGATGTGCTGCATAGCCGCGCGCATTCCGTTTGCGCGGATATCCGTCAGGTATGCGGTGACCGCGTCCGTCAGACCGGGCACCTGATTCAGATCCTGTCCGTGGAAGTCCTCTCTGCCAAGGTAATCCTTCACGAGCTCCGCCGCGTCCTTGTCGCTTTCCGCCGCGAAGAATTCCAGAACAGCCGCATCATCCTTGATATCGTAAGGCTGTCCGTCGCGGCTGCCCTTCAGTACGCCATCCTTGATCTCCGTGCCATGATAGAAGGCAATCAGCGCTGCAATGGAGAAAGTCAGATGCACCGGAAGCTTCCCGTACTTGTCTACAAAGCCGAGCAGGCTGGGCAGGCAGCGCGCTCTCCACTTGGAGACGGAATTGAGGGAGATGGCCAGAAGCGCATGATCCACGAAAGGATTGTTGAAGCGGCTTTCCACCTCTGCGGCGAAGGCCTTCAGCTCGTCCTCGGGAAGCGTCAGCGTAGGGATGACCTCCTCGTAGATCGTCCGGTTCATGAAATTGCGGATGTCATCGTCGTTCATGGAATCGCGGACGATGTCCTTGCCGCACAGGTAAGCCGCCAGGACGAAGGAGGTATGCGCACCGTTGAGGATGCGGACCTTGCGCTGCTTGTAGGGATGATGATCCTCCGTGAAGATCACGGGCAGTCCCGCACCGGGCAGATCAAATTCCGCACGGATATCCTTCGGTGTCTCGATGACCCAGAGGGCAAAAGGCTCGCCGGTCACCATGATGCGATCCTCGTATCCGAGCTTCTCCCACTCTTCCTGCTCCGTGGCGCGGGGATAACCCGTGACAATACGGTCCACCAGCGTGGAGGTGAAAATGCAGGCATCCTCGACCCAGCGCTTAAACTCATCGGACAGCTTCCAGTTCGCGATCTGCTTCAGCACACACTCGCGCAGATGCAGTCCGTTGTCATCGATCAGCTCCACGGGAAGCATCACGAGTCCCTTGTCCGGATCGCCGCCGAAGGTCTCGAAACGGTGATACAGGAACTTGGTCAGCTTGCCGGGGAAGGTCTTCGGCGGGTTCAGCTCAAAACGGTCCGTCTCATCATATACGATGCCGGCCTCGGTCGTATTGGAAACCACAAAGCGAAGGGTATCGATCTCGGCCAGAGCCATGTATTTGTCATACTCATTTATCGCGTCGACCGCATCGGCCACACTCGTGACGATCCGGTTGATCACCTTGCCCTCGCCGTTCACATTGCCTCTCAGGGACACCGTGTACTGGCATTCCTGCTTGTGAAACGTATCCAGATTGCCGAATTCGATGGGTTTGATCAGAACGATATCTCCGTCAAATTTTCCCTGCTCGTTGGCAATGTCGATCATATAATCAACAAATGCGCGGAGGAAGTTGCCCTCACCGAACTGCACCACCTTGATGGGGCGAATTTTCTTACCGGTCTTGCTGCGATTTAAGCTTTCCATTTGCTTAACCCTCCAATATTCTGCTTGAAAACAATCTCCGAATGCCTGCCTGCACCGAAACATCTTACATGGAAAATACGGGAAAACCCCGGATGGCATGAAAAACGTCGATGTAAGCACTTACATCATGAGTTTACTTTACCTTTTTCGTTTCGTCAATACCTCTCTTGCGGAAAAAGACCATTAATTTTTCACAAATTTACAGGATCATTTTTTCTGTCACAGGTCTTGAAATATTGAGATGTCTTCGATATAATGAACTTGTTTGTGAAACCGCTTACATAATTTCTTTCATGAGGCGGTCACATAATACCTATATTATCAAGGGACAGAGGAATGAAAGAGCACGCAGTTACCATTTATGACATTTCCAAACAGGCCGGCGTATCCATCGCCACGGTCTCCAGAGTCTTAAACGGCAGCGACAATGTAAGTGAGGCAACCAGGCAGAAAGTTCTGAAGGCCATGGAGGAATCCGGCTATACACCGAACGCTTTTGCGCGAGGGCTCGGACTCAACACCATGAAGACCATCGGAATCATGGCAGCCGACAGCTCCGATCCCTATCTGGCCAAGGGCATCTATTTTCTGGAACAGCTCCTGCGGGGCGAAGGCTATGACTGTCTCCTGTGCTGTACCGGATATTCCCTCAAGAACCGCATTGCCTCCATGGAGCTTCTGATCACCAAGAAGGTGGACGGCATCATCCTGGTCGGTTCCAATTTCGTGTACGAGGACGACGCGGACAATAAATACATTCTCGACGCCGCGGCCCAGGTGCCCGTCATGCTCCTGAACGCAGCCCTCGACGCGCCCAATGTCTACAGCATCACCTCCGATGATTACACCAGCATGTACAATGCCGCCAATATGCTCATCAGTGAGGGGATCACGGATATTCTTTATTTCTTCAATTCCCGCTCCTACAGCGGCAGACGCAAGGAGGCCGGCTTCCGCGATGCCATGAAGGCGGCCGGTCTGAGCACCGGCGACGGAACGCTGCAGTTCTACCGCGGCAACCGGGAGGATGTCCCGGCGATGGCGGATCTGCTCGAGCATGTGTGGGACCAGGGACATCACTTCGAAGCCGTTCTCGCATCCGACGATACACTCGCCATCAGCGCGCTCAAGTTTGCCGTGCGCAAGGGGATTAAAGTTCCCGAGGAGCTCTCGGTCATCGGTTACAACAATTCGATGCTGACCGCATGCGTGACGCCGGAGCTCAGCTCCATCGACAACCGTCAGGAGACGCTCTGCCAGCATCTGACCGCCACTCTGATGGGCGTTCTCGGAGGCAATGAGATGCCGAAACAGACCGTGTTCGCGGGAGAACTGATTCGGAGAGGCACGACGAGATAAAAAATATACACAAGCATAAGGAGGAAGCATCATGAAAGCATTTATGGATCAGGATTTCCTGCTGGAGACCGAGACCGCGCGGAAGCTTTTCCACGACTACGCGGAGAAGACTCCGATTCTGGACTATCACTGCCACATCAGTCCGAAGGAGATCGCCGAGAACAGACAGTTTGAGAACATCACCCAGGTATGGCTCGGGGGCGATCATTACAAGTGGCGTTTCATGCGCTCCTGCGGCGTGGATGAAAAATATATCACCGGAGACGCTTCCGACCGCGAGAAGTTCCAGAAATGGGCAGAGTGCCTCGGCAAGGCCATCGGCAATCCTCTGTACCACTGGAGCCATCTCGAACTGCAGCGGTATTTCGGGTACAACGGACATCTGTGCGCGGCGACCGCGGAGGAAGTGTGGAATCTGTGCAACGCGAAGCTCGCCGATCCGTCCATGACCGTCCGCAATATCATCAAGCAGAGCAATGTGACTCTGATCTGCACGACCGATGATCCGATCGACACACTGGAATATCACCGGCAGATCAAGGAGGATCCCACCTTCGACGTGAAGGTCCTCCCCGCATGGCGTCCCGACAAGGCCATGAACCTGGAGAAGCCCGATTACAAGGATTACCTGAAAAAGCTCGCGGCAGCCGCGGGGATGACCGAGATCCGGACCTTCCACGGACTGTGCCACGCGCTGAAAAACCGCATGGATTTCTTCGCGGAGAACGGGTGCCTGGTATCCGATCACGCGCTCGAATTTGTCATGTTCTACCCCGCTTCCGAGGATGAGATCGAAGAGATCTTCCTGAAGCGTCTGAACAATGTCCCCGTCACCAAGGAGGAAGAGTACAAGTTCAAGACGGCCTTCATGCTCTTTGTCGCACGGGAATACCATCGCAGAGACTGGGTGCTGCAGCTGCACGCGGGAGCCAAGAGAGACAATAACACCCCGATGTACGAAAAGCTCGGCCCCGACACCGGGTACGACTGCATCAACAATTATTCCTCTTCCGCCCAGACGGCCGATTTCCTGAACGAGCTGCAGAAGACGGACGAGCTGCCCCGCACGATCCTTTACAGCCTTAACCCGAATGACAACGAATACCTCGGAACGATCCTCGGATGCTTCCAGGATTCCACCGCGGTCGCCAAGATTCAGCAGGGTTCCGCATGGTGGTTCAATGACAACAAGGTCGGCATGCAGAATCAGATGATCTCTCTGGCAAACCTCGGCAACCTGTCCGGCTTTGTCGGAATGCTCACGGATTCCCGTTCCTTCCTGTCCTATACCAGACATGAGTACTTCCGCCGGATCCTCTGCAATCTGCTGGGGAACTGGGTGGAGAACGGGGAATTCCCGCAGGACTACGAGATTCTGAGCGAGATCGTTAAGAATATCTCCTACTATAATGCGGTGCGCTACTTCCGCTTCCCGCTTGATATCTGATCTTACGTTTTCTTTTGACAGCACAGAAGAAAATATAACCCGGGCATCCGAAGATGTCCGGGTTTTTTATGCTCTACTCCTGTCTGCTACCATTTCCGGAAGCGTACCGGAATACGGATATTCAGATGCAGGATCGTATTGATGAGCCAGATGAAAAAGAGGATCACCACGATCGGGATCAGGCAGGTGGTGACGATCAGGATGGCCAGCGCATCGATCATATAATTCAGCGCTGCTTCCAGCTCTTTGGTTGCCACGGTCAGCCTGTCCCTGACGCCCGATACGGAGCCTGCAGCGGAGTCCCAGAGGTCCGTGAGCCAGTTCCCGCCGGACCCGTCCCCCTCCGTAAGGGTAGCCCCATCCTTGACCAGTCCCGAAGCCGTATCCCCGGAAGGATCGGTCGTGCCGTTCTCTCCTGCCGGCTCCGAGGATCCGCCCGCGTACTCCTCCCGCGCCGCCTCCAGCGATGCACTGATGCCTCCGGCGGAAGAAGCGCTTCCGGCCTCTTCCTGCGAAACGCCCTCGACCTCCATGGCCGCGTCCCTGGCGGCCTGTATGGTTGCCTCAAAGGACGTATCATAGGTATCCTCGATCATATGGGAGATCTTGACACTGATCGGAATGATCAGCGGAAGGATCAACCCCAGCAGAAGGAGCTTTTTGGAGAGCGCAATGACCTCGCCCCCCACCTTGGTAAATCGTGGCAGGATATACAAGATACACCCGATGGGGATCAGAAAATAAAAAGCCACATAGCAGGTGATGGTCAGAAGGAATTTCTCCAGATAGATCGCACAGATCACGATGATAAAATACCCGCTGATGTCCACCAGCTTCTCCGCGATCGGAGTCGCCACGTCCCCGGGGATCAGCGTGATCGCCGCGGACGCCGCCGTGGAATATCCCATTAGCTCCATCACCGTACGCTTATTCTCCTCCAGCGCTTCCAGCGATCTCGCATGGAACTGCGCCTTCGTCGTAAGCCTTCCCACGACAAAAATCGAAAGAAGCGCGATCAGCAGCGGGATCGCGATCAGCAGGATGCGCCCCGTGCGGGTCTGCGGCTGTGGATAGCCTGTATTTTCCATCCGATTTTGCTCCGTCATCTTATCCTTCCTTTCGGGCCCTGCGCCCACACCTCTATCATACCAAAACAGAGGGGCATAAAAAAGAGGTGATCTCCCGACCGGAGATCACCTCATGGATACGAACCCGTTTCAATCAATAGGTCTTGACCTGCTCCTCGCCGTTTAAGACGCGCAGACCGCCCTGTGCTAGAGCCAGCAGTTCATCTTCCCCGGGATAAACCGTGAACGGAGCGATCCAGCCGGCCATCTTCTGCATGGCTGCCACGACTTCCTTGCCGTAAGCGATGCCGCCGGTGACAATGATCTGATCGACCTTGCCCTCGAGCACGCAAGCCATGGATCCGATGTCCTTGCAAACCTGATAGATGAAGGCTTCCTTGGCTGCCGCAGCCTCCTTGTCCCCCTCATTCGCACGCCTGGTCACCTCGCGCATATCGTTGGTGCCAAGGTAAGCATTGAAGCCACCGTTGCCGGTCATCATCTTCTGCACCTGGCCCTGGGTATACTTTCCGGAGAAGCACAGACGGATCAGCGCGCCATTGGGAACAGCGCCTGCACGCTCGGGAGAGAAGGCTCCATCGCCGTCGAGTGCGTTGAACACATCCACCACACGACCGCCGATGTGTGCGCCGACGGAGACTCCGCCGCCCATATGCACGACGATCAGACGTAAGGATTCATAGGACTTGCCGATCTCTTTCGCATAGCGCTTTGCCACCGCCTTCTGGTTCAGAGCGTGGAACACGGAGGTGCGGGGGAGATCCGGATGTCCGGAATACCGCGCCACGGGAGCGAGCTCATCGACCACGACCGGATCCACAATATAGGAAGGGATCCCGAGCTCATCGCCGATCTCTCTGGCCAGGATACCGCCGAGATTGGAAGCGTGCTGCCCCTGCTTGCCGATCTTCAGATCCTCGAGCAGGTCATCCGTCACGGCATACGTGCCGCCGGGAATGGGCTTGAGCATGCCGCCGCGTCCGACGACCATGTTCAGGCTCTTCATGTCAAAATTCTTCGATGCGAGCAGATCCGTGATGATCTTCTTGCGGAAGTCCTTCTGATCCACGATCATCGCAAACTGAGAGATCTCCTCTGTCGTGTGGCGGAGCGTCTCCTCGAACAGTAAGGTCTCGTCCTCAAAGACACCGATCTTGGTAGAGGTGGAACCGGGATTGATAATCAGACTCTTGATTGCCATAGCATTCCTCCATTGAGAGATTTTCCGTATCCTGTAAAGATTTATGCCTGCTTCTTCAATTCTTCCGCAACGACTGCTGCCAGAGCGATGGAATGAAGCTTGGTCTCAAAGGTATCGGAGCGGCTGGTCAGGATCACAGGCACCTTGGTACCGGTGATGATGCATCCGTTCTTGACGCCGGGAACCATGTGCACCATGGCCTTGTAGACCAGGTTGCCCGCATGGATATCCGGGAAGAGCAGCACGTCCGCGTCGCCCTGGATCTTGCGGCCCGTAGCTCCCTTATGCTTTGCAGCCTCGGGATCGATGGCCAGATCGAGGGAAAGAGGTCCGTCCACGATGCAGCCGGTGATCTGTCCTTCCTCGTTCATTTTGGTCAGTGTCTCTGCTTCCACGGTGACTTCCATCTTGGGATTCACCACCTCGACCGCTGCCAGAGGAGCGATCTTCGGATTGCTGACACCGCAGGCGTTGCAGACGGGGATCGTATTGTTGATGATATGCACCTTATCCTCGAGCGTGGGATAGGTCATGAAGGCCACATCCGTCAGGAACAGCAGCTGATCGATGCCGGGGACATCAAATACGCACACATGGGAAAGCGCCCCGCCGGTCCGCAGACCGACTTCCTTGTCGAGCACGCTCTTCAGGAAATTCTTGGTATCGATGATTCCCTTCATGTACATGTCCGCTCTGCCGTCATGTGCCAGCTTTACGGCCTTCAGGGAAGCCTGGATGACATCGGGCTCATCGATGATCTCATATCCGGTCAGATCCATGGAGATCTGAGCGGCGATCTCGCGGATCTTCGCCTCGTCGCCTACCAGGATCGCGTCCGCGATCCCCTGCTCTTTTGCTGCCTTGACTGCCTCGAGCACCGCCTCGTCCTGTGCCACGGACACAGCCACTGTCTTCTTGCCTACTTCCTTCACCTTTGCGATTACGTCATCAAAACTGCGCTTCATGCTACCTCTATCCTCCTGAACAAGTTCTCTGATGCAATATTTCGCGGGCTCCTCACCCGTTATGTCACTATAGGATGGACAATCCAAGGAAGATCAGGAACAGCACGATCAGTACCAGCAGAACGATAAAGAAGATCGCCGCGCCCTTGATGCACACCTTGTAATTGCGGATATAATTCTTTTTGCGGAAAATGAAAGCCGCTATAAGTCCCAGGATGGGAAGGAAGAAGGACAACACACCCAGCCATACATTGCCGGTATCGTGCAGCGGCGTATCGAGGATATAATTGCTGCCGGAGAGCTTTCCGGAGTCCTCGAGCGCTTTCTTTTCTTCCTCATGATGCTTCGCCATCTCCTCGGGCGTCAGAATCGTGATCGACTTCACGGGTTCATTCTTCTCTCGGATCTTGCGGTATTCTTCAATCTCCTTCTTGCTGCCGTAGACATAGTGATCATGTCCGATGCAGACCATCTCCGGCTTTTCCTCGCTGTAATCATGCACGGAAGGATCGTAGGTGTAGAGCACCTTGTTCTTCTCGAGCTTCGGATCCGGAATGGGGATTGCGGAAATCAGGGAATGCGTGTAGGGATGCAGCGGGAAATTGAAAAGCTCCTCCGCGGGTGCGATCTCCACGATGTCTCCCTTATAGATCACGGCGATACGATCGGAGATATAACGAACGATCGACAGGTCATGCGCGATGAACAGATAGGTGATCTGACGCTCCTGCTGGAACTTCTTCAGAAGGTTCAGCACCTGCGCACGGATGGAAACATCCAGCGCGGAGATCGGCTCATCGGCCACCACCAGCTCCGGCTCCATGACCATGGCTCTCGCCAGACCGATTCTCTGACGCTGACCGCCGGAGAACTCGTGGGGGTATCTGGTCAGATGCTCGGGAAGCAGGCCAACCTCCTGAATGATCTTCTCCACCTTGCGTACACGGTCCGCCTCATTCTCAAAGAGGTGGAAATTGTACAGACCTTCGGAGATGATATAGTCCACCGTCGCTCTCTCGTTCAGAGAGGCCGCCGGGTCCTGGAAGACCATCTGGATCTGACGGATCAGCTCCCGGTCCAGCGACTTGGGGATCTTACCGGAGATGCGGACGCCCTTGTACTGGATCTCGCCGGCTGCGCAGGGATTGACACAGATCACGGCACGACCGATGGTCGTCTTGCCGGATCCCGACTCGCCGACCAGTGAGAAGGTCTCTCCCTTATAAATGTCAAAGCTGGCATTCTTGACCGCCCGAACGGCAGTGTCTCCCTTGCCGAAGGTAATATCTACATTTTTCAGCGACAGCAATATCTCTCTGCCGTTCTCGTCCATAGGGCCGTGCTCCGGCAGAACGGACTTGCGGCTGCGCTGATTGTTATCCTTATCCTGTGCCACTTGTACTTCTCCTAAAAATATGGTTCTGTGAATTATCCGAGGTGGTATGCCGACACCAGCTTGCCGTGAATATCTCCGATGATCGAAGGCTTCTCCACCTTCGGAGCCCTGGGATCGAGGAACCAGGTCTTGGCATAATGTGTCTCACTGACCCGGAACATAGGCGGCTCCTCAAGCGTATCGAGCTTCAGGCAATACGGGTTGCGGGGTGCGAAAGCGTCGCCTTTGATCTTGTTGTAAAGGGAGGGCGGCGTACCGGTGATCGAGTAGAGCTCTGTCCCTTTCTCCGCCAGCTGGGGCAGACTGGACAGAAGTGCCCATGTATAAGGATGACGGGGATCGTAGAAGACCTCCTCCACCGTTCCGAGCTCCACCACCTGTCCGGCATAGAGCACCGCCACGCGATCGGCCACATTCGCGACGACACCGAGGTCGTGCGTGATGAATACGATCGTGTAGCCGTATTCCTTCTGCAGCTCCTTGATCAGATTCAGGATCTGTGCCTGAATGGTCACATCCAAAGCCGTCGTGGGTTCGTCGCAGATCAGGATCTTCGGCTGGCAGCTCAGTGCGATCGCGATGACGATACGCTGGCGCATGCCGCCGGAATACTGGAACGGATAATCGTCAAAACGGTTCTCCGCATTCGGGATACCTACCTGCTTCATCAGGATCAGCGCGCGCTCTCTCGCTTCCGACTCGGAGCAGTTCTGGTGCTTTAAGATGACGGAAGTGATCTGCTTGCCGATGGTGATGATCGGGTTCAGGGAAGTCATCGGATCCTGGAAGACGGTCGCGATTCTGGTACCGCGGATCTGTCCCCAGTCTCCGGGATAGGTTATCTTGGAGAGGTCCAGCATACAGGTGCCGTGCAGTGCATCTGCAGTCTCACTCTTCAGCTCTACATACATATCGGAGGTGAAGATCCGGCTGCGGCCCTCGGTGGTCGACAGATCCTCGCCGAGGCGCATTGCCTCCGTTGCAGCCTGCTCCAGACGGCGGACCGCCTTGATCCGTCTGCGGTAATTGTACCGTCCGGTGGACAGATAGATCTCCTTCGCGAGCAGTGCATTGCGCTCCTTCTGCTCCTTCGAGATCTCCTGCGCGGTCTCCTTCTCGTACTGCTCCTTAAGCCCCGCCTTGCGCTCCCGGTAGGACTGCATATAGGTCGTGTCTGACTGGAGCTTTTCCTTGCGCTCCTTGATCAGGGCCGTTCTGCTTCCTTCGAGCTCCTTGATCTTGCGGTCAAGCGCCTCGATCTCTTCTCCGGCCTTCTTGATCAGATCCTTCTCATTCTTCGGATCGTAGGTCTGGCGGGTATTGAAAAGCTCGGTGCGCTGGAACTTGATGGCGCTGATCTCGGCATTGAGTTTCTCGTCCTCCTCGTCGGAGAGCGCCGCTTTCGCCTTGTATTCGGACTCCAGCTCCAGCATCTGACGGTAGGTTTTCGCACCCGCCTCCAGACGGCTGCTTCGGTCCAGATGCGCCTGAATCACGGAGAGAGCGCGCTTGCCGGCCGCATTCAGCTTCACGGTCGTCGCCTCGAGCTCCGGATCGTGGAATACGACATGGCCCTCGGAAATGTAGCCGTTGGAATCCAGCATCCCGGCGAAGGTCTTGGTAAAAACGGACTTGCCGGAACCGGATTCGCCGACGATGGCGATCGATTCATTTTCATAGATGTCCAGGAAGATCCCGCGGATGGCGGTCAGGATACGGCCGCGGACACGGAACTTGACCTCCAGGTCATCGATGGAAAGTAATACCTTTTTATCTTCCATAATTACTCTGCTTTCTGTTTATTCTTGATGACTCCACGGATTGCTTCGTGCTTCGCACTCCCGCAATCCTGCAAACACTCAGAATCCGCTCATTTTCTTCGAAAATAGCTACTTCTTCGTGTTTGTGGCGGGTTTCTCATCCTCAGATTGTCCCGTGCAAGCACGGAAATCTGAGTCCGAAATCCCTTGAGTCATCACATGTGCGTTCTGGGATCGGAAGCATCACCGAGGTTCTGGCCGGTGACGTAGAGGGTGACGGTGATGATGGATGCGACGGCGACGGGCGTCCAGAATTCGAAGCCCCAGCCGGGCGTCACCATGGCACTCTCCGCTTCATAGATCATGCGGCCCAGGGTCGTCTCGGTCAGACCCATTCCGATGTAGGAAAGGAAGACCTCGTAGGAGATGTAGGAAGGAATCTCCACGGCCGCGTAGGTCACGATCACGGAGGTCATGAACGGCAGGATATTCTTGGTTGCGATCCGGGTGATCGGCGTCCCGAGACAGCGGGAAGCCAGATTGTATTCGCGGTCGCGGATAATGATGACCTGCGTACGGATAAAGTAGGCGATTCCGATCCATCCGGTGACCGTGAAGGCCAGCACCATCGTCCAGAAGGTGGGCGAGAAGATCAGCATCAGGACGGAGATCAGCAGCAGGTAGGGGATGTTGCCGAGGATGTTATAGACCTCGGTCATGATCAGGTCGAACTTCTTGGAGAAGCCCCATACCGCGCCGAGCAGCACGCCGATCGTCATATTGATGGCCGCGCAGATCAGAGCCAGGGATACGGAGATCCTCGATCCGTTCCAGATCGCGTCAAAGGTCGATCCGCCGGCAGCGCCGGTACCGAAGATCCAGTGGATGCTGAATCCGAATTTTTCGATGGCGGCCTGCGGCGTCAGGTGCTTTGCCGAAGGATCCATCAGGTTACCGAAGCGGTCATATTCGACCAGCGTCGGATACAGGTAAGTAAAGATAATAATGAAGAACAGTACGGCCAGAATAAAGATATTGACCTTGTTGCGGAAGAACACGCGGAACACCGATCTCCAGTAGGAATAGCGGGGAGCCGTAATCTTCTCGGACTCCAGCTCATTGTGATCGATGTGCGCAAACAGTTCCTCGTCGGAGAGGCCGTATGCACTTAAATCTCTGAGTTCGTTTTCCATGAATTTCTCTTTCCGGTCCGGACAACCTGTCCGAAACGCTCTGACGTTTACTGGGATTACTTAGCGGGACTTGGAGGTGTAGCTGATTCTCGGGTCTACCATACCCATCAGCACATCGCCGAGGATGATGGATACCACGGACAGAATCGCGTAGAACAGCGTTACACCCACGATGACGCCGTTGTCTCTCACACCGATCGCGACGGTCAGCAGATTACCTGCACCGGGGACGACGTACACGCGCTCGGTGATGATGGCTCCGACCAGGGCTCCCAGCACACCGGCGGGGATACCGTGAATGATGGGGATCGCCGCATTTTTCAGGATGTGCTTGCGGAAGATCTCACCCTCGGAGAGTCCGCCGGAACGGGCGAACTTCACGTAGTCCGAATTCATCTGGTCGATCATGAATCGGCGCAGCCACTTCATCAGGTTGCCGATGGAGGGCAATGCCAGGGAAATCACCGGCAGTACATACATCAGCGCGCTCGAGGAATCCATGTCAAAGGTCGTCGGGAAACCGAGCTTGCCGCCGATCGCCTTGAACAGGAAGATGTAAGCCAGGGACGGAACGGCGATGATGAAAATGATATAAAAGGTACAGATCTTGTCCAGGAGCTTGTCCTTGTAAAGTGCCATCAGAATACCCAGCGGGATGCCGAGCAGATAGGACAGCAGGACAGCGATGATACCGATCTTGAAGGAATATCCTACCTTGGACAGGCCGGCCTTCTCGGTCGTAACGGAAGTATACTCATCCACGAAACGGTCAATGTTGACCTGATTCCCCTCGAGGGAGCCTTCCACATAGACGGCCGTGTGCAGGTCATCCGCGGATTCCTCCACATGTCCGGTAGGATAATGCACCGTGCGGGTCACATAAGCGCCCTGCGGCTTGTTCATGGTCTCGAACACATCGATCCCGGCATTGACCGCGTAGGACTTGCCCAGATTGAGCGTCACCAGATTCTGGTGAATGAAAGGAAATCTGTGATCAAAATACAGAAGATATTTATGATACGTACCGTTTCCGATGATGGCGGGAGCAAATTTCTCTCCACCGTACACAGGGTCGTGCAGGGTGAAGGTCAGGCCCCTCTCTTCGTCTTCCATCTCTTCCACGGTATGGATGTTGTCAACTTTAATGAGTCCGGTCACATAGCCGACCAGACGGGACGACAGCGGACGATCCCGGTAAGCAAAAAGCTGCTGCTGACCACCGCTGGCATATTTCTTCGGAGATGCCATAATGGCATTCAGGCGCTGAACGGTATAGCCTTCCTCCGCGCAGTATTCCTTGAATTTGGCGACATATTCCGCCACCAGTTCACTGTCATTTTCTTCTTTCTTGGCAATGCTCGCAGCCTTCTCGCGGGTCTCCTGATCGATCTCCCCCTCGCGCGCAAGCATCTTCAGATAATCCGTATAGGTGAGCAGATTGATATAACCGTACTCCTGCCATTTACGGTACTGGTAGACCGTCTTCTGGTTGTTGCCCAGGTTACGGTACACATTGTCCGCCGCAAAGATCAGGTTACGATCCAGCATCGAATAGATCATGATCATGACGATCGCCACGACCACGAATGCGGAAAGCAGTCCATGTAAAAATCTTTTAAGAATATATTTGCCCATACTCTACCACTCTGACAGACGCACATTGGGAGGAACGGAACCGGTCCGTTCCTCCCGTGCATCTTGTTTCTACCTTCTGTTTTAGAACATACCGATGGACTTGACCATGTATCCAGCATAATCAGGAAGCATGGTATCCAGGTAGGTCTGAGGATCACCGTAGTCGGGACCCCATCCGGAGACATCCATCATATCGGCATTCATCTCGTAGCCGTACTCAGGATAGTATCCTGCATAATACCAGTCGTCTGCGGACTCGCAGGGGATCAGGTTCACAACAACCTTATTCTCCAGCGTGCTCTCGAAGGACTGCTTGAAGACGTTTGCGCGGTTGGTGTAGATCTCGCTGCCTGCAAAGTAAGGAAGATCGATCTGAACCGGATTCTCAGCGCTTACTTCAATGCCGGCTGCAGCCAGCTCAGCGACTGCTGCCTCGAGCTCGGACTTCGCGTAGCTCGGATTGTTCCAGCCATCGAAGCCGTCGGAGGAACCGATGCCGCCGTCAGCGGTAGGATCCCATACGGTCCAGGGAACCTGGTCCGCATCGATCTGTGCCTGCATGATAGCGCCGTAGAAGGTACCTGCAGGGAAGGTGGTAGCCGTACCGTTGATGTCAACGGTGGTCTCCTCCTCCAGGAACACGAAGGTTCCGGGAGTGTAGCAGTTACGCAGGTTGTTGAGCTTCAGCTCCTCGCCCTGGGACTGTGCGTTGTAGGAACCTCTGTCGAGGGAAGAGCAAAGGGCTCTGCGGAAGTGCACATTCTGCATTGCTGCAGCAGTCTTCTTCGCATCGTCCACGGTCTTAGCGGAAACAGCAACGGTAGCATCGTTGAAGTTAGCGAATGCCTTACGGTTGATGTTCAGGAAGCCGTTGAAGGTGGTAGCATCCGTAGCGGAGGTGTAAGCGTACAGATCAAAGTTGCCATCTGCCTTTGCAACCTCCAGGGAAGCGGTATTCAGACCGGTGCCTGCCAGCGTACCGGCGACAGCGTCGGTGTAGGTCTTGGTGGCATCGGTGCCATCCTCGAATACCCATACCTGCTTCTTGATGTTGATGTTGTCCTTGTTCCAGTAGGTCGGATTTGCCTCGTACACGATCGTGGTGTCCGGGGTGTAGTTGGTGACAAGGTAAGGACCGCAGTATGCGATATGGTCCGGATCGGTGCCATAGACATAGCTTGCGTCGTCCGCGGAGAATTCCTCGCCGAACTTACCGCCCTGGGAGGTGTAATAGTCTCTGCACAGAGGTGCGAAGACATTGTAGCCCAGCATGGTGGTGAAGAAGGAGCAGGGAGCTTCCAGCGTGTAAACAAGCGTGTAATCATCCGGAGCGCTTACGCCGACCGTGCTGAAATCACTGGTCTCACCGGAGATGTACTCATTGGAGCCCTTGATGATGCCCTGTACCAGATACTCCAGACCTGCCATGCAGTCCATCATGTGCTGCATGCCTGCCACGAAGTCGTCTGCCTTGACATCGGCGATCTTACGGCCCTGGGAATCCACCCACTGTACGCCCTCACGAATGTGGAAGGTGTAGGTCAGGCCATCGTCGGAAACCTCATAGCCGGTAGCCAGAGCGGGCTGCTGAACGTTCTCGATATCGTACTCCATCAGACCGTCATAGGTGTGAACGATCGCTTCGGAGTCTGCCTGACGGGAAGTGTTCAGAGCGTCCCAGGTGGTGACGTTGCTGGTCATGGCAACATTGTAGGTATCGCTCAGGGTGTAGCCTTTCTCAGCCAGGAAATCCTTTGCACACTGCTCGTAGGTGCCGGTACCCTTCAGCTCTGCCCACTTTGCCTTCATCTCGTCGCGGTCAGCGGGGATGATGAACTTGTCAGCGATCAGTGCCTGATGGAAACGGTCGCTGTCATTGCCCCACAGGGTAGAGTTGACCGTGTAGGGAGCCACGCGGGAGATCGCGTAGTTGCCGCCTCTGGTGGAGAGGGGAATGAAGACACCGGACTCCAGCATCTTCGCCTCTGCGATCGCCATCAGAGCCCAGCGCTCGGACAGGCTGTCAACAACCAGAGACTTCTGATAGTACTCGTTGAACTCGCCCAGGACATCCGCATAGAGTGCGGAAGACTCATCGGTCCAGCCCTCTACATTGAACTCCTCGGGATAAACCTCCGCTGCAAGACGGGTATCTGCTTCCGCAGCCGGCTCGGTATCGGTACCGGCGTCGGTGGAAGTGGTCTGATCCGTTGCAGGGGTGGTGTCAGTCTGCTGCGTAGTATCAGCAGCAGGGGTGTTGCCTGCGTCGCTGCCGCCATTGCCACTGCCGCAGGCCGTCAGACCTACAACCATGGTAACTGCAAGCATAGCCGCAAGCGTTTTGCGAAACTTGATCATTACTTTCATCCTCCTTTTTTATTTCTTTTTGGATAATCCAAAAATGGTGTGCCATGGCTTTCGCCTAATCGCACACCACTAGCAAATTCTAGCCTCTTTCAAGCCTTTCGTCAACCTTCGCGAGAGGTCCGGAAGGCTCTTTGTTAAAAAAAAGCCAAGTTTTGATTTTCCCTCTTCGCCCCCAAAAAATCTTCAGGACATGAAAACCGAAAACCGTACTCTTGAAAACTGCTTAATTTAGCGCAATTGTACACTTTGATTTATTTTATCGTTTCCTTTTGTATGCTAGCAAACTAACGCGTTAAATTGATACCGACCAAAAAAATTGGATAAAATAAATCAATTTAGGATCAGACGGACCCCTCCGCCCTCATACCCGGCCTCCGTCACCGTCTGCGAGATCCTGTCCGTCAGCCGGTCCTCGTGCGGAAAATGCACATGTCCGGCAAGCACATGACAGACCGGGCTGTCCTGTGCGAGGATCTCGCCGGTCAGCGCAAGGGTTGTCTCATCCATCCCGAGGCCGTCCCTGCCGAGGACCACGCGGGATTTTCCGTCCCCGGACGCACCCCAGGCATCGATGGACGCCTCGATGAGAGAACGGTCATCCGTCATAGGTTCCAGCGGCACGTGGGTGACCAGAAGGATCGGCTTTCCGGACGCGGCCGCCTCCCGGAAGCCTTCCAGAGCCGGCATTGCATAGCGGTTATTGTAATCGTCGAGCGCGAATACGAGGTAATCCCCGCAGTCCTTCCTCTGGAAGCCGTCCCGCGCTTCGGACACGGTTTCCAGACGGGGCAGGTAGTTTTCAAAGGCCGCCTGCGTGTAATATTCCGTCCCGTATTCAAAGTCGTGATTGCCCATGGAATAGACATACGGACAGGGCAGATCCGCCCATTCCTCCTTCAGAAGATCGATCGAGGCGTACATGGCGGAATCCAGGATATCCCCGCCGAAGATCACCAGCTCCGGCTGCTCCCACTGAATATATTCCATCCAGGCGCGGAAGGTTTCATCCGCCTTCCGCCCTTCCGCGTCCGCAAAGGACGCGTAGCGCTGCGCCGCCTTGTCCTGTAGCTCCGGATCCCGCTCGTCGCAGAGCGACAGATGCGTATCCGCCAGGAAGAGGATCTCGTGCTCTCCCTCGATCTCCGGGACATCCACCTCGATCTCCTGCAAGGACAGATGGTTCCGTTCCAGGATTTTTTCGCGGTTTTCCGCGGTCTGCGCGGTCTCATCCGCCCCGCATCCCGCCAGACAAAGCGCCGCCAGCACAGCCCCTGCCAATTGTGTCCTTCCCTTCATGCGTTCCTCCTCCGATCCACGCTCCATTATATGCTTTTCCTTTTCATTTTTGCAAAAATTTCGTAGAATAGAAGCGCATCCGGTGATTACATGCAAAAGACTAATCGCACGAAAGGAGTCTCCCGTCATGACACTTACCCTTGCCGCAGGACTGCTGATCCCCTTCCTCGGGACCACACTCGGCGCAGCCTGCGTACTGTTTATGAAAAATGAAATGAGCAACACCTTCCAGAAGGCCTTGCTCGGATTTGCTTCAGGCGTGATGGTCGCAGCATCCGTCTGGTCGCTCCTGATCCCGTCCATGGAGAGCGTTCCGCAGATGGGAAAGTGGCGCTTTGTCCCTGCAGTCGCCGGTCTGATGATCGGATTCTGCTTCCTGCTTATGATGGATGCGCTGATCCCCCACCTGCACCTGCACGCTGAGGAGCCCGAAGGTCTGCGCAGCAATTTTTCCCGGATCACCATGCTGGTGCTGGCCGTAACGCTCCATAACCTCCCCGAGGGCATGGCCGTCGGTGTCGTCTTTGCCGGATTCCTCTCCGGGAATGCCACGGTCTCGCTCGCCGGCGCGATGTCGCTGGCCATCGGTATCGCGATCCAGAACTTCCCCGAGGGTGCGATCGTCTCGATGCCCATGAAGAGCGATGGCGGCGCTTCGAAAGGAAAGGCCTTCCTGCTCGGCACGCTCTCCGGCGCGGTGGAGCCGCTCGGCGCACTGCTCATGATCGCGCTCACCCGGGTCATGGAGCCGGTCCTGCCGTACATGCTCTCCTTCGCTGCCGGCGCCATGCTCTATGTCGTCATCGAGGAGCTGATCCCCGAAGCTTCCGAGGGCAAGCATTCCAACTGGTCCACCATGGGGTTCGCCATCGGCTTTTCCATCATGATGGTGCTCGATGTGGCGCTGGGATAACGCAAAAGAGAGGCAAAAAGCCTCTCTTTTTTTTGCCCTTTACAGCAGTTCCATGATCCCGGTCAGGTCGCTCACTTTGGCATAGATCAGATCTGCCACCTCCGGCTCCTCCCCGGTCTGGTCCGGCACGAAGATCACTCTGCACCCTGCGGCCGCGGCGGAGCGGATCCCGTTCGGCGCATCTTCGACCGCAAGACACTCCTCCGGCGGAAGGCCCAGCTGCCGGCAGGCTTCCAGATAGACATACGGGTCCGGCTTGCCCTGCGGCGCATCCGCGGCGCTGCAGATCCGGTCAAAATAGGGCAAAAGTCCCACGCCATCCAAAAATTTCGTCGCGCGCGGGACATCCGTGGCCGTCGCCACTGCGCGCAAAATCCCCTTTTTCTGCAGATATTCCAGAAGCTCCCGGGCTCCCTTTTTCGGGTGGATGCCCTCTTCCTCCATATCCTTTTTCACCAGTTCACTGCGGTACTTACGGATCGCCCAGTAGTCACAGTCCTCGCCGAACCATTCCCGGAAGCGTTCCACCACAAAAGGGCGCCCGAGACTGCGGATCGCCAGCGCCTGCTCGTCGGTCATCGCATAGCCGAACTGCTTTGCGGCGATCGGCCAGTTTTTCCGATAAAATTTCTCGGTATCGAGAATCGTTCCGTCCAGATCAAACAGGACCGCTTTAATGGTTGGGTTCATGTAACGCACCTCGTTTGGAAAACAAGATAAAATATGTTAGAATATAGCAGTCTTTGCAGAGATATGCAAGAAAGGAACCTGTGAGATGCTGCGATTCTATTATGTCATACTCATCTCCATCCCCTATATCATCTACTATTGCACCAAGATGCGGATCATGGCAAAGCACCCGAAGCGTTTCCCCGAGAAACGCGCTTATAAAACGGTGCGGCGCGTCGTCCGGCAGGTGATGATCAACGCACGGATCCGGACCAAAGCCTTCGGCCAGGAAAATCTCCCGAAGGAAGGCGGATACGCCATGTATCCGAATCATCAGGGAAAATATGACACGCTCGGCATCGTCTACAGCCACGATGCGCCCTGCACGGCCGTCATGGATGCCAAGCGTTCCAAAATGCCCGTCGCGAACGGAATCATCGCCATCTCCCGGGGCTTCCGCCTGGACAAGACAAACATGCGCGCTCAGGTAGAAACGATGAACGAGGTCAGCAAGGCGCTGTCCGAGGGACGCCGCATCATCATCTTCCCGGAGGGAGGATATTTCCACAACCGCAACAATGTACAGGAATTCATGCCCGGCGCCTTCAAGCCGGCCATGAAGGCCAAAGTGCCCATCGTTCCGGTCGCACTGATCGATTCCTACAAGCCCTTTGAACTCAATTCGCTCCGCAAGGTCACCACGCAGGTCTACTACCTGAAGCCCCTGTATTACGAGGAGTACAAGGATCTCAAGACCAGAGAGGTCGCCGAGATCGTCCGCGGACGCATCATCGACGCCATGAAGCAGGCGCTCGGCGTACAGGATCTGGACCGTGAGACCTTCGAGGTCACAGAGAAGGATCTGCGCGCGGAGGAGTATGAGACCTGGAAGCGCGAGAAAAACGAGATTGAGAACGACCGCGTCATGAGCGATGTGATCGACGAGCTCAAAAGTGAGCGGGACGAACGGAAAGAAGAATAAGAGATAACCATAAAGGCATGCTCCCATTTTGAACGGGAAGCATGCCTTTTTGTTTTGCCTTTTTATTTTGCCTTTTTCTAAGCCTCCTACTCCGCGATCTTGTTGCCGGTGTAGAGGCTGTAGTACTTTCCGCCGGCCGCGATCAGCTCGTCATGAGTACCGCTCTCGATGATGCGTCCCTGCTCAAGGACCATGATGCAGTCCGCGTTGCGGACGGTGGACAGACGGTGCGCGATCACGAAGGTCGTGCGTCCTGCCATCAGGCGATCCATGCCCTCCTGCACGATCCGCTCGGTGCGGGTATCGATGGAGCTGGTCGCCTCGTCGAGGATCAGGGCCGGAGGATCCGCCACCGCCGCTCTGGCGATCGCGAGGAGCTGGCGCTGTCCCTGGCTCAGGTTCGCGCCGTCGCCGGTCAGCATGGTATCATACCCGTCCGGAAGTCTCCGGATAAAATGATCCGCGTTGGCGAGCTTTGCGGCTGCCACCACCTCTTCATGGGTGGCATCGAGCTTGCCGTACCGGATATTTTCCTCGATCGTGCCGGTGAACAGGTGCGTATCCTGCAGTACCATGCCCAGGGATCTGCGCAGGTCCGCCTTTTTGATCTTGTTCACGTTGATACCGTCGTAACGGATCTTGCCGTCCTGGATATCGTAGAAACGATTGATCAGGTTGGTGATGGTCGTCTTGCCCGCGCCGGTGGAGCCGACAAAGGCAATCTTCTGCCCGGGCTGCGCATGGAGCTTGATATCGTGCAGCACCATCTTCTCATCCGTATAGCCGAAGTCCACACCGAGGAAGAGCACATCTCCCTCGAGCGGCTTGTAATCGATGCTTCCGTCCGCCTGGTGCTGATGCTTCCAGGCCCATTTTCCGGTGCGTTCGCTGCTCTCGGTCAGATTGCCCTGCGCGTCCGTGGTCGCATTGACCAGCACGACATAACCGTCGTCCGTCTCCGGCTTCTCATCCATCAGCTTGAAGATACGGTCCGCTCCGGCGAGTGCCATGATGATCGCGTTGAACTGCTGGGACACCTGATTGATCGGCATGGTAAAGCCGCGGTTCAGCATCAGGAACGTGATCAGTCCGCCGACCGTGAGCCCGCCGATCCCGTTCAGCGCCAGCGCGCCGCCGACCACCGCGCAGACCACATAGCTCAGGTTCCCGAGCTGCGCATTGATGGGGCCGAGGACATTGGCATAGGTATTGGCCTTGTCCGCGCTCTCAAAGAGTGCATCGTTGAGCTCCTTGAACTGCGCCTTGCTCTCCTCCTCGTGGCAGAAGACCTTGATGACCTTCTGGCCGTTCATCATCTCCTCGATGTAGCCGTTCACCTTGCCGAGGCGCTTCTGCTGCTCGACGAAATTGCGGCTGCTTTGCTTGGCCGCGAAGCCGGTCGCCCAGAGCATCAGGCCGACCATCAGCAGGGTCGTGATCGTCAGCGTACCGCTGAGCATGATCATGCTGACCAGCGTCGCCACGATCGTGATGGCGGAGTTGATGCACTGTGGGATACTCTGGCTGATCATCTGGCGCATCGTATCGATATCGTTCGTGTAGATCGACATGATATCGCCGTGCGCATGGGTGTCAAAATATTTGATGGGCAGGCGCTCCATCCGGTCAAACATATCCTCGCGGATCCGGCGCTGCGTGCCCTGGGTCACATAGACCATCAGAAGCTGGTTCACGTACCCTGCGATGATCCCCAGCAGGTAAAAGCCCGCCACGCGCAGGATCGCACGCCCCAGGGGGCCAAAGTCCGGATTCTGCGTCAGCAGGAAGGGCTTGATATAATCATCCACCAGATTCCTGGTAAAAAGCGTTCCCTGCAGGTTGCAGAGCACACTGGTCACGATACAGATCAGCACCAGGATACAGTGCGGAAGATAATTCTTAAAGACATATCCCATGACTCTGGCAAAAAGCTTTCCCGGATGATCGAGCTTGGGCTTGGGTCTGCCGATTGCGTTCATTCTCGCCATTTAGCCCACCTCCGTTTCATCAAAGTCACGGCTTCCGCCGGTCTGGGACTCGTAGACCTCACGGTAGATCTCGTTGGTCTCGAGAAGCTCCTCGTGGGTGCCGAAGCCCTTGATCTCGCCCTCATCGAGCACCAGGATCTTGTCCGCATCCTGCACACTCGAGATACGCTGGGCGATGATCAGCTTGGTCATCTTCGGAAGATCCTCGCGGAATGCTCTGCGGATCTTCGCATCCGTCGCGGTATCCACGGCGCTCGTGGAGTCATCGAGGATCAGGATCTTCGGCTGCTTCAGGAGCGCCCTTGCGATGCACAGACGCTGCTTCTGACCGCCGGATACATTGGTTCCGCCCTGTTCGATGTGGGTGAGATATCCGTCAGGCATATTTTCGATGAATTCATCCGCACAAGCGATGCGGCAGGCGGTCCGGCACTCTTCCTCCGTCGCGTCCTGCTTGCCCCAGCGGAGATTATCCAGAATGCTGCCGGAGAAAAGCTCATTTTTCTGAAGGACGACCGCCACCTGATTGCGCAGGACCTCCAGGTCATATTCCTTCACATTGTGGCCGCCGACCAGCACCTCTCCGTCCTTCACATCGTAGAGACGGCTGATCAGGTTCACGAGACTTGTCTTGGACGAACCGGTGCCGCCCATGATGCCGATGGTCTGACCGGGCGCGATCTCCAGATTGATATCGCGCAGGATCGGCTCTCCGCCCTCCTTGTGATAAGAGAAGGAGACATTGCGGAAGGAGATCGACCCGTCGGGGACCTCCATCAGCGGCTGCTGGGGATTTGCGATGTCGGGGACCTCCTCGAGGACCTCGTACACACGGCGCATGCTGGCCATGGACATGGAAATCATGACAAAGATCATGGAGAGCATCATCAGATTCATCAGGATGCTCATGCAATACGCGAGAAGGCTCGTCAGCTCACCGGTGGTCAGCTGGGAGGATGCGATCATCTTCGCTCCGATCCAGCTGATCAGGAGGATACAGGTATCGACCGTCAGCTGCAGGATCGGGAAGTTCACAATGACATTTTTCTCCGCCTTGACGAAGATCTTGTAGATGCCGTCCGCCGCGCGGTGGAACTTGGAGATCTCCTCATCCTCGCGGACAAAGGCCTTCACGACACGGATCGCGCTGACATTCTCCTGCACGGAGGCATTGAGCTCATCGTACTTGGGAAAGGCCTGCATGAAGGTCGCCGTCGCTCTCCGGATGATCAGGGACAGCACACAGGCCAGCAGCACCACCGCGACCAGATAGATCGATGCGATGCGGGCATTGATCGTAAAGGCCATCACCATCGCAATGATCAGACTGAAAGGGGCGCGCATCGCCATGCGCAGGACCATCTGGTAGGCATTCTGGATATTCGTGACATCCGTGGTCAGCCTGGTCACCAGACCGGCCGTGCTGAAATGATCGATATTCGCGAACGAATAGGTCTGGATCTTATTGAACATCGCTTCGCGCAGATTGCGTGCAAAGCCGGTCGCCGCCCGCGCGCCGAACCGCGCGCCGAGGAGACCGAAGAGCAGTCCCATGGCCGCAGAGACCAGCATCAGCCCGCCCACCTGCAGGATTTTTGACATATCTCCGGCTTCGATGCCGTCATCAATGATGGAGGCCATCAGATACGGAACCAGAAGCTCCATGATCACTTCGCCGATCATCGAAAGCGGCGTGATGATGGAATCTTTCCGGAATTCCTTAACCTCCCGTAATAATCTTCGAACCATCTTACCAATACTCCTTTCGGGGAAGTCCCCCTTTTGTCATGCCCGGCTGTCCATTCCACCTTCCGGTTCCTATTCCGGCCGGTTCTGCAACCATTTTCGCATGAACACATGATACGCAAAAAGATTGTACAAAATGCATTTTGGAATGTCTCCTCCAAAAAGTCAACAAAACTTATTATAAACTATTGATCATTGTTTTTCATTTTTTCTTTCGCTATACTGTAAATATGGTGCGGATACGGCATCTGCGCAAGATGCGGGCAGGGCCCTTCGCATGAAAAATCACGCTTGCAGCATGTTCTGCACAGAGGAAGGAGACTTATGTATTACGATAATAAGATCTGGATCGGCAAAAGCGGTGAAGAAAACGTATATATCTATCCGAGCATGGCGAACCGCCACGGCCTGATCGCGGGCGCTACCGGCACGGGCAAGACCATCACGCTCAAGGTGCTGGCGGAGTCCTTCAGCGATGCGGGTGTCCCGGTTTTCCTCGCGGATATCAAAGGAGATCTGGCGGGCATGTGTGAGCCCGGTGCGGATTCCGCGGATATGCAGGAACGCATCAAACGGTTCGGCCTCGATCAGGCGGGCTTCCGTTACCAGTCCTACCCCAGTGTCTACTGGGATGTCTACAAGGAAAAGGGACTGCCGCTTCGGACGACGATCTCCGAGATGGGGCCTCTGCTCCTCGGCCGCATTCTGGGGCTGAACGATACCCAGTCGGATCTGCTGACCGTCGTGTTCAAGATCGCGGATGACAACAATCTCCTTCTGATCGATACGAAGGATCTCAAGGCAATGCTGAATTATGTGGCGGAGAATTCCAAGGATCTCTCCTCCGAGTACGGCAATATCGCTAAGGCCAGTATCAATACCATCATCCGCGCGGTCGTCGCTCTCGAGAGCGAGGGAGCCGATCAGTTCTTCGGCGAGCCGGCCCTGAGCCTCGCGGACTGGTTCATGAACAACGGCACGGGCAAGGGAACCATCCAGATCCTCGACTGCCAAAAATTAGTCAACAACCCGAATATGTATGCCACCTTCCTGCTCTGGCTGATGTCCGAGCTCTTCGAGATGTTCCCGGAGGCAGGCGACCTCGAGAAGCCCAAGATGGTCTTCTTCTTCGATGAGGCGCATCTGCTCTTCTCGAACGCTTCCAAGACGCTGCTCGACCGCATTGAGCAGGTGGTAAAGCTGATCCGTTCCAAGGGCATCGGCATCTATTTCATCACACAGTCGCCCAAGGATATTCCGGACGGCGTGCTCGCGCAGCTCGGCAACAAGATCCAGCACGCGCTCCACGCTTACACGCCCGCGGAACAGAAGGCAGTCAAAGCCGCTGCCCAGTCCTACCGCGAGAATCCGGATTTTGATACCTACGACACGATCCTCGAGCTCGGCATCGGCGAAGCGATCGTCTCCGTACTCGATGAAAAAGGTGTTCCCACGATCGTCCAGCGCACGAAGATCCTGCCCCCGCAGAGCAAAATGGGCTCCCTGGAGGATTCCGTGCGCGAGAGCCAGATCCGAAGCTCGATGCTCTACTCCCGGTACAACGATTACTTCGACCGTGACTCCGCTTACGAATTCCTGACGAGACAGGGACTCGAGGCGGCCGCTGCCGCGGAGGAGGCTGCCGCACAGGCCGCAGCCGAGAAGCAGAAGGGCAAAAAGGACAAGAATTCCATGGGCTACAAGGTGAATTCCGCGGCGAAGAGCGTAGCCAAGACCACGGCCGGCACCGTCGGACGCGAGGTCGGTAAGACGCTCGGCAAGACCGTCGGCGGATCCTTCGGCAAGACGCTCGGCGGCAATGTCGGCGCGAGCCTGGGAAGAGGCATCATGGGCCTCTTCTTCAAGAGCTGATCGGATATGAACCGGTAAGCATCATAAAACATAAAAAACGGGAACCGGAAGATGTTAATCCTCCGATTCCCGTTTTTTACTTACCTCTTACCGAAGTCCAAAGCTCTCCGACAGGCGGCATGGCTCCTGTCATGATAAAACCTATGGAATTATACCAAATCTAACAGGCTTTGCCTGCGCTGCTCGAACTCTTCGTAAAACCGGCCGGGCGTGTAGGGGGCATAGAAAAGGGTAAAAATGCGCTGGGCCACGGAAAGGCTGCGTTCCATGCCCTCGCGCATGCGTGCTTCAAGGGTCTCCGGCGTCTCCGTCACACCTTCCGAAGCATTTTCCGGTGCACTGCTCTGCAGGTATTCCTGCGACAGTCTGCGCATACCGGCCGCGATCTCGTGCCAGTCGGTCAGGAACTTACGATACGGTTCCTCCGCAGCCGGTCCGATCCATTTGCGGATCTTCGTCTTCACGCGGGGATGATCGCACTGCTGATCCTGCAGGAAATAGGAAAAGGCTTCCCCGGGATCCTCCGGGTAGAAGCGCCCGAGCGGGAAAAGCCGGCACAGATCCGGTCGCGACGCATGAACCGAGCAGCGCTTCTCCTCACTTAAGAAAGGACAGGGGGCAAGTTCCTCGCCGTATGCATTGCGAAGCGGATGACCTGCTTCATCGGTTTGGGGCTGTCCTTTTAACACCGGGAGCATCAGACCATCGATGATGCGCACCTCCAGCGCTCCTTCCTCCACCAGCTCCGGGAAGCTCTTCCCTAAGGCCTCACAGAGGTTTGCCACATCCAGCGGCGACAGGAGTATGGTATCCACCATGACCTCGCAGCATCTGGCACAGCCCTTACATCCGCAGGTATCTGCGCGCACCATGTCGGTCGGTCCGTATAATTTTCCGTCAGAGATGTCCTCCAGACTTCCTTCACGCAGCATGTTTTAGCCCTTGTTTTCCTGTGCGACCAGCATATCCGCTCCATGGCGCTTGCGCAGGGCAGGCTTCTCGATCTTGCCCGTTGCATTTCTCGGGATCTCCTCGAAGAAGATCTCCTTCGGACGCTTGTATCTGGCTAACCCTAAGCAGAATTCCTCGATCTCCTCGCGGGTACAGGTGTAGCCTTCCTTGATCTCGATGATGGCAGCCGTCTTCTCACCGAGGCGGTGATCCGGCATGCCGATGACGGCGACATCCTTCACCTTGTCGAAGGTGCGGATGAAATTCTCGATCTGAACCGGGTAGATATTCTCACCGCCGCTGACGATGACATCCTTCTTGCGGTCGACGAGGAAGATGAAGCCATCCTCATCCTGCATCGCCATATCACCGGTATAGAGCCAGCCATCTTTCAGGACTTCGGCGGTTGCCTCCGGGTTGTTGTAATAACAGGTCATGACGCCGGGGCCCTTCACGCAGAGCTCGCCGACCTCCCCCTGCTTTACTTCGCTGTCATCCTCGCCCACGATCTTGCACTCCCAGCGGTAACCGGGGACGCCGATCGCGCCGACTTTGTGAATATTCTCGACACCGAGATGGACACAGCCCGGGCCCGTGGACTCGGAGAGGCCATAGTTCGTATCGTAATCATGCTTCGGGAAGTATTCCTTCCAGCGCTTGATCAGGCTGGGCGGAACGGGCTGCGCGCCGATGTGCATCAGTCTCCACTGATCCAGCTGATAATCGGACAGCTTCAATTCTCCGCGGTCCAGCGCGTCCAGGATATCCTGCGCCCAGGGCACCAGGAGCCATACGATCGTGCAGTGCTCCGAGGAGATGGCGGAGAGAATGACGTCCGGCTTCGCGCCTTTGAGAAGGACCGCCCTGCTTCCGGCCACCAGACTTCCCATCCAGTGGAATTTCGCACCGGTGTGATACAGAGGCGGAATGCAGAGGAAGGTATCCTCCCGTCCGGTCGAATGGTGCTTCTGCTCCATCTCAGCCGCCTGTGTCAGACTCTGATGCTTGTGCAGAATCGCCTTCGGGAATCCCGTCGTACCGGAGGAGAAATAGATGGCACCGAAATCCTCCTCGGTGATCTCCACATCCGGCTTGACGCTCGAGCAATCCGCCACCAGTTCGCGGTAGCTCTCCGCAAAACGGGGACAGTTGTCGCCGACATAGATCAGAAGTCTTCCTTTGCTCAGCTTGTCCGCATTGGTCTCGATACGTCCGATGAATTCCGGTCCGAAGACAATGATCTGAACCTCGGCGAGCTCCGCGCAGTACAGGATCTCCTCCGCATCATAGCGGAAGTTGAACGGAACCGCGATCGCGCCGCTCTTGAGGATACCGAAATAGATCGGCAGCCACTCGAGACAGTTGTACATGATGATCGCCACACGGTCGCCCTTCTTGACGCCCCGCGCGATCAGCAGATTGGCAAAACGGTTCGCCTTCTCCTCGAACACGCTCCAGGTGATCTCCCTGCGATACGGTTCAAAAACGGAAGGCTCGATCAGATCGTACTCCTTCCAGGTCACCCGGCGGGTGTCCTTCTCCTCGGGGTTCAGCTCCACCAGAGCCACCTCGTCCCCGTATAATCTCGCATTTCGCTCCAAAAATTCTGTAACCGGCATGATGTATTCCCCTTTGTCTCTAATTCGTTTCCATGTTGCTTCATGCTTTCGCGCTTTTACGCGTTTACCCATTAAAGCGCACAGAGGTAATGTACCATTTTTCCGCCGATTCGTCAACGCGGGAAACACCCTTGACGAACGCGCGGGAAACACCCTTGACGAACGATAAAAAATGCCGTATAGTGCAAGCGTTGCAAATATTCCAAGGGGAGCTGCCACTGCAGATGCGCATCTAAGGAGCACCTGCAGACTACGCTGAGACCGGCTCCGGCCGGAACCCTCATCACTTGATCCGGTTAATACCGGCGTAAGGAAGGAGCATATCTATGTCACAATTCTTTTATCCACAGGTCAACGATTGGGGAGAAACCGTATATCTTCCCACCATCATGGGCTACGTCCTGCTCATGGTCATTCTCATTGTGCTGATCGTCGCAGCGTCCGTTCTGGCGAAAGTCGCCGGGAAAAAGTACAAGCCGGTTGATGAAAAAGCAGAACAGAGCACCGCATCCTCCAAACCGAAAAGCGCAGTGGCGCTGACCACGAAGCAAATGGTGTTCTGTGCCATGTCCATCGCACTTGCGACCCTTCTGTCGGAATTAAAGCTCTATCATTTTCCGACCGGCGGTTCCATCACCCTCTTCTCCATGCTGCTGATCGCTCTGCCCGGATACCTGTTCGGCCTCGGTGCCGGCATCATCTCCGGCATCGCCTACGGCATCCTGCAGCTGGTGATCGATCCCTATATCCTGTTCCCCGCGCAGCTCGTCGTGGATTATATCCTGGCCTTCGGGGCCATCGGGATCTCCGGACTGTTCTGGCAGAGCAAAAACGGTCTGCTCAAGGGCTATATCGCCGGAATCCTCGGACGGTATTTCTTCGCCGTCTTAAGCGGCTGGATCTTCTTCGGCGCTTATGCATGGGAGGGATGGGCTCCGCTTCCCTACTCCCTGGTCTACAATGCCATCTACATTTTCTCGGAAGGCCTCATCACCGTCCTCCTGCTCTGCCTGCCTCCCGTGAAAAATGCGTTCCAGACCATCCGCTCCTTCGCCCACAACTAGTCCGCAGCCGCTTCTCCCAGGTGGAAGGAGTACAGAAAACGCTGCGAAACGGGAAGTCCCGTAAGCTTCTCCAGCGCCTGGCGGTAATAATCCATCTGGACCCGATACCGGTCCCACAGATCCGCCGGAGACGCTATATGGTCCGTCTTGTAATCCAGAAGGACGATCTTCCCGTCCTCCTCAAAATATGCATCGATAATTCCCTGAATGAGCACCGTCTCATCCGGGGCCTGAGCAGTCAGTCTGTCCGCGGAGATTCCAAAGACGAAGGGCTGCTCTTTTTTTAGCGTTCCGGCGCGCTGCGCACGCCACATACGCCAGGCCAGCTCTGACGCAAAAAAGCGCAGGATCCGGTCGCGGCGGATCACCTCTGCCGCCTCCGTTCGGATGCGCCCTGCGGCGCATTCCTCCCGAAGGAAGTCCTCCAGCGCGCGAAGCACCTCTTCCCGCTGCGCGGAAAGCTTTCCGGAATAGTCCGCATAGTCCGCGGGCATCCCGCCGAGCGCGCTGCCGAGCACCCGGTCAAAATCCATCCGCTCCATCAGCCGGTGGTAGGCATTCCCGACCATCGTGCCGGTCGGTCCCTGCTCCGTGCGGCGGAAGGCGGGCACCTTGTGCTTTCGCTCCTGCGTCTCGAAGAGAGGATGGGAAGGCTCCCCTTCCTCCGACTGGGCCAGTGCGGCCATCTTCAGCTCCGAAACCGTAGTCTTGGTGAAGAGATTTTCCAGATTCTGGTACGGATACTGACTTGCGAAGCGATCCGCAAGCTGCCGGAGCTTTTCTGCATCCGCATACTTTTCCGCATGTGACAGCTCCTCCGCGAGACTGCTCCGGGACAGTTCCCGCACGCCGGTATCGCGCACGAGATCCTCCGGTGAAATCTCCCTGCGCTCCAGCGGAAGGGCTCCCAGAATCGGCTCCAGGAACTGTGCAAAAGATCTGGCCTTCATGTAGGAGGCAAACGTATGGCCTTCCACCGAATCCGCAGCCGCTCCGGAGCCGTCTGCCAGGATCAGCTTCTCCCTGGCACGCGTCATTGCCACGTAGAGAATTCGCAGTTCCTCGCCCAAAGCGCCTTGCAGCCTGTGGCGCTGAATGACATCCCGCTGCATCGTGCTTCGCTTGAGCCGAAGAAGCGGATCCACATACTGGATCCCCAACCCCAGCCGGTCATCCAGCACCAGCCCGGCGTTTACATCCCGCAGATTGAACTGGTGACTGATCCCGCCCACGATCACGATCGGGAACTCCAGTCCCTTGCTCTGGTGAATGCTCATAAGGCGCACCACATTCGCATTTTCATCCAGAAGATCCGCCTGCCCGAGCTCCTGGTTATATTTCTGCAGGCGGTCCATATAACGGACAAAATGATACAGTCCGTGATACGAAGTCTCCTCATAATCCGCCGCGCGCGTAAGGAAAAGCTCTGCGTTCGCACGCCTTCTGTCCCCCGCGGGAAGCGCCGACAGATAGTCCAGATAATCATAATCATCGAAGATCTGCTGCAGCAGCCGGCGCACGCCCAGATAGCCGGCCTGCCGGCGGTACTCCTGCAGACGCAGCACAAAGTCGCCGGCCTTCCGCTGCAAAGCGGAAGGGATCCTGCCCTGTGCTCCCGCTTTTCCATCGTCCGAAGGATCCGCAGCTTCCCCGTCCTCCGAAAGACCTGCCGCCGAAAGGAGCGCGTCATACAGATTCCCGGCCGGGCAGAGCACGCGGATCTGTGCCGCTTCCTCCTCCGTGAAGCCTCCGAATACCGCGATCATGCTTCCGAACAGGGGGATCTCCTGTCTCGGATTGTTCAGACAGCGCAAAAACTGCAGGATCTCCCGCACCTCACGCGCTTCAAAATAGCCGGTTCTGGAGGCTGCATACAGAGGGATCCCGAGCATCTCAAAGACCTTGCGATACTGCCCCACCACTGTTCCGGGACTGCGGTGCAGGATCACGATATCCCTGTACTGTGCCGCCGCGAGGATCTTGCCCTCCCTGTCCCTGGTCACCTGTGCCTGCGTGGTCAGTTCCAGAATGCGAAGGCCGATCACCAGGGCCTCCATCATCTCCTTATCCCACGCTCTTCCGAGCACGGAGGCCTGATCGGCCGGATAGGACAGATATTCCGCGCTCATGCCGGGAGCATCCGAATAATTTGCGCCGTAATTCAGCGCCGCATTGTCATCATAATCGATCCCGCACCAGAGCGGATGCATCAGCCTTGCGAAGACCGCATTGGTCACCTTCAGGACTTCGCGGCGGCTTCGGAAATTCATCTTCAGATCTACCTTCCGCTTGTTTCCTTCCCCGGTGTAGATCCCGTATTTTTCCATGAACAGTTCCGGCTTGGCCTGGCGGAAGCCGTAGATACTCTGCTTGACATCGCCGACCATAAAGCGGTTGAATCTGCCTTCGGACTCCCCGGAGATCGCAGAGAGAATACGCTCCTGGACA
>JAFYEE010000187.1 GCA_017544405.1 Lachnospiraceae bacterium
CCTTTCCTGCCCGCTTTCGGACGGACCGATACCATTATGCCACAGACGGACACTCCTTCGCAACGATTCCCGCCGGCCGGACCGCGCATGCGCACCCGCACGTCTGTCTCCTGCCCGATGCCGGCCTCGTTGTCCCACATAAATTCACCCTCCTTACCGGGTCCGGTAAGGAGGGTACCCATAAACATTTTCCTGTCATGCACGATCCGCAGATCGCAAGGCCTCCCGGCTGCTCAATCCTTGAACAGATCGGTGGAATAATAGCGGTCGCCGCTGTCGGGGAGAAGCACCACAACCGTCTTGCCCGCGAACTCGGGGCGCTTTGCCACCTGAAGGCCCGCCCAAAGTGCGGCGCCGGAGGAGATACCTACCAGGAAGCCCTCGCTCTTGGCGATCTCCTTGCCCTGCGCGAAGGAGACTTCATTGTCCACGGGGATGATCTCATCGTAGATGCCGGTATCCAGCGTCTTGGGGATAAAGCCCGCACCGATGCCCTGGATCTTGTGCGCGCCGGCTCTGCCCTCGGAGAGGACCGGGGATGCGGACGGCTCCACGGCAACCACCTTCACATCCGCCTTGTGCTCCTTGAGATATTTGCCGGTTCCGGAAAGGGTGCCGCCCGTTCCGACGCCTGCCACAAAGGCATCCACCTGTCCGTCGGTATCCTCCCAGATCTCGGGACCCGTCGTCTTGTAATGCGCCGCGGGATTCGCCGGGTTGTCGAACTGTGCCGGGATAAAGCTGTCGGGGATCTGCGCATGAAGTTCCTCCGCCTTCTCGATGGCGCCCTTCATGCCCTTCGTCCCGTCGGAAAGCACCAGCTCCGCGCCGTAAGCCTTGATGATATTCCGGCGCTCCACGCTCATGGTCTCCGGGAGCACGATGATGATGCGATATCCCTTCGCGGTTGCGATGGCTGCCAGACCGATTCCGGTATTGCCGCTGGTCGGCTCTATGATGGTGGAGCCGGGCTTCAGCAGTCCGTCACGCTCCGCCTGCTCGATCATCTCCTTCGCGATCCGGTCCTTCACGGATCCGGCGGGATTGAAATACTCCAGCTTCGCAAGCAGCCTGGTCCCGGTCTTATCCAGACCGTGAAGCTTCTCGATATGCGTCAGTTCCACAAGGGGCGTTCCCCCGATCAGTCCGAGTGTTCCCTGATAAATTTTAGCCATAATGTTGTCCTCCTCATTTCTGCCTTTCCCGGCTTTTATTTTCTGCTTATATTTTGTCTTTGTTTTTGTCTTTGTTTTGCCGTCTGCTTTTTTGTCTTTTGCTCTGCGTCAGATCATGTAGGTACCGCCGAGCTCCTGTTCCCATGTGATCAGATCCGCGATGGTGACGTGATCGATGACCTGCGCGATCGCCTCATCCATCCGCTTCCAGACCAGATTGGTGACCACGATCCCGGGGAGATCCTCCTCTTCCGCTTCCGCGGGAGCCAGAACATTCTCCGTCAGCCGCAGGATCCGCCCGACCGTATAGTCCTCGGGCTGTCCCATCAGAAGATAGCCTCCCTGGGCGCCGCGGATGCTCTTTACAAATCCCGCCTTGTTCAGCAGGGAAATGATCTGCTCCAGATACTTCTCCGAGATGCTCTGTCTGGCCGCAACCTCCTTCAGACTCACGGGGGTTCCGTTATTGTGCTCCGCCAGATCGATCATCAGCCGGATCGCATATCTGCCTTTGGTGGATATTCTCATCTTGCCTCTCCTTCATTGCCTGAACTTCTGTGTTTTCCCCTGCCTCGTCCTCAGAGAGGCGGAGGACTTCCCCATATATCCTACCAGATAAGTATAGTTTCAGGGAAGTCCCCTGTCAATCGATGTGCTTATTTTGCCGCTTCCAGCGCCTGTGCCAGATCCTCGAGGATATCGTCGATATGCTCGGTACCGATGGAAAGTCGGATCGTGCTCTGGGTAATGCCCTGCTCTGCCAGCTCCTCGTCATTTAACTGCGAGTGCGTCGTGCTGGCCGGATGGATCACCAGGCTCTTGACATCCGCCACATTGGCCAGGAGGGAGAAAATCTTCAGATGGTCGATGAACTTCCAGGCTGCTTCCCGGCCGCCCTTGATCTCGAAGGTGAAAATACTTGCTCCTCCGTTGGGGAAATACCGCTCATACAGGGCATGATCGGGATGATCCGGAAGAGAGGGATGATTGACCTTGGCCACCTGCGGATGCTTTGCCAGGAACTCGACCACCTTCTTCGTATTCTCCGCGTGGCGCTCGAGGCGGAGCGACAGCGTCTCGGTTCCCTGCAGCAGCAGGAATGCGTTGAAGGGAGAAAGGGTCGCGCCGGTATCTCTC
>JAFYEE010000188.1 GCA_017544405.1 Lachnospiraceae bacterium
GTTGCCCCGATTATAAAAAGCCCTAATCGCTCAGACCAGTGGGTCTTTCGCGGATGCTGGCGAGTCATCGGGGCAATTGTTGCCCCGACGAAAAGAGACTCTACTGCTCGAACCAGTGGGTTCTTCGCAAGTGACTACCAGTCATCGGGGCAATTGTTGCCCCGATTATAAAAAGCCCTAATCGCTCAGACCAGTGGGTCTTTCGCGAAGGGCTTTTAATAATCGGGGCAACAGGATTCGAACCTGCGACCTCCTGGTCCCAAACCAGGCGCTCTACCAAGCTGAGCCATGCCCCGTATTCTGCGGCTCGAAAGGCCTGCCGCACAATTCTGAATTATATCGAACCAACGCCTCAGGTGTCAAGATAAGCAATGGTGTAATGCCAGTCCCCCTTGCGGTCATCCTCCATGATCACGTAGGAGGGCTTGCGTCCCTCCTGCCGCGGATAGGACAGCGATCCCGGATTGACCGAAGTAAGCCCGCCGTCGCGACGCACCTCCGGGCGATGGGTGTGTCCGAACATGACCACGTCCATGCCCCTCGCCGAGGCTTCCTCGCGGATGAATTCCGAGGACATGTTGACATAGTAATTATGCCCGTGGCAAACCCAGACCTTCAACGGTCCAACGTTGAATTCCAGTTCTCGTGGAAGATCCGAGAAAAAATCATTGTTCCCGGAGACCATCTTGACCGGACAGTCCGCACACTCCAGGATCAGATCCTCCTGCCCGTCCACATCTCCGCAGTGGATCAGAAGGTCCGGCTTGTGAAGCTGCAGCACCTTGCGATAATTTGTTATGATTCCGTGCGTATCGCTGACGATCAGAACCTTCATAGTTTCTTCAATTCCTCTTTCATCCGCTCCAGGGCCCTGCCGCGATGGCTGATCTTATTCTTCTCCGTCTCCGGGATCTCCCCCGTGGTACAACCGATCTCCGGAACATAGAAAATGGGGTCATACCCAAACCCGAAGGTTCCGCGCGGTTCGTAGCCGATCCGTCCCTCGATCCGACCTTCCGTCTCCAGCTCTCTTCCGTCCGGCAACACTGCGGCGATCGCGCAGACGAATCTGGCGCTGCGCTTTTCCTCCGGCACGCCCTCCATCCGATGGATCAGCTCCGCGTTTTTCACGGAATACGGTGTATCGGTTCCGAGATAACGCGCCGAATACACGCCCGGTTCCCCGTTCAGTGCATCGATCACCAGCCCGGAATCATCCGCCAGCACGATCGCGTCCGGCAGAAGCGCCGCCACCGCGCGTGCCTTGATCATCGCATTCTCCCGGAAGGTGGTTCCATCCTCCACGATCTCGGGATCCACACCCGCTTCCTTCATGGACAGGATCTCGTACCCGCTCCCTTCCATGATCTCGCGGATTTCTCGCATTTTACCCGCATTTCCCGTAGCAAAAACCAGTCTCTGTGCCATTTTTTCACTTGCTCCTCATTGCTCCGCCGTGGCCTTCTTCGCCCACAACATGATGATACCTGCCGCATCGCGGTCCGGTTCATCTTCTGTGCGATCCTTCCTGCCGCATCGCGGTCCCGGCCCATCTTCTGCGTGATCCTTCCTGCCGCATCGCGGTCCCGGTTCATCTTCTGCGTGATCCTTACTGCCGCATCGCAGTCCCGGCCTCTGCGATCCCCGCAGCAATGCCCTGGGACAGTTCCTTTCGATACTCCTCCATCGCCAGAAGCTCTGCCTCCTTCGCATTGGAACGATATCCGACCGACACTCTTGCGGAAGGGATCTCCATCTTCCAGAGGATGCTCTCCTCCGGCGCCTGCGTCACGCCGCGTCCGCGGTTGACGGTGCTGATCGCCGCCCCGCGCACTATGGCATCGGCCAGCTGCGCATTGCCGTACTCCGGCAGAAAATAAAGCGTGCCGATCTCCGCTGAGATTCCATATTCCGAAGGATCCTCCGACTGCGTCGTCCCGATCCGCAGATAGAGATCCGCGCCGCTGTCCTTTACAAAGCGTTCCATCTCCTCGTCCCCCAGCCTGTTTTCATCCATGCTGTTCAGATAGATCCGCACATCCCCATTCAGATACAGCGCCACGCAGGATGCCACCTGATAAGAGATCTCCTCCTCCGGGTCGAGCACCACCAGCAGCTGATAAGCCTCCGACGGAATCTGCTGCTCGATCTCCAGCGTCCCGCCGTTCATGACCGTACGGTACTCCAGCACCGCATCCATGCGAAGGATCAGCACCAGCTCCTCCCCCGTGTGGTACGCATGGGAAGACATCGTGTGCGAGAGATCGCCGTAGACCGGATGCACCTCATAGTACGACGGATCCACATCCCTTAAATGAACATGCAGTTCCCTTTTCAGATATTGGTTCTCTACATAAATCTGGTCTGCACGGCTGCCGGCCGGGAGCGGCACATAGAGCTTTCCGTCCTGCACATCTGACAGGAGGGTCAGCGGAATCTCCTCCCGCGCCTGTAGCTCCGCGGAATGTTTCCCGTCTTTCACACCTTCCGCAATCACCACGGTCTTGCGCGACGCGGCAATCAGAAAAAGCGCCCCGATCCCCAGAAAAATCACGCTCCAGGCGATCATGGTCCATATGGGATTGTCCCAGCTTCTATGCTCTTCCGTCTGCACGCCGCATCCTTCCTGCCGAGGTGTCACCGCTTTCCGTCTGTCCGCTTACTTCTTCCCGCCGATCGTCTGTCTGCTTACTTCTCCCTACTTTCCTTCCGTCTGCTCCGGCGTCCTGTGCTCCCTGCGCGGGGGCTTGGGACCCTGGAACTGGTAAAAATAGGTCTTCATCATTCCATTGTAGATCTTGCGGTTTTTGTCCGCTTTCCGTCCGATCGCGCTTTCCGCCTGCTCGTAGGAGGTGATCAGATACATGCTCCAGGCATCGAGCGCCGCGTAGCGCTGTCCCAGCACGCGGTACAGCTTTTCCACGCTCTCCTTGTCCGAGAGCCGTTCTCCGTAGGGCGGATTGGTGATCAGGAATCCGTATTTTTTCGGATGGCTCAGCTCCGCCACATCCCGCTTCTGGAAATGGATCAGCTTCTCCACGCCGGCCAGCTTCGCATTTTCTCTGGAGATACGGACCATCTCCTCATCCAGATCATACCCCTGAATATCGGTTTCGACGCTCAGATCCATCAGATCCTGCGCCTCACAGACCGACTCGTACCAAAGCTTCTTCGGCGTCACATGCGGCCAGTTCTCCGCCAGAAACGAGCGGTTCATCCCGGGTGCGATGCCTGCTGCCATCATGGCCGCCTCGATCGGGATCGTGCCGCTCCCGCAGAAAGGATCCACCAGGATCCGGTCCGCGTGCCAGGGCGTCAGCAGGATCAGCCCCGCCGCCAGATTCTCCGCGATCGGTGCCTTCGCCGTCAGCTTCCGGTAGCCACGCTTGTGCAGGGATTCCCCGGTCGTGTCGAGCCCGATCGTCACCTCATCCTTCAGCAGGAAAACGCGCAGGGGAAAAGAAGCCCCCTCCTCCGGAAACCGGCTGATCCCGTAGATCTCCTTCAGATGCTCCACCATCGCCTTTTTCATAATGGACTGGATATCCGAGGGGCTGAAGAGCTTCGATTTCACACTGGCCGCCTTCGCGACCCAGAATTTGCCGTCAGAAGGAATATACTCCTCCCAGGGCAGAGCCTTCGTCCCCTGGAAAAGCTCCTCAAAGGTCTCCGCATGAAAGCTTCCCACCTTGATCAGGATCCGCTCCGCCGTGCGCGAAAAAACATTCACGCGCGCGACCGCTTCGGGATCCCCGAAAAAGGTGACGCGTCCGTCCTGCACTTCGGTGATGTCATAGCCGAGGTCGAGGATCTCTTTTTTCAGTACCGCCTCCATGCCGAAATGGCAAGGGGCAATCAGTTCAAATGTCTTCATCCGTTCTCCGTTACCAGTGATTGTAGGAACAGTGCTGCGTCCTTCTCGCCGCACGCAGCTCCACATAGCAGCCGCAGGCCCTGCACATGCCCTGCTCGAGATAATCGCACTCCCTGCAGCGCTGCAGCCGCTCCGCGTAAGATGCTTCCGGGGTGCGGTCCTCCGGGGCGATCGCTTCGATATACGCTTTCAGATCAGCAAAAAACTGCTCCTGCCCGCCCATGTCCTGCATCAGACATTTCCGGCAGTACCTGCGATTGTCCATCCGCATTCTCCGAAAAATGGAAAAGACCATGTGCTTTCGCGCATGGTCTTCGTTACGTGCGCGAGAAGATTCGAACTCCCGACCTTCTGATCCGTAGTCAGACGCTCTATCCAGCTGAGCTACGCGCACATCCAGCTTTGCTGCGAAAGACGCTTGTGACTTCCGCAACAAAGGCTATTATAAACGCAACTGATAAAAACTGTCAAGGAGAATTTTTAATTTAGGGCATCCTTCAGAGTCTGAATCACTTTTTCCTCATCGAACGGCTTCGTCAGAAAGTCAAATGCGCCGCGCTTGATGGCCTCCACCATCTTCTCGCGCTGACCGGCCGCCGTGATCATGATGATCTTCGCCTCACTGTCGTCGCGCAGAATCAGGCTTAAGGATTCGATCCCGTCCATCTTGGGCATCGTGATGTCCATCGTCACGAGATCCGGCTTGACCTGACCGTACATCTGCCAGCCTTCTTCGCCGTTGGATGCTTCACCGGCCACCTCAAAGCCGTTGCGTTCCAGCATCTCCCGCAGAAGCCGTCTCGATGTCCTGGAATCATCGACGATCAATACCTTTGCTATCCCCATAAGCTTGTCCCCCTATTGTAATTCTGCCACCGTCAAAAACAGCTTCTTCCCCAGCACGATCAGCGGGATCCGGCAGATCGTGTCCGGCTTCACGGGCTCCTCGAGCTCCTCCGCTCCGGGAGGCAGCAGCTCCAGATAGGATCCCTGCCGGCTGAGCGCGGATACATAGACACCGTTCGCGCAATTCAGCAGTTCACCGACCGCATCCAGCGCGTCCTCGGACAGCTCGGTCTGTGTATCTCCGGAATACTTGTTGGCGGCAGCAAGCAGCCCCCCGTCCCCCTCCGAAAGGCAGGTCACCAGCCCTTCTTCCCAGGCCATCACCTGCGTCACATACTCCGTGGCGGGAAGTTCCTTTACAAAAAAGCCGTTCTCCGCCTCCGTCCCGGGGTCCACATAGCGAACCAGGGTCTCCACAAAGGCGGTAATCAACTTCAGATACGGCTCTCCCCCTTCCGGGAGCAGCCTTGCCACGATCTCTTCCATCGTCTCATCTCTGACATTTACTCCAAGCATCTTTCATCCTGTCCGGCCTCTGGCCGGACGTTCCTCTCTTATACTCGAAAGTTGATGCGATCCTCCGTCCTCGCGGTCCCCTCAGACCGAAGCGATCCTCCGGCGCACCTCCTCCTCCATTCTCTGGATTCCGTCGGTATCGAGCTCCGTCACCATCCCCCGCAGCTTTTGAACCGTGCCCTGCATCTGCTCCGGAACCCGCATCTTCTCCATGCGTTCCATGCGATCATCCAAAACATCAATATTCAGATCCGCAGAGGCCAGAAGCAGATCCTCAAAAAGCTCCCAGAAGGCTTCCGCATCGAAGGCCGTCTCCGGCTCTGCAGCCGCTCCGGGGAAAAGCCCCGACAGCAGCGCTTCGTAGGATCTCCAGCACGTCAGGAAGGAAGGGGTCACCTCCCGCAGCATTTGGACATTTTCGTTCGCCGCGGCATTTTCCAGAAGCTTGGCCGTCCCCGCAAGGGGCACGATGCCGACCAGATTGGCACTGCTCTTCATGCTGTGCACCAGAATCCGGTACTCCGCGACCGTCTCCGCCTCCGGCAACGCCCGGTAGAGCGCCTCCAGCCGGTCCGCCTCCCCAGGCAGGATATGATAGAAGTCCCGAAGCGCATCCATCAGCATCTCCCGGCTCGTAAAATGCAGGCCGGCGAGATTCCAGTCCAGTCCGTCCACCGTCGGAAGATCCGACAGATCCTTGCCGCTCTTCGGGATGACCGAAGCCGCTTTTTCCTCCGGCTCCTCCGGCGGCTCCTCCAGCAGTTCGGGCTTCAGAAAATCATGGATCGCCATCTCCAGCCGCTCCGGCATAATCGGCTTGGAGAGGAAGCTGTCGAAGCCTTCCTCGAGATATTGTTCCTTGACTCCGTTCACCGTATTTGCCGTCAGCACAAGGATCGGGGTAGTCTTGCAAGGTCCCCCGCCTTCCCGGATCATATGGAAGGCCTCGATTCCGTTCACCTCCGGCATCATATGATCCATGAAGATGATGTCGTAGGAATTCTTCTCCGCCATCTCCACGCCTTCCCGTCCGCCGCTCGCCTGATCGACCCGGACCCCGGTGCGCTGCAACAGACTCCGAAAGACCTTGCGGTTCATATCATTGTCATCGACCACGAGCACCCGGGCACGCGGCGCGTATACGAGCGGACGATTCCGGTTTCCTTCCTTCTCTACATAGTGCTCCCGGCGGAATTCACCGATCGGCTCCTTCTCTTCAACTCCCTGCTTCAGGGTGAAGAAGAAATTGGATCCGACTCCCTTTTGGCTGCGCACCTCCAGATGGCTTCCCATCAGCTGCAGAAGCGTGTTGGTAATACTCAGCCCCAGCCCGGAGCCTTCCGTATTGACCGTCTCCCGGGAATAGATCCGGGTGAAGGTGTCGAAGAGTCTCGGCAGATCTTCCTCGCTGACGCCGATCCCCGTGTCCTCAACCTCATAGTGCAGGAAGACTATATTTTTCACCTTGCGCCCGCTGACCCGGAAGGTAATGCTGCCCTCCTTTGTATATTTTACGGCATTGGTCAGCAGATTCGTCAGAATCTGACGGACGCGCACCTCATCGCCTCTCAGGTGATTCGGCAGCTTGGGATCTACCTCCAGGATCAGCTTCAGGCCTTTGGATTTGGCCCGCTGCTCCAGCAGCACCAGCAGGTCATTGAGCATCGAATTCAGGTAATAATCCGTCTGGACGAGCTCCATTTTGCCGGACTCGATCTTGGAAAAATCGAGGATATCATCGATCAGCGTCAAAAGCAGCCGGCCGGAGCGCTCGATGTTGTGCGCATATTCTGAGATCTGCTTGCCCGGCTTTTCCCGCAGAATCAGTTCATTCATGCCGAGGATGGAATTGATCGGTGTGCGGATCTCATGCGACATGTTGGACAGGAAATCGGTCTTGCTCCGGTTGGCCAGCTTTGCGTCCCGGCGCTTGGCCTCCACAACCTTCAGCATATCGTTCATGCCGCGTTCCTGCTCTTTGCCGATGGTCAACTGCCGGACGATGAAACGTGTCTTCTCATGGTTGACGATCTGTGCCGCGATCAGCACACCATAACCGTAAAGCATACCCGGGCCCTTGACCAGCGAGGGCTCGACAAATTTCCACAGAAGGAAGATCGCTGCCGCGCCGACGAGCACCCCCTCGATCTGCGCATAGAACAGGGTCATGTTGACAAAAGAAAACATGACCATGGTCTCTGCAAACATCGCATAGATAAAATACTCCGCATCGCCCATGCAAAGCATGAACAGAAAAGCCATCGTCGTCCAGGTATAGCACATCACCATCTGGGTAGACTCGGCTTCCCCCGTGATCCGGTGATCCACGATCGGCAGAAACACGATCGTCAGGATCCCCAGAATCAGAAAGACCCACATCAGCACAGGGCCTGCGCTGGAAAAAAGCAAAACCAGTACACCCATCCAAAGCATAAACAGGATGTACATGATATAAAAAAAGCGTTTCCAATGGGTTGCATTCGCGGAATTATTCATAGGGACACCCCCCTGGGAAGCACAAACTGCATTCCCTGTCGAACCATATGAATCTCCCAGTTTCGATCCGTGCAGATCGGCATCTCATCCATATATCCCATAACCGGTTCCTCGGAATGAAGCGTCACATCGCACGAAAGAAAAGAGGTCGCATCCTTCTTCTGAAGATCGTAATTCTTCCTGCGCAGATGAACATACTGGCGGATCACATCGAATATTCCCGCTTTCCTGTGGATGCAAAGCGTCCCCCTCCCGTCCACAAGCGACGGATGCTTCTCGTAATACAGCATACTGGCGTGGCAGCAACCGTTTCCGAAAAAGACGGCGTCTGCCTTCAGCTGCTCGGAATACCCGTCGGCCTCGACCTTCATATCTATTTCCCGGCCAAGCATCATGCGAAGCAAGATCAAAAAACCGCGAATGATGTGGACATCGAGTTCTTTATGCCTGTATACGAAAGAAGTGGAATGGAATCCAAGCGTATATCCAACGGAAAAGACATTCAGTGCTTTTCCGTGATTGGTGCGGATATAATCCATCGGGATCGCTTTCCCGCTGATCATGCGGTCGCAATCATGGAAAAAAGAAGCCTTTTCTCCGAAAACTTTCATAAAGCTGTCCGAAGGAAACGCAGGAATATAAGCGATCTCCACGGCCTGAAGATCGTCAATACAATTGATCGTGTGATTTAATGTTTCCAGACTGCCGCAAACATAGAAACGAATGTCATCTTCGTCAAAGATTTCCTGAATTCGCTTGATATAATCGGTCTGATACCAATCCGATGTAAGCGTAATAATATAGTATTCCAGATCCTGCATCTGACCGAGCACCTCGCGAAGATGCTCACTGTCCATGTCTCCCCCGACATAGGGATCCAACAAAAATATATGTACCATAGCATCTCCCCCGTCAGAAATGTCGAAGGAACCAAATTCCCAGTACAAATGAGTAGTAGTGACATTATAGCATAAAAAAAGAAACTATTGTATAAAACAATAGTCTCTTTTCGCGACCCGGATCGGGATCGAACCGACGACCTCCGCCGTGACAGGGCGGCGCTCTAACCAGCTGAGCCACCGGGCCTTTATCATTAAGAAAATCTATGTCGCTCGGAGCAGAGGCTCCTTCGCGAAGATTTTCTAAATGATGGTCAAATTGCCCTTCGGGCAATATTGACAGGATCGATACGAAGATATCATTTTCTGATCGATCAAGTATATCACTTCCTGGAAATCCAAGAAAGCGGTTTGCAAAAGTTCAAAAATGGATCTTCGGGGACTCGAACCCAGGACCCGCCGGTTATGAGCCGGCTGCTCTAACCAACTGAGCTAAAGATCCAAATGTAAAACTATCACACGCCATGTCGACTTTGCCTTGGCGACATGTCGCATTTGCCCGAAGGGCAAATCGACGTCCTTGTATGATTTTCTTCGCGAAGCAGCCATTGCTGCGAGCGACTAGAAAATCAACCAGGAAATGACTCCGACGGGAATTGAACCCGTGTTACCGCCGTGAAAGGGCGATGTCTTAACCTCTTGACCACGGAGCCCCATATCCCGATAAAAAAAAA
>JAFYEE010000189.1 GCA_017544405.1 Lachnospiraceae bacterium
AACACCCTGAACATCATCCACTACATGCATGACAAGTACTGCTATGAGAGAGCAGAGATGGCTCTTCATGACAAGAATGTCAAGAGATACTTCGCTACCGGTATTGCAGGACTTTCCGTTGTCGCTGACTCCCTGTCAGCAATCAAGTACGCTAAGGTTGAAGTCATCCGTGACGAAGACGGTATCATCACCGACTTCAAGACCACCGGTGATTTCCCGAAGTACGGCAACGATGATGACCGCGTAGATGAGATCGCTCAGTGGGTTGTGCACAAGTTCATGACCGCTGTCCGCAGACATCACACCTATCGTGATGGTGTTCCTACGACCTCCATCCTGACCATTACCTCCAACGTTACCTATGGTAAGGCTACCGGTAATACCCCCGATGGACGTAAGAAGGGCCAGCCTTTCGCACCCGGTGCTAACCCGATGCACGGCCGTGACAGCCACGGTGCAGTTGCATCCCTGTCCTCCGTTTCCAAGCTTCCGTTCAATGATGCACAGGATGGTATCTCCAATACCTTCACCATCATCCCCGGCGCTCTGGGCAAGGAAGACAAGGTCTTCGCAGGCGACATCGAAGTCGATCTGAACAAGTAAGATCCGAACCCGTCAGATATCTGACGATATGCATTTTGCAGAAAGGAGGCCGCAATGGACGAGAAGCAAATGATTGATGATCTGGTAGCAATGCTGGACAGCGGTATGGCCAAAGGCATGGGGCATCTCAACGTAGACACCTCCGAGGATCAACAGTCGAAGGAGGTTACGACCATGGGCTGCACGGACTGTTCCAGAACCCCTCTGGCCTGTAGCGTTCCGACTCTCCATGAGGGTCTCGACGACTTTAAGTAAATCCATTCTTTAAGGAGGAAAACTATTATGACAGCAAATACTCAGCAGGTCAACAACCTGGTTAATCTGTTGGATGGTTACGCAACCAAGGGCGGTCATCATCTGAACATCAACGTTCTGAACAGAGAAACCCTTCTGGATGCACAGGCTCATCCCGAGAATTATCCTCAGCTCACCATCCGCGTATCCGGATATGCAGTTAACTTCATCAAGTTGACTCCCGAGCAGCAGGCAGACGTTATCTCCCGTACCTTCCACGAGTCCTTCTGATCGCAGGGCGAGAGAAGCCTAAAGTAAACACCGGGTCCCGGGAGAGAAATCTTCCGGGACCTTTTTTGAATCCGGGCGCAGAAGCATTTCTCTCCTGCCCGATTCTCAGAAGAAAGGAATGCTATGACTGCAGGCAGAATTCATTCTCTTGAAAGCTTCGGCACCGTGGACGGCCCCGGAACCCGTTTCGTCATATTTGTACAGGGTTGTCCGATGCGCTGTGCCTATTGCCACAATCCGGATACCTGGGAGATGAACGCAGGCACCCTGATGGAGCCCGCAGAGATTCTCGAACAGTACCACCGCAACGAGCCCTTCTACCGCAACGGAGGCGGGATCACCGTCACCGGCGGAGAGCCCCTGATGCAGATCGATTTCCTGATCGATCTCTTCACGCTGGCCAAAAAGGACGGCATCCACACCTGTCTCGATACCTCGGGCATCGCTTTTAATCCGGACAATGCGGTGATGATGGAGAAATTCGACCGGCTGATGCCGCTGACCGACCTTGTGATGCTGGATATCAAACATATCGATCCGGAAAAGCACAAGGAGCTGGTAAAGCAGCCGAATACCAACATCCTGAAATTCGCCGCATATCTCAATGAGAAGAACGTGGATATGTGGATCCGCCATGTGATCGTTCCCGGCTGGACGGACGATGACAAGTACCTGTACGAGCTGGGCTATTTCATCGGACAATTCCACAATCTCAAAGCGCTGGATGCGCTGCCCTATCACACGATGGGCGTATCCAAGTACGAGAAGCTCGGGATCCCCTATCGCCTCGAGGGTGTCCCCGCCATGAATCAGAACACTCTGCTGGAAAAGAAGGAGAAGATTCTCGATGGCGTGCGCGCGCGCAGAGCGGAAATGAAAGAAGCCGGCGGAGATGCGGCGGCGAAAAGTGATAGATAAATCTAACCAAGATTAGTTCAGACTACTCAGCGTTATTCTTGTCATTTTCTGACAATTGTACTAAGATATTTTTGTACAAATTTGTAGCGGTTCTGTTTACAGAGCATCCGAACGTTTTGCAAGGAGGTAAGTATTATGGCATTCGTTATCAGTGATTCCTGCATCGCATGTGGCTCCTGCGAGTCTCAGTGCCCCGTAGGCGCGATCTCCATGGGCGATGGCAAGTTTGAGATCGATGCGGACAAGTGCATCAGCTGCGGAAGCTGCGCAGGTCAGTGCCCGGTCGCTGCGATCTCCGAGAACTAAGAATCGGATATTTACAGAAAAAAGAACCCTCTTCGTGGGGGTTCTTTTTCTTTTGCCTTTTTATTCTTCCGAATTCCTGCGCCGGTCCTGATTTTCCATATTCGCGAACTTGGTAAGCTCCGGGATCCACGCCAGCTTGATGGTATCGGTCGGGCCGTTTCTCTGCTTGGCGATGATGACCTCGGACACATTCTTGATCTCCGTGTCCTTCTTGTAATAGTCCTCGCGGTACAGGAACATCACCACGTCCGCGTCCTGCTCGATGGCGCCGGACTCGCGCAGATCGGAGAGCATCGGGCGCTTGTCCGGGCGCTCCTCCACCTTACGGGACAGCTGGGAAAGAGCCACCACCGGAACGGACAATTCTCTCGCCAGTGCCTTCAGCGAACGGGAAATATTGGAAATCTCCTGCTGTCTGCTGTCCGAGGCACGCGTCGAACCGGTCATGAGTTGCAGATAGTCGATGAAGATGATATCCAGTCCGGTGGTCATCTTCAGCTTTCTGCACTTGGAACGCAGCTCCTGAACCGAGATACCGGGCGTATCGTCAATGATCAGATGGCTGCTTCCGATCTCAGTGGCCGCTTCGGTCAGTCGGGTCCAGTCATCGATGTTCAGGCTGCCGGTACGAAGCTTCTGGGCATCTACGGAGGAGCGCAGGGAGAACACACGATTGATCAGCTGCTCCTTGCTCATCTCCAGGCTGAAGATCGCCACATGCTTATTGTCATGCAGCGTCATATACTCCGCGATATTGAGGGCAAAAGCCGTCTTACCCATGGAAGGTCTGGCTGCGATCAGAAGCAGATCGGAGGGCTGGAATCCGGCCGTCTTGTAGTCCAGATCCAGAAAGCCGGTTGCGATACCGGTTACCACGCCCTTGTTGTGGTAGGCCATCTCAATCTTATCCAGCGCGTTCTCGACCACCTTGCGGATGGGCGTGAGGTCCTCCGTATTGCGGTTCTGCACCAGATTGAAAATGGAGCTCTCCGTGCGCTCTAAGATCTCCTCCATCTCGGTCTGGTCCTGGTAGCAGATCCCGGCGATCTCCTCATTTGCACGGATCAGCCGTCTAAGGAGCGCCTTCTCCGACACGATCGTCGCATAAGCCTTGATATTCGTGGAAGTGGGTACCGCGCTGACCAGATTCTGGACATAATCGAGGCTGCTCACCTCGGGCGGTACATTCTTCTCGCGCAGCTTGTCCTGCAGGGTTACGAGATCCACCGGCTTCCCCGCCTGCTCCAGCTCCACCATCGTATCAAACAGGATCCCGTAGGTATGATTATAAAAATCCTCCCCCGTCAGAATCTCCGCAGCCGTGATAATGGCATCCCGGTCCATGAGCATGGACCCGAGCACGGACTGCTCCGCTTCATCGTTGTGGGGAAGGATCCGCTTTACAACACTCTCCTGAAATTCCGGCATTGCTTATTCCTCTTCCACTCTCACAGTCAGTTTTGCGGTCACCTCCGGATGGAGCTTGACCCCGATCTCGTAGGATCCGAGATTCTTCAGAGGCTCGGGAAGCACGACCTTCTTCTTGTCGATCTCGATCCCGTGCTGCTCCTTGCAGGCCGTCACGATCTCCTTCGAGGAGACCGAGCCGAAGGTCTTACCGCCGTTGCCGGCCTTGATATGGGTCACCACCGACAGCTCTCCGAGCTTCTTGGCCATCTTCTGCGCCGCCTCAAGCTGTTCCTGTGCCACCTTTGCCTCATTGGCTTTCTGAAGCTTGAGATCGTTGATATTCTTCGGCGTCGCCTCGACCCCGATCTTCTTCGGGAGGATGTAATTGCGTGCGTAGCCGTCGCTGGCTTCGATCACGTCCCCCTTCTTCCCGAGATTCTTATCATCTTTCAGCAAAATAATCTTCATTCCGTCCTCCGCTCCTTGTCTGCCACGGGCGGGTGCTTAAAGCTCCCCGCTCTCCTCCATGGCATCAATGGTATTCTTAAGTGCCCCGATGGCTTCGGCGATGCCGACGCCCTCCATCTGGCAGGCCGCAACGTTCATATGTCCGCCGCCGCCCATACGCTCCATGATCAGCTGCACGTTCACCTCGTCGATGGAACGGGCGCTGATGTAGATCTTGCCCTGATAATCCGTCATGACAAAGCTTGCTCTCACGCCGCGGATATTGAGAAGCTCATTGGCCGCCTGCGCACCGATCACGGTCGGGCTGGGCAGGTCGTCCGCCGTACAGATGGAGATCGCATAGACCTTCTTGTATATCTCCGCCTGGCTCACGGCATCCGCCTTGGCCTTGTACTCGAGTGCATCCGCGCGGAACATCTTGCGCACGCGGGTCATGTCGGCGCCGCAGCGGCGCAGGAAGGCAGCCGCCTCAAAGGTACGCACACCCGTCTTGGTCAGGAAATTGTTCGTATCCACCGTGATACCCGAATACATGCAGTCCGCCTCCTCCGGGCGTATCTTCGCATTGTCCTGGATGTATTGCAGGATCTCGGAAATCATCTCGCAGGCACTCGACGCATAGGGCTCCACGTAGGAAAGGGTGGCATTCTCGATCACTTCATTCCCCGCGCGGTGATGGTCGAGCACCACCACGGTCTTACAGAACTTCAGAAGCTCCGGGCATTCCGTGATCGACGGCTTGTTCACGTCCACGATCACCAGGACCGCATTGTTCCCGGCCATCTCGATGGCCGACTCTCCGGAGATGATCGCATCCTCGTATTCCGGGCCGTTGCGGAAGGTGTCGATCAGCGGCTGGATATCCGAGCTCGGACGATCCAGAACGATGTGGCATTTCTTGTTCAGCATACGGCTGATGCAGTAGATGCCGACCGCCGAGCCGAACGCATCCGCGTCCGGATTGTGATGTCCCATTACCAATACCACATCCTTGGCGGAAATAATCTCCCTCAAAGCATGTGCCTTCACACGAGCCTTCACGCGGGTACTCTTCTCCACCTGCTGGCTCTTGCCGCCGTAATAGGTCACGGCTTCGGGCGTCTTGATGACCGCCTGGTCGCCGCCGCGGCCGAGGGCCAGATCGATGGCATTGCGGGCAAACTCATAATTCTGCGCGTAGGTCAGTCCATCCACGCCGAGTCCGATGCTGATCGTGACCGCCATCTCATTGCCGATGCTGACCTTCTTGATGTCTTCGAGCAGGTCAAAATGGTTCTCCTGAAGCTGCGCCACCGTCTTCTTGCGCAGGATCGCCATATACTTGTCCTTCTCGATCTTGCGGCAGATGCCGTCGAGGCCGGAGACGTATTTGTTGATCCTACGATCGATCAGCGCCACCAGAAGGCTCTGACGCACCTCCTCGACGCTCTCGAGGGCTTCATCGTAATTGTCCAGATAGATCATGCCCACGCACAGGCTCTGGTCATCCACTTCCTGCAGAGCCAGGTGAAGGGCCGTCTGGTCAAAGAGGAACACGGCGATCAGGAAGCCGTCATAGCCCTGCGCCTCGATCATGTCGCTGTGCTCCGCCATCTCCTTCAGCGAGATCTTGCGGAGTCTGGCGGTGTAGTCCTGCCCCTCGAACTCCAGCTCACAGACCGCTTCCTCCACCTCGTTGTTGTTGGGCAGGCGGTCCTTGGTCAGCGTCGGGAAAAGCGTGGTGATCGACTTGTTGTAGCCCTTGGGCTGGTGCGTGATCGTCTCAAAGGCGATGTTGGTCCACATGATCCGGCCGTCCTCATCGAGGAGGGCATACGGAATATCCAGCTCACGCAGAAGTTTTCGCTGGATCTGCCCGTACTCCGTGGCAAAGCTCACCAGCTCGTTCATGATCACCGGCTTGTTGTAAAAATACAGTGTCAGCGTGATGGCAAAATAGAGAACGGTAAACGCGGTCAGAATTAATGCCGCCGTCAGATCGATCAGATACATGGCCAAAGTGACAGCCAGCAGCAAAAAGCCGAGATATATACTGAATCGCATATAGGTGCGAATACGTCCCTTAACCTTCATGCGTGTCTTCATTCGCTTCACCCCAAATGATTGTTTCGATCTCCCCCGCGCGCAGGCTTCCTGACGTTCCCTGGCCCCGCGCAACAAAAACCAAATAACAGTATACCACAATCTTCGGAAAAGAAAAACGGCAGTCCGATCGGACTGCCGTCTCAAATAAATCAGTCTTACTGCTGAACGTAAGGCAGGATAGCAAGCATGCGCGCTCTCTTGATCGCCGTGGTAAGCTCTCTCTGATGCTTCGCGCAGTTGCCGGTGATGCGGCGGGGAAGGATCTTTCCGCCCTCAGAGATGTACTTTCTGAGCTTCGCTGCATCCTTATAATCAATAACGTTGTCCTTGCCGCAGAATACGCAGACCTTCTTGCGTCTGTGCATGCCGCCCTTTTTTCTGACAGGACCGTCGGGTCTCTCGGACTTAACAAATGCCATGATCGGTTACCTCCTAATGTAATCTTAGTTAAACGGTAAATCTTCCACCACGCCGTCCGGAACATTCATAAAGTCCGCATTGGCGCCACTGGGTGCGGATCCGCCGGCATTGCCTCCTGCCGGAGCTCCCCCGTAATTGTTATTGTTCTGGGAAGCATTCTTGCTCTCGGCGAACTCCACCTCTTCCACGATGACCTGCACGGAATAAACCTGCTGGCCTTCCTTGTTGGTGTAATTGTCATTCTGGATGCGTCCCACAACGACAACCTTGGTTCCCTTCTTCAGATACTTCTCGACGAACTCTCCCTGTCTGCCAAAAGAGGTGCAGTTAAAGAAATCCGCATCCGGCTCACCCTCGCGCTTGCGCTGGCGATCCACGGCAATGCTGTAACGCGCGATTGCCATCTGTCCATTTGCATTCTGGGAATAACGAACCTCGGGATCACGGGTCAGACGACCCATAAGAATTACCTTATTCATAGTCTACTCTCTTTCTTAATTAAGCCTCGTTGGGTTTAACGATCAAGAATCTGAGAATATTGTCCATGATGCGGACTCTGTTCTCGATCTCGGCGGGAGCAGTAGCCTCTGCATCGAACTGGATGAAGTAGTAGAAACCTTCCTTCATCTTCTGGATCTCGTAGGCCAGCTTCTTTCTGCCCCACTCGTCCACATTCGTGATGCTGCCGCCGAATCTCTCGATAAGAGCCTTGCACTTGTCTACAACTGCAGTTCTCTCGTCGTCCTCGATGTTAGCATTCACAACGATGGCCAACTCATACTTGTTCATTTCGTTACCTCCTTTTGGTCTCTGGCCCGCATATTCCGCCGTTTTCGGCGAATTGCGAGCAAGGATAATAATATACCACGGAGAAACATAATACCATGCGGGGAGTCGAAATGCAAGGCTTTTTTGAATTGTTCAATTTTCACGAAACTGCTGCGGATAGTTTCGTATCCTTGTCTATTTTTACCAAAAGTGGTAAAATTATTTACGTGTTTCCACATGCGGAGACGGAATAAAAATAACGTAAGGAGAACGCTATGTCAAAAGAAATGATTGCTATGATTTTGGCCGGTGGTCAGGGTTCCAGGCTCTATGCCCTGACGGACAAGCTGGCCAAACCCGCAGTTCCCTTTGGCGGCAAGTACCGTATCATCGACTTCCCGCTTTCCAACTGCGTCAATTCCGGCATCGACACGGTCGGAATTCTCACCCAGTACCAGCCTCTGGTCCTGAATGAGTACATCGGCCACGGACAGCCCTGGGACCTGGATCGCCTTTACGGCGGAGTACATGTTCTTCCTCCCTATCAGCAGGCGAGCGGATCCGACTGGTACAAGGGCACGGCCAATGCCATCTATCAGAATCTTGCTTTCATTCGCCGCTTCGATCCGGAGTATGTGATCATCCTCTCCGGCGACCAGATCTGCAAGCAGGACTACAGTGATTTCCTTGATTTTCATAAGAAGAATGACGCCGAGTTCAGCGTTGCCGTCATGGAGGTGCCCTGGGACGAGGCTTCCCGCTTCGGCCTGATGGTCACCGACTCCTCCGACCGGATCACCGAGTTTCAGGAGAAACCCAAGGATCCCAAGTCCAATCTTGCGTCCATGGGCATTTACATCTTCAACTGGGACGTTCTGGAAAAATATCTGACCGAGGATGAGGCCAATCCGGAATCCTCCAACGACTTCGGCAACGACATCATTCCCGCGCTCCTGCGCGACGGGCGCAAGATGTACGCCTACCGCTTCTCCGGCTACTGGAAGGATGTGGGAACCATCTCCTCCCTCTGGGAAGCGAACATGGAGGTCCTGGATCCCGAGAACAGCGGCATCGACCTCTTTGACAACGACTGGAAGATCTACAGCCGCAACAGCGGTCTGCCCGGTCACAGAGTCGGTGAGGAGGCCGTCATCGAAGACTCGATGATCACCGACGGATGTGTCATAAACGGAACCATCCGTCACTCCATCCTCTTCTCCGGCGTCACCGTGGAGCCCGGCGCTGTCGTCGAGAATTCCGTCATCATGAGCAATACCACCATCAAGGCAGGTTGCAAGGTGACCCACAGCATTATCGCCGAGAATGTCACGCTCGAAGAGAACGTGAAGGTCGGCGCAGTTCCTTCCTCTGCAGCCAAAGAGATCGCCACCATCGGCTCCAATGTGACCGTTGGCAAAGGCGCCGTCATCGGAGCGAAGGCGATGATCAAGGAGGATGTAAAGGAGGGCGAGGTCCATGATTAAAGCAAATCAGCAGGATGCCCTGGGCATCATTTTCGCAAACAGTTATGACAAGGAGGTCAGTTCTCTTGTCAATGAGCGCCTGATGGCTTCCATTCCCTTTGCCAGCAGATACCGTCTCATCGATTTTAACCTCTCGAGCATGGTGAACAACAGCATCGACAACATCACCGTGATCGTCCGCAAGAATTACCGCAGTCTGCTCCGCCACCTCGGCTCCGGCAGACCCTGGGATCTGGCCCGCAAGAGCGGCGGCCTGAACATCGTTCCTCCCTATGCGGAGAAAAATGTGAAGGTATACTACGGCCGCATCGAAGCCCTCGCGAGCATTCTCGTCTTCCTCAAGCAGCAGAAGGAAGAATATGTCTTCATCACGGACTCCAACATTGCTGCCAATTTCGATTACAAGGATATGCTCGCTTTCCATAAGGAAAACGGCGCGGACGTCACCATCGCCTACAAGAACGAGCCCATTCCCTACGGCTTCATGAATCTGCAGGCAAGCCCCTCCGCGGACCTGTATTACACGCTGGATTTTCAGGACCGGAGAGTCGTGGCCATCCATACCAACCCCAAGGATTACGGCCCGCAGAACCTGTCCATGAACATTTACCTGATCCGCAGAGAGCTTCTGATCGAGCAGGTGGAGCGCGCCTACGCGGACGGCAAGACCTTCTTCGAGCGCGATATCCTTTCTCCCCAGCTGGATGTGCTGAAGGTATACGGATACGAATTCAAAGGCTATACGGCCCGTATCACCGACATGGTGAGCTATTACAACGAGAACATGAAGCTCCTGGATCCCGAGAATCTGGAGCAGCTCTTCGCTCCTTCCCGAATCTACACCACCGTCCGTGACGACAACCCGACCCGTTACATCGGTCGTCCGAAGGTGAAAAACTCCATGGTCGCCGACGGTTGTATCATCGAGGGCGAAGTGGAGAACTGCGTACTGTTCCGCGGGGTCAAGATCGGCAGAGGGACCGTGGTGCGCAACAGTATCATCATGCAGGATACCCAGATCGCCGGCAACTGCACGCTGGATTACCTGATCACCGACCGCAACGTGGAGATCACCAGCGGACAGGAGCTCAAGGGAAGTCCTTCCTTCCCTCTGTTCATTCCGGGCTTCAAGAAGATCTGATCCATTCTAACGGTTCTGCACAGGAAAGGAGGAGGCTATGGACGAAGGAAACGTATTGGAGCAGAAGATCAGGGAACTGCAGACCATCGTGGACACGCACAGCCGGATCGTCTTTTTCGGCGGCGCCGGTGTCTCCACGGAGAGCGGGATTCCGGATTTTCGCAGCGTGGACGGGCTCTACAACCAGCAATATGATTATCCGCCCGAGACGATCCTGAGCCACTCCTTCTACCTGCGTAACCGTGAGGAATTCTACCGGTTCTACCGCGCGAAGATGCTCTGCCCGGACGCGAAGCCGAACGCGGCGCATTTAAAGCTCGCCGAGCTTGAGGCCAAGGGAAAGCTCATCGCCGTCGTCACACAGAATATCGATGGGCTCCATCAGGCCGCCGGAAGCAAGCGCGTCTACGAGCTCCACGGCTCCGTGCTGCGCAATTACTGCGAGCGCTGCCACGCCTTCTATGATCTGGACTATGTCATGAACCGGACCACCGGTGTCCCGACCTGCGAGGCCTGCGGCGCGCCGATCAAGCCTGACGTCGTCCTCTACGAGGAGGGGCTGGACAACGATACCATCTCCGGCGCAGTGGATGCCATCGCGAAGGCGGATGTGCTCATCATCGGAGGCACCTCCCTGGCCGTCTATCCGGCCGCAGGGCTGATCGATTACTTCCGGGGCGATAAGCTGGTGGTTCTCAACATGTCCCCCACCGGCCGCGACAGCTACGCCGATCTGCTGATCAGTGCACCGATCGGAAAAGTACTCGCGCAGATCACTGTGTAGCTTTCAGCACTTCCAGACACATACGTCCGTTGTGATACGGACATTTCCAGGGTTCCACAATGGGCTGTCCCGGTAAGGGGCAGCCTTTTTTGTCCACCGCACGGAACCATTCCGAGCCTTCTCTCGCATCGACCACATGGTCCCGGATGAAGGCCCACTGGGATACGGCCGCCTGAAGATACGCCTGCATGGACGGATCTGCGCGGTATCCGTTTAAGAATCCGACTACGGACTCCGCCTGCACCCACCAGATGCGCGTCTCATCCACCGTGCCGCGGTCGCACTCATTGGCCAGCGAATGCCCGTCAAAGGCTGTCCGGTAGATCTGAGCGGTCAGATCCTTCGTGATCGGAAGCATTTTGGCTTCATACTGCGGATCCCCGAGCACCTGTGTTCCGCGGTCCATCAGCCAGGCCGTCTCAATGTCATGTCCGTAGGAGTGCAGATCGAGAAGCGGCTGATAATCCGCATCGAAAAAGACCTCCAGCCGGTGCAGAGACGGGTTGTAGATCCGATCCGCAAAAAGATCCATCATCCACCGGAGCTTCTCCCCGATCCCGGTCTCCTTCGTCACCCGGTAGAGTTCCGTGTAGGCCTCGAAGACATGGAGCAGCGTATTCATCGTCTTATCCGCCAGAATTCCGTTCTCGGAGAGCTTCTCGTTGGATTCCGGGGCAAAAGTGATGGTACGCGCCTCCAGATAGCCGATGTCGTCCCTGCATTTGCTTTCCACGACCTGCACCAGCTCCCGCGCCAGCGCCAGGGCGCTCTCGTCCCCGAAGGCGTCATAGTATGAGCTGAGCGCATAGATGCAAAACGCCTGGTTGTACGTATGCTTCGTCGTATCCAGGGGCGTTCCGTCCTGTCTGAGGGACCAGAAGATGCCGCCGTTTTCACGGTCGATGCACTTCTCTTTCAGAAAATCAAATCCCTGCTTCGCGCAGATCCGGATCTGCCCGGCGTCGTATCCGTGCGCCGTAAAGTCCGCATCCGTAAGAAGTCCGTTTTTGTATGCCAGAAATACATTTGCGAAAAACCAGGTGATGCGGCTGTTCAGGATGCAGCCCTTCTCCGCCTGTTTCTCCAGCTTCAGATCATAGTCAAGACCACCGTAAAATCCACCGTATTCCTCATCCCGCAGTCCCATCCAGAAGGGAAGGATCTTCCCGAGAAGATGTTCCTTTACTTCGGCTCTCATGGTTTCGAGTTCTTTCATAATCCCTCCGAGGCCGCCTACGCGCGCCTTCTATTTCCGAATCATTTTCGATTTTCCTTACGCTTTTTCTCTCATTTTCCCCCGTTTTTGCCGCAAAAGGGCCCGGCAGCACGGGGCTGCCGGGCTTTATAAGAGGGTTTTCGTATGAACCGTTTATAGCTTAGAACATTGCATCCAGAGCGGCCTGCACTTCCTGTGCATAGGTGGTCTGGAACTGTGCGGGCGTAGACTCGCCGAGAACGATCGACTCAAGATCCATGTCGACGCCCAGCTTATCCCAGAGCTCTACGCCGCTGTGGGACAGGCAGTAATTCTGCACTTCGAAGTTGGCAGCCTTCAGCTCCTCCTTGTTGGCCGTCTCGTTGTACCACCAGTTGGCGGTAGCGGGATCGTCGCGAAGGGAGGTGTCGCCGTCATACCAGTTGTACAGATCATACAGGAAGTTCGCAACCGTTGCGGGATCCTGTACATTGACGGGGATCACGAACCAGTTGCCGTCCGCGGAGTTCACGCACGCATTGGTCTCCTGGTTGCCGGAAGGACCGACCGGCCACTGCACATAAGCGGTATCCCAGGTCAGGTTGCCCTGTCCGTTCTGATCCATCGGATAGTTGCCGTTGGCGTTCTGGATCCACACAGCGATGGGGAAGAAGGCAATGTTGCCGTTGTTGTACTGATTTCTCATGGAATCGGAAGGATTGCCGCCTGCTGCCGCGCTGTCATACGGATAGCAGACATTGTAGGTATTGTACATATCGGCCAGCATCTGAAGCGCTTCGCCGGTAGGTGCGCTGGACAGACCTTCCTGGGTGCCGGCTGCGATCGTCGCGCCGTTGCTCATTAGGAGCTGGCTGAACACATCGTTGGCATAGCCGCAGAAGCCGTACTGATCCAGCTGTCCGTCGCCGTCGGTATCCTGGGTCAGGACCTTGCAGTACTCGATGAACTTATCCCAGGTCCACTCGCCTCTCGCATAGAGATCGCGGGGATCCTCCAGGTTGTTCTCCTCCAGCATCTGCACATTGAAGCCCAGCGGATAGGTATTGGACAGACCGCCCTGAACATGCAGGATGCAGGCCTTGCCATCGCCGAGATCCAGATAGGAGAAGACGGTCTGGGTCGTAAACAGGTCGTGATCCTCGGGAAGCACGGTCTTCAGATCCAGCAGCAGTCCGTTGGCCTGCGCGGGGATGGCCATTCCGGTATCCACCATGTAGATATCGCAGTCCGGGGTACCTGCCAGCGTGGAGTTCTGCAGGGACTCCGTGGTTCCTGCATAGGTCAGGTTCTGCCAGTAAAACTGGCAGTTGTACTTGTTCTCCAGCACGGGAACCAGATCCCACTTGCGCTGTGCGACTTCCTGGTTGACTGCCTTCTCGGCCTTCTGTGCGTCGGTATCGCCATCCGCGTACTGCGCGTTCACCCAGTCGGAGGAATCTTCCTGCACATCGCCGGTCGCATAGTACTGTCTCCACCAGGAGCCGATGTTGATGATGCGGGTCTCCCCGGATGCCGCGGGAGCGCTTGCAGCAGCTCCGGAAGCAGCTCCGTCCGAGGTTGCGGCCGAATCCGTGCCTGCGCTTCCGGATCCGCTTCCGCAGGCCGCAAGAGACAGAGCCATCACGCCTGCCAGCCCAAGAGCCATTAATTTCTTCATTTTCTTCATGATTGTTGATCGTCCTTTCTTTTATGGCGGGGGATGCGCCCCCGCCTCACTTACTTTTGTTTGATCGTTACTGTGCGGAAATGCCCTGACCGATCTTGACGGAAAATACTTCAAACGCGGTATCGGACTCGACAAAGATGGACTTGTCCCAGGCACTCGGATCGTCCCCGCATACGGCCGCGATCATGTCATAGGTCACATAGCACTTGCTTCCGTCGGTCACTGCGTCCACGGAGCCGGAGCCATCGGCGTTGCCGACACCGACACGCAGCCAGTTGTTGCCGGACAGGCCGATCCAGAGATCTCCGTCATCCGAAGTATAGGAGACCACCACCACGCTGCCGGGGGTCTTCAGGAGCTCAAACTGCTCATCCGTCAGCTCGACATAGCCGATCTGCGCCCAACCATCGCCCTTGCCTTCAATGCCGAGGTCTACCTGGCGATTGTTCGGAACGATCTCTGCCGCGGTACCGATCTTGATGGAGTAGACTTCAAACTTGGAATCGGACTCTGCGAAAATAGCCTTGTCCCATGCGCTCGGATCATCGCCGCATACCTCGGCGATCATATCGTAGGTCACATAGCAGGTGCTTCCGTTCGTGATGGCATCCACGCTGCCGGAGCCGTCCGAATTGCCGACACCGATGCGCAGCCAGTTGTTGCCGGACAGGCCGATCCACATTTCGCCGCTCTCGGACGTATAGCTTACTTCCACCACGGAGCCGGGGGTAGACAGGAGTGCAAACTGCTCCTCCGTCAGCTCCTGATAACCGATCTGTGCCCAGCCGTCCCCGGTGCCTGCAATGCCCAGGTCAATGGCATTCTGCACGACGATGCTCGGAGCCTGCTGCCCGATCTTGACGGAAAATACTTCAAACGCGGTATCCGACTCGATAAAGATCGACTTATCCCACGCGCTCGGATCATCGCCGCATACCTTGACGATCTCTTCGTAAGGGATCTGCGCGATGTTGCAGGAATCATTGTAGTAGGAATAGCCCTGACCGGAGCCGTCGCAGTCACCGACACCGATGCGCAGCCAGTTTTCGCCGGACAGACCCATCCAGATATTGCCGGACTCGGACGTGTAGGAGATCTCCACCACGCTGCCGGGTGCCTGCAGAGCAGCCAGCTGTTCCTCGGTCAGCTCGAGATAGCCGATCTGTGCCCAGCCGTCGCCCTTGCCTGCAAGGCCGTCCACGGTGATCGCACCGGCGATGCCGAACAGATTGCTTCTGTCCTCTCCGGTATCCACTGCCTGGAACTCCGCTGCAGCGTCCGCACTGATCAGTGCACCGGATGCATCCTTGAAGGTCACATCCAGGAGGTACAGCGTGCTCTGACCCGCACCTTCATCCGCCGCGACGTCGGACTCCAGCGATACCACGATGTAATCGCCGGCGACCGCACCCTCCACGGGCGCGCTCACGGTCTTGGGAAGCTGCTTTTCCATATAGATGGACCAGTCCACTCCGCTGAAGGACTTGTCCTCGCCGCGAACCTGGTAGATCTTGCCGGACGTCGCATGGAACGCACCGTCCGGAGCCTTGGTGGCCATGGTCAGCTCGACGGAGGCCACATCCGCCACCTTATCTCCGACCATCTGATCCATCTGGATGGCAACGAAAGGCTTCTTGCCCTGCGGGGTGATGACTGCAGCGGAATCTCCGTTGTAGTCGCCCAGCTCGATGAGCGATGCATCGGAGGTGGGATTGACGATGGAATCCTGCCCCAGGAAACTGATGGAACCCTCATCGAAGGTGATGCTCTTCGGGGTATCCTCTTTTACTTCCTCCGCCGGAGCTTCCGGCTCTGCGGGGGTCTCCGCGGGAGTCTCAGCGGTGGTCTCTACCGCAGGAGTCTCGGCAGGAGTTCCGTCTGCCTCTGTACTGCCGCAGGCAGCCAGAGAAAGAACCATTGCGCCCGCCATCAGACAGGCTAAAACTTTCTTTGACTTCAACTTTTTCATCCTCCTTTTTCTTTGTGAACAACTTTCTATGCAAGCCCTCCCCGGGGCTACGCACCAGTGCCGGATCATCCAACGATACCGCTTCGCTCCGCTCCTTCGATGAACTGTTTCTGGAGGAGAAGGTACAGAAGGATAATGGGAAGCAGGATCAGAAGGATTCCCGCATCCACGTACTGCTCCTGAATCGTGACATTCAGGATCTTGTCCTGGTTGGCAATGACGCCGGCCAGCGACGAAATCTTCTTACTGATCACCACATTCTCGCTGATGAGGAACAGGTTCGCGTAAAAGACATCGTTGAACTGCCACACCAGGGAGAAGACCGTGACCGTGATCACGGAAGGCATTGCATTGACCAGCATGATCCGGAAATAGGTGTACCAGACACCCGCTCCGTCCACGAAGGCCGCTTCCTCGATCTCCTTCGGGAGTCCCCGGAAAAACTGATTGAAGATGTAAATATACAGTCCGGAACGGACCCCGCAGCCCAACGCGGTCATCAGATACATCGGCGCCACGGTGCTCATCAGGTTGACCGGCGACCCGTGGATCAGCGTCACGAGGCCGAGCAGATTAAAGTTTTTGAAGGTCATGTACAGCGGCAGCATGACCGTGTGCGGCGGGATGACGATCATCACCACCACGCAGGCGAAGAGGATATTTTTCCCCTTGAAATTAAAACGCGCGAAACCGTACCCCACCATGGAGCACACCAGAAGCTGCAGAAGCGTCAGCGTGATGGTGTAGATCAGATCTGCCCCGATGGTCCGGAAGTAATCCATGCGCTCGATCACCAGCCGGTACTTATCGAGGCCGGGATCCGCCGGCAGAATGAACATCATCGGATTATAGATATCCTTCGTCGAGGCGATGGAATTGACAAACATTCCGATCAGGGGCGAAAGGATCACATATCCGACGCCGGTCAGGATCGCGATCTTTCCCAGCGTGAGGGCAAAATCCCTGAGATTGCCGAAGGCCACCTTGCGGTCGAGTTCGGACATTTTCTTTTTCTTTACGTTGCTCATTCCCTACTCCTCAGGTGTAATAGAAGGTCCGCTTCTGGATGTATCCGCACACCAGCACCAGGATCAGACAGGTGACGATGGTGGATACCAGTGAAAATACGGAACTCAGACCATAATTGAACTCCCCGAACGCCGTCTGATAGGCCAGATCCACCACATCGGACTCCGTGTAGGAATCGACGATGGTATAGACGATGTTGGTAATGATATGGGGCATCACCATGGGAAAGGTCACCTTCCAGAAGGTCTCATATCCGGTCGCCCCCTCGATCCTGGCCACCTCGTACAGAGAGGAGGGAATGGACTGCAGCGCCGCGATGAAGATGACGATCTGCACACCGGAGGCGAGAATGATATCGTTGATCCGGTCCACCGCTGCGACCATGTAATCGAGAAGCTTTGCCGGGATGCCCAGACTGACAAACATGTCGATCAGGTAGTCCATGGAAAAGGCCACGGAACTGGTCGTCGCTCCTGCGGCCGCCATCTCCGTCACCTGCGAGGTGACGCCGCCGTTCATCATGGTGGCGCTCAGATCCATCGCTGCCGTGATGGCTCCGGAATTGAGGATGACCGGGAGGAAAAAGATGGCTCTCACGATACCCTTTCCCGGAAATTTCTTATTCAGGAGCATGGCAATGAACAGGCTGAAGAAAATGATCAGCGGCACATCCACCACCATATCCAGGACGGAGGTCGTCAGGATCTGCTTGAAGGACGCATGTACGCGGAAGGCGTACAGGAAATTCTCCGGCCCGACGAACCGGAGCTGATATCCCCCGGCGGCGGCATCCATGGTCAGCTCGCTGAAGGAGAACTGAAGCGTCATCACGATGCTGCGCACATAGAAAATGAGGAACCCCGCCACCCACGGAAGGATGAAAAGATACCCTTTCCGGTCACGTTTCTGAAGCAGTGATGATTTTGATCTCGGCCTGCGCGGTCTCTTTGCTAATTCGGCCATTCCCTGTCCTCCACTGCGTACCCGCGTGCGGGCACGGTCAAGCCGCCGACGGTTGCCGGCTCGGAACCGTAATTGATCAGGATCTCGGTTCCGTCATTGTAGGTAACTCTCCGGACATTTTCGTCCAGGATCTCATGCTTTACGATCGCTTCGTTCTGTACGCTCTTAAGCGCCGCATTCACTTCACGGTAGGTCTCGGCCGCCGTATCCTTCCAGTTGGCGAAGGTCGTGGCATAGAAGGTATTCAGCGCGGTCAGCTTCATGCGGCTCGACTCCTCCCAGGTGAATACATAATGGGGAGAAGCTCCGCATTCGATCATCCGCAGAACGGTCCCCGGCAGATCATCGTTGTTCTCATAGTTCAGAAGGTCCGAGGAGTAATTGATGTATCCGTGCAGGATCATTTCATACAGCGGGATCCTTGCATCCACGATGTCGTATGCCGTGTGTCCGAGCGGCGCGTTTAAGATGTCGGTGCTGTAGGCGAAGGCGTATGCATTGGCCTGGCTCGTCATCAGGCGATGTCCGGTCGCTTCGAGCGCTGCGAGCTGTCCGGTGACGATATCCATCGCTTCCTCACGCTCGATGGTATTGGTCCTCTTCTTGTCGGAAACAAGGTAGTTTCCCAGATCCCGGAGAGAATAACCATCGACATCGATCGAAGCGCTCTTTTTGATGAATTTGGACACATAGCGCGGCAGGAACTTGGGCGAGAGCGCGCTGTAGATATTTTCCCGATAGCCCAGGGAGGCGGTGTTGCGATAGGTGGTCGGGTTGACCAGGCCAAAGCGGGCCGCGTAGCCGGAGCCGTAGTACCGGGAAGCCACCTGTGTATAAGGGAAGCCCCTGTCCGCCGCGGTCACCTTCTGGAAGGCTACATCCGCATACAGAGTTCCGTCATAGGAAGCAAGCTTGTCATTCAAGGCCTCCAGACCGGATTTCCCGCCGAGCTTACCCATCACATGGACGGAGTCCGTCGCGTTGTGGTAATAGCCGCCGTTGAACCATCCCTGCAGGTTCATAACCTGATTCGTGATCCCTTCCGCCGCCAGCGCATCCGCCATCTGTCCGGCCTGATCAAAGGTCGTCATGGGGAAGGAATGCAGGTACTGCACGCCCAGCACATGCCCGGTCTCCTTCACGCCGGTGATCACGTCGCAGTAGAACGGGATGTCGGTATCGTTCTCATTCGGCACGAGGACGCCCTCGCTGACCAGACGCTCGCGGTAATAGTTCGCCATTCCGGAATATCCGCCGTATTCCCCGGTGAGGAAGGTATAGCGGACCCGAATGTTGCTCTGGTAGCCTTCCTCCTCCATCACGAGCACGGAGGTGGCGGAATCTCCGAAATTCTTCAGATCGTCCACGGTCCGCAGAACAAAGGTCGGGAAGGCATAATTGTAATCGTTGAACGCTCCGGATACCTCGGCATTCAGCACACAGTTGGAGGCGGAATCCTCGATGCTCACCAGCAGGCCACCGTCTTCCTCCATGATGCCGAAGATCGGAAGTCTGGCCGTCTCGAGAGGCTCCACATTGGTGTAGGTGGCGGCCAGCGGGTCGATGTCGTAGACATACTGGGAATAGGCAGCAGCCGTCGTCTTGCCGTTGTTGAACGCAATGATGCTGCCGGAGCCGTTCGGAACCACGATGTAGCCTTCATCGTCGTAGGAGGTGGCTCCCATGTACCGAAGCAGCTGGATCCGGTAGACATAGCCCGCGCCCAGCTCCTGGATCTCGGAGGCCGGGATGGACACCTCGAGGTAATCCTCTTTGAGTCTGTATTCCAGCGGAACCACAAAACCGGCCGTCGCATCGCCGATGGTGTAGATGTAACGGACTCCGTCCGTGATGCTCTCCACTTCAAACCTGCCGGCCTGCACGCAGTCCTTGTAGGAGCTCCAGGATCCGGAGACCACGTCATCGTTGTAGTAATAGAGCAGGAACTGGCTCTTCAGGAAATTCTTGTTGGCACCGTTTGCCACGGTATCCTCATCCGCCGCCGGCGGGTTGGAATAGGTCGTCTTTCCGGTCCGCTTGTCATACACGGCCACATTCGCGGTGGAGGTCTGCGTGTAGAGCTCCAGCAGATCGTTGGAGCAGACCAGCTCGTACCCCGGAACATTGCTCCCGCTTCCCGGGACAAAGGGGCTTCCGGCCTCGTATGTGAAGTCTTCCAGGTACTTCTCGTACTCCCTGTAGTTGACAATGTGCAGAAAATAGTAGATCAGATAGACCGCAAAACAAAAGACAACCGCGCCGAGCAGGGCCAGAATGGCTTTCGCTACCGGTGTCAGCGGTTCGCGCCGCTTTTCCCTTTTCCGCGCCTTTTCCTCCGCGCGGCGCTCCCTGCGCGACTTTTTCCGGCTCAGGTATTCCTCGTCCTTGTCATGCTTTGCCTTGGTCTTCTCGTTCTCCGCGGCGATGGCCCTCAGGACCTCCAGGGAATGATCCAGTTCTTCCAACTGTTTTTTCGCTTTTTCTTTGTCTCTCATCCTCGTTCTCTCTCTTTTACGTTCGGAAGATCAATTCCGTATAGACACTGCGGAAAAAGTTGTAAACCATCCCCAGCAGATTCACCAGGAGCAGGATCAAGAACACAATGATCAGGAAGGCCACCATGGTCAGAAAGACCGTCAGCAGCGTTTTGCCCAGGGTGTAATTGTGTACCTGCATGATCCCGATCATCATCAGGATCAGGCCGTAGGCGATCCCGACGCCCAGGATGAGCGCGTAAAAGGCCTGCTCGTTATCTGCCACCACCTGACTCAGGATCGTGGCGAGGATCATTCCGATCGTGACAGGAACCGTCCCGTACCCCAGCGCGATCGCGATGTCCTTCAGTCTTCCCTCCCCATTCATCAGGCAGGTGATGGACCAGTTGCTGACGCAAAGCAGCAGGAACAGGATCAAAACCGACAAAAGTTCAAGCGCGCTGTTGACGGTACGCGCATCCACGTCATTGACCACAAACCCGGAGAGCAGCCGGTTGGCGGAAAAGCTGAAGGAGAAAAGGATCACCAGAAGAAGCGCCAGAGGCACGCTCCCCCGCTCCTGATGCCGGATCCAGTAAAATCCGTCCATCGGATGGGATAGGGTATATAACAGATATTTCCATTTTTCTTTCGAAAAAGCGGTTCGCATGACCTGCTCCTTTCTATTTCGCGGGGCTCTTCTTCTTCGTGCGCGTCTGAAGGATTCCCGCTTTCTTAAGCCTGGAAACCACGATCCCCGCCGCGATCAGGACCATCAGAGCCGTCAGATAGCCGCTGGCATGTCCGGTCAGATAGTCGTTGCGGAAGCGCCGGAAGGCCACGGAGTAGTAATCCCTCGACATTCCGAGCTTCAGATACTTCATCGCCTGCGGGTAATCCCCGGCGGTCAGATAGGCCTTGCCGATGCCGGTGTTGGCCAGCTCGTTGTTCTCATCGAGGAGCAGCACCTTCTGCCAGAGCTTCACCGCCTCGGTCTCATCTCCGTCGTAGCGCAGTCCCACCGCGTTATTGATCAGGCGCCCGTACTCCGTCTCCTTGAAATAGGTGATCGAAGCCTTGGTCGCATCGAGCACGACGACATCCCCGCCCACATTCTCGATGGCGACCGGCAGCTGGAAGGTTCCGTCCTGTGTGCCGATCCCGCCGAAGATGTACAGAAGATTGCCCTCGTGATCGTAGGTGAAGATCCGTCCGCGTCTGCGATCGATACAGGAGTAGATCCCGTTCTTGCGGTAAACCACATCCGTGAACTGGGAAGGCCCCGCATAGTCCGTGGAGCCTGCGATCTGCAGGTCGCCGGCAAGCTTCCCGACCGAACCCTTTCGGATGACATCCTCGCCCTTCGGGTTCAGGCGTCTTACGCCCTGTTCGCCGGCCGGATCGATGTTGGAGGCATAGACGAATCCGTCCGGATCCACATCGATCCCGGTGAACTCGGTCGGGATGAAGAGCTGGGATTTCGCACGCTCTTCCTTGGAGGCGATCTTTCTCCAGAATCGCTCCCACAGGGTGATCTCCACGTTGATCGTGCCGAAAAATCCGGTGAACTGGCCGCCGGTCTCAAAGACCATGATGCCCTCGAACATATTCTGCGCGATGCAGTAGATACGGTCCGCGTAATCCACCGTCACCTTGAGCGGTACAAAGACATAGCCGTCCTCGAGTACCTCCGAGGTCGGATTGTCCACGATCCGCGCCAGTGTACCGTCCTGATTGAGTACGACCACACGGTGATTCTGGGAATCCGCCACATAGATCTGATTTTTCTCGGAAATCGCCACGCCGTAGGGCTGGTTGAAGGTGTCCTCCGCACCGTCATGTTCGAAGGAGGTGATCATGCCCTTCACCTGCCGGGCGCTCGCATCCAGGATGACGATCCGGTTGTTGCCGGTGTCGGCGAGATAGATGGTTCCGTCGTCCGCCACGCACAGGTCCTGGGGGGAGACAAAATTGCCGATGGGCTCCCCGTTCCAGGTAAGCGCCAGGCCTGAGACGACATAGTCCGGTTCGTAAGGGGCCGGCGTGTAGACGATGTCCTCCCAGTAGTTGTAGTTGTAGGACTGGTAGGGAAGACCGGACGCCCCGGCCGAAAGCGGCATCGATGTCACCGCCGTCATCAGGCCGAGAACGATTCCCGTTATGCACTTGACGAATGCCTTTCGTTTCATAGGATTCTCCCGGTTTTACGCAGGTTTCCCCTGCTTATTCCTTCATACCCGAAGTGGTCATGGTCTCGAGCACGTTGCTCTGGCAGATCAGGAAGAAGGTGATGGGAACCGCGGCGATGATAAAGGTCACGGCTGCTGCCGCGCCGGCTCTCGCCACGCCGCCGGCGGTGATCTGCTGCAGTGCGTACTGCAGGGGCTTGAGCTGTTCATCCCTGAGGAAGAGGGAACCCGTGTTGCCCCACATCTGCTGGAACTGGAAGATCGCCAGGGTCAGCCAGGCCGACTTCACGTTCGGCATGACGATGGACCAGAAGATCTTCCACTCGTTCGCGCCGTCGAGCCGGGCCGATTCCATCAGAGAGTCGGGGAGCTGTTCCATGAACTGCTTCATCAGATACAGTCCCATGCCGAAGGACCAGGCGGGCAGGATCAGAGCCGCATAGGTATTGTTGATATGCAGATAGCTGATGATCAGATACTGAGGGATCTGCGTGACCGTCCAGGAGAACATCATGGACAGGACCACCATGGAAAAAAGGAGCTGCTTTCCGGGGAATTTGTTCTTGGCCAGGGGATACGCGGCCATGGAGGCCACGATCACATGCCCGAGCATTCCGCCGCCCGTGATGATGATCGTATTGAGGATGTACCTGGAAAAGGGCACCCAGGAATCGTTCATCAGGGTGAACAGGTCGGAAAAATTCTCCAGGGTGGGATTGCGCACAAAAATCTTCGGCGGGAACTGATACAGTTCATCCAGGGGCTTCATCGCGTTGTTCACGATCATGACCAGCGGAAGGACCATGAAGACTCCGCAGACCGCCATCAGGGCAAAGAGCAGGGTGTTGCCGGCCACGGAACGGTTCAGCTGCTTTTCGCGCCTTTTGAAGAAACGCATTCTGGTTTTTGCAGTCATTGTTTTGGCCAAGGCTATTCTCCTACCCTTCCTAAGATTTTCTGGACCAGCTTGTTGGTTCCGACCATCAGCAGAAACAGGATCGTTGCGATCGCGGATGCATATCCCATCTCAAATCTGGTGGAGCCGTAATCGAGCAGATGCGTCACCACGGTGGCACCCGCATAGTTGACGGAGGGATTGCCGGCGAGATTGATGGAAATATCCGCCACGGCAAAGGACTGTGTGATCTGCATGACCGCACCGAACATAAGCTGCGGCTTCATGGCGGGCAGCGTGACATACCACAGCTCCTGCCAGCGGTTCTTGACCCCGTCGAGGGCCGCCGCCTCATACATGCTCTTGTCCACCGTCTGCAGACCGGCGATGAAGGAGAGGAAGCCGGTACCGAGGGACAGCCAGAGCTGCACCACGATCAGAACGGGAAGAACGTATTTTTCGGTCTGCATCCACAGGATGGCTTCGTTGATGACGCCGAGCTTCAGTAAAAATCCGTTCAGGTAACCGTAGCGGTCGCCCGTGAGGATCAGGTTCCATACCAGGTACGCATTGCCGCAGATGGAGGGCGCATAGAAGATCAGGGTCAGGAAGGCCCGCAAAAAGCCTTTGAACTCATTGATGATCCATGCGAACAGAAGACACAGCATGTAACTGACCGGGCCCGTGATCACCGCAAAAAGCAGGGTGTTCTTCAAGGCGATGACAAAGATGTCATCTTCGAGGAACAGCTTGATGTAGTTTCTCCATCCCACAAAGTCGGGCGCCTCGAGCATGTTGAAATTCGTAAAGCTCAGGACGATCGACATCAGCACCGGAAGCACGGTAAAGAAGAAAAACAGGACAAAGTACGGAGCCATCATCAGATAGGACTCGCGATTGCGCCCGATCTGATAGCGCAGCGTTCTCTGCTTCCTGGCCATGGCCAGCGCTTCCTGGGATACGGTTCCGGAGGAGATGCCTCCTTCTTGTGTAGCAGCCATAATGAAATCCTTTCCGGGATCAGTCATCTGCAAGAGGAAGTCCGAACTCTTCTCTCTTGTAATCGATCTCCGCGTTGATGTAGAGGACCTTGTCCGTCAGCTCCTCGCGGGGCGTTGCGATGCTGTCCTCCCTGGTCGTCACGGAGTAGAACGCATTGTTGACATTGCGCCAGGTGTAATATCCGCCGGGCACCTGCGGGATGCCCTTCACCTGACGGAACTGTTCCATCAGCGCCCGGTAGTCACGGATGGGCCAGGACAGATTGGCCAGCGCTTCGAGATTGGCCGTAGCCACACGGGCACTGGCGCCCATCAGGCTCTCCATCTCCCGTCCGTAGAGCGTCTGTGTCTGCGCATCCGTCCACCACTTCAGGAATTCCCAGCTCTCCTGCGGATGATCGGTGTCCGCCATGATGATGTCCGCAAGGCCTGCGGATCCGGTGGTGTGATTGATGGTTCCGTCCGCCTGCACCGTTCCGGGGACCACCGTGAAGTCCCAGAGGCCCGCGATATCGGGCGCGGAAACCTGCAGATTGTTATATGTCGTGTAATCCGAGATGATGATCGGGCACTCACCGGTGCGGAAACGCTCTTCCACACTGGTCGCCTTGTCCAGCTTGTAATCGGTGTAGTACTCGCAGTATTCCTTGAAGATCGCCACCGCGGTGTCCGAAGAAAGTTGCGATGCATCCCCGTTTGCGGTGTAGTATTCTCCGCCCTCCTGGAAGAGCAGCATCGCAAAGACCTGCTCCGTCGGCAGCATGCCGAATTCCATCTGGTTCTTGGCCAGCACCGTCATGGCCACCTTGACCTCCTCCCAGGTGGTCGGCACTTCCAGCCCGATCTCGGCCAGGATGTCCTTGCGATAGAACATCATGGGGAAGGTCTGTGTGTCGGGCAGCGCATAGGTCGCTCCGTCGAAGGAGAAGGGCACCAGGGCGCTCGATGAAAATCTCCGGCTGACCTCTTCATAGTCCGGAAACTGCCTCAGATCCAGGACCGCATGACGAAGCCCGTAATTGACGGGTGTGTCATTTCCTGTGTTCAGCACCGCGCCCGCGATACCGTTGGTATTGGCCACCTGGATGGCTACATCCGGCCCTTCCCCCGCCAGCGTTGCCCGGAGCAGGGTGTTCATGTCCACCAGCTGAACATTCACGTTGATGCCGGTCTCGTTGGTAAAATGCTCATCGATCAGCGCCTTGATGACATTGGCCTGGTCGCGTCCGGTTCCGATCCAGAGGGTCAGCGTGGTGCTGTCCTCGCTCTCCTCCGCCACGTTGCCGATCCGGTTGTAATCGATGAGGAAGGAATAGAAAAGGCGCTTCAGCTCATAGCCGAGCTTGTTGACGGCTCCGTTTTTCTCGATCTCCACCGGCGTATCGGGGGAGCTGATCAGGATCCGGTCAAGCTGCAGAGGCTGCGGGAGCACCTGGGTGATCCAGTTGCCGCAGGCCCGTACATTGATCTTGTAGGAGGTGATCACCTCGGTGAAACGCTCCTGATCCTCGATCAGTTCTCCGAGCTGGTCGCTCATCGTGACCAGGACCGTCAGCTTGTCGGAATTGTTCCCGGCCGTCACACGGAGCTTTGCGATCGCATCATCGATGGAAGCCTTCGCCTCCTCGAGCTCCGCCTGCAACCCGGGCAGAGACGCCTCGATCTGGTAGTCGCGGTAGATGTCCGGGCTAACACCCGTGATATAGATCACCTGCCGGTAGATCGTGTTGAGCAGCTGCACCGTGCTCTGCACCTGTGCAATGATCTCCGCCATCTCGCCCAGCACTACTTCCATGCGGAGCGTATGCCGGCCTGCCTCCAGGTAGAATTCGTACGGCGTCCCCTGCTCGTCCGAGAGGGTTTCCTCTCTCCAGGTCTGGTCATAGGAAAAGCCGTAAGCATTCATCTCTTCAAAGGGAACTGTTCCATCCAGATAGATCTTCCGCGTCACATCGATCCCGCGCACAAAATTCTGCTTGCAGAAACAGGTGATGTTGTAATATCCGCTCTCCGGCGCCTCGAAGTCCCATTCGATCCACGCTCCGGCATCCTCCCAGGAGGTTCCGCCGATGGTATTGTTCAGAAGAAGCTTCGGGCTCGAAGGGTACACCGCAGGCGAGGACTGATCCTGCCGGGGGTAGAGCATCTGCGAGGACATGCGGTCTGCATTTTCCGCTTCGATCCGGATCATCTGCCCGGAGGAGGGCTTTGCGCCGGTCGCATCCAGCGCGGCCTTCGCATCCGCATAGGAATCCGGATAAGTGATGGTTCCCAGGGTGAGCGCGTGGATCAGCATGGGTTCCTTCTGGGACAGGAGGGTGATCGTATGCCGTCCCGCTTCGAGATACACTGTCAGCGGATCCGATATATAGCCGTTGGAATCGTACACATAGCCGGTCACCCACTCCGGTGCTTCCACGGATTCCGGCTTGACCTGAAATCCCTGATTGTCGGTCTCCCATGCCTTCACGGTGACGCCGTTCTCATCCGCGCAGGTATCCTGCACATCCACGGTCCAGATCCGGTGGAACGCCGCCAACGCCAGTTCCTCGTAAGGAAGCTCTCCGTCCACGAAGACCGATCGCTGGATCTCGGAGGTCTTGCCCTCGACCGGATAGTATTCCAGCGAGATCGCATAGAGTCCGCTCTCCGGCAGGTCGACTTCAAATTCCGTCAGAGCCTCCTCCCCGGTCAGAATGCTCTCGCCCGGCATCCCCTCGTAATCCGTGAAGATGACCGGCTCCACAGCTGCTCCGTTTTCTTCGTAGCGGACCACATCCGCCGCTCCCACGCTCACACTGCTGCCTGCCATTTGGGCTGTCTGCCGTTCCAGATACTCCTTATACCCGGGAATCGAGGGATCCACCGAATAGGTGCTGACCATTTTTTCATAGTCCGATACCGGGCGGAGGGTCTGTGCCTCCGCTGTCGCCGGCAGCGTCAGGGAGGATACCAGCACCGCGCACAGGGTCAGCAGAGCCGGACAGGTTTTCCGGGGCAGATGGTACAGTTTCATGTCAACCTCTTTTCTCATGGCGGGATCTTTTCTCCCGCTTCGGGTCTTCCTCCAGGTACCAGGCATCCGTGCCTTCCGGAGGAGCCGGAGTGATTTTTCGAAGCATGATCTCCGCCGGGTAAGTGGCGGCGTAGCACCACACGCCGGGCAGGATCAAAATGCAGACGATCGGGAGCACATCCGCAAGCAGCCAGGCCGTCAGCGCCGCCCCCGCAAGGAGCAGCAGGCTCAGGTGCAGATAGCGGATTCCCAGGAAAAAGGAAGCCTTCAAAAGCTCCGGCAGTCTCCAGGAAAAGCGGCTGTTCACCGCCAGAAAGACGGGAAGCAACAGTGCGGTAAGCAGGAGCAGTGCTTCATAGATCCGCTCCATCCGAAGGTTTCCCTGCAGGATCTGGTATCTGCGCCCGCAGAGGCAGATCCCGGTCCAGAGCAGCAGGGCCGCACTCTCCGCCACGCCGGGCAGGAGCGTCCGTTTCATCGATGCGAAAAATTCCCGCGCCGGATACCCCCGCTCTCTTCGTACGCTTTTGACCATCGCGTAGTAAAAGGAGGTGGTGGCCGGCACAATGGTCACCACCGGCAGGCAGCAAAGCAGCCAGAGCAACGTGACCAGTATGATATTTCCCAGCCTGCTCAGGAATCCCAGAAGCGGGCCGTCCCATGCAAAAAATGTCACTTTGCGTCCTCTCTGATCGGATAAGTCTTCAGATCCGGAAGTTCATCCAGGGTAATGACGATATCGTTCTCGTAGAACTTCGCGAGCGCTTCGCTCTCGGTATACTGATCGCTGTACACGTAGACGGCGGTGTTGCCGGCGACAAATTCGCCGCCCCAGGTACACCAGTAGCCCCACATGGCCCCGTCCCGCAGCATCAGCTCCGGATCGGGCACACAGCCGTTCTCCGAGAGCACGACCATCTTGGTCTCGTTCTCCGAGCATTCCACCGACTTTAAAAAGGTTCCGATCTGGGAGCCGTATTCATGCTCCCCCGGGTAGATGTCCCATCCAATGATGTCCACATATTGATCGCCCGGATACCACGCGGCACTCTGTCCGTTCCAGAGCCAGATCAGATTATTCAGTCCGTACTCGTTCGTCAGCTTGTCGTAGAGCAGAATGTAAAGCTGCTTGTAAGCCTCCGGACCGGAAGCGCCCCACCAGAACCAGCCGCCGCTGGCCTCATGCAGAGGCCTCCAGATGACAGGTACGTCATTTTCCTGCAGGATCAGAAGCTGCTGTGCGATCGCGTCGATGTCCTCCATCAGCAGCTCGTACCCTTCCTCATCTTCCCCGTTCATGATCTTCTTCAGATTGATGGTGGTGTACTGCGTGTAGAAGCCGCTGTACCAGGGGTCCTTCAGGTACTTCTCCGGCGCGTTCCAGTGCCAGCAGAAGTTCACGATGCCGCCGTTCTTCCAGAAATCGATGGCAAAATCCGTCGCCCGGGAAGTGGAACCGTTGGCCACACGCGACGGGGAATACTCAATAAAGTCGAGTCCGAGCACTGCGGGATTCTTGCCGGTGACCTTGTTCACCACCGTAAATTCCTTGCCGTGCCAGCCGGTGTCGCAGAACTGTCCGGACAGGGTCTGCTTTCCGTAGATATCCGCCAGATAGCTCATCAGCCGGCGGACATTGTCGCTCGCGTTCGGGTTGACCGGCTTTACCACCGGGCGGAAGATTCCACCCATATCCGCATCGCAGGTGCGCAGCTCCAGCCGGTCGATATCCATATACCCCCAGGACTTGGAAACGATCACTTCATGCGCCCCTTCCTTCAGATAGACCCGCTCGATCGGGCACTCCGTGAACGTACTGCTCTCGCTGACCAGATTGTTGTAACCCAGCCCGTCGACCGTCACGAAATTCTCCTTGTGATCGGAGGATGCACAGAAAAAAACCAGGTCGTAGAACCCTTCCTCCGGCGAATTTACCGTGATCGAAATGCTGTCCCCGTCCGCCTCAAGCCCCGTCGCGTAGCCGCTCCCGGAGTATCCGCCCCGGCTGCTGCCCACTCCGGCATTCCCGGAAAAGCTCCCGTCCTCCGCTTCATAGACGGCGACCGTCTCCGGGACAAAGGCGCTTTCGTCTCCGGCCGTCCGGCCTTCCCCGCTTCCGCAGGCGGTCAGCATTGCGGCTCCGAGCAGCGCTCCCATATAGGACAGGTTGGCAAAACACTTCCTTCTCTTCATTGGTTAATGTTATCCTTTTTGCTTGGTTAACTTTTTAAGTTATTTTAATCTAATTTTGATTAAAGTATACTCTCCATTTATAATCTGTTCAATCTTTTTTCATCTTTTTTGATCATCTTTGGGAAAGTTGTCATTAATTTTACTCTTCATTTTGTGCAGTATTTACTGTGTCTATTTTTTATCAATTAAATTAGCCGCATAAATTTTTAGGTAAATCGTTTTAATGAATTTGGTAAATCGTTTTATCTTTTACTCTTTCTGCTTAATTTATTTAAGTTTTTAATGAAGGAATCCTTCCGGACATCGTCCTGCGGAGCCTTCCGTTGGCACGAAAAAAAGCGCGGCCTCTTAAGGCCACGCTCTTTTGTGCGTACGATTCCTTTTTTTCAGGACACCAGCAGTCCCAGAAGCTTGAACAACTGTCCTTCCGACTCTGTATTCTTACGGATTTCCACCGTATGAACCGCCGGTGCATCCGACCGGTAAACTTCTGTCCCCAGGATCGGGGACCAGCCCTTGGTGGAATTGTAAGCATTCAGCGTGCGGACAAGCTCCCCGTCCACATACACATCGTAGACGCCGCCGGTCGCCATCCCCAGATACAGGATCCCGAGATGGGCAAATTCCGCCGTGAATACGATCCCCTTTTCGCCTCCGTCACATTTCCAGCCGTTCGGGAAATACGATGAGGACGAATCCGGGACAAAGTCACCGGGATCGTCCGGCTCCAGATCCAGCGAATCCAGGAGATCCGCCTGCGCGTAATCCTCCGTTGTGATCGGCTCCGGCAGCTCCGTCCCGGGTTCTCCGAAGCTGTCCTTCCACGCATAGACATCGTTCAGGTAGGTCCACAGGATTTCACCGGTGATCGCATGCCCGAGCACCGAGGGATGGACCCCGTCTCCGGCCAGCTGCTTCTCCGTAAATCTTCCGGAGCTCATCTGCTCTGCGATCACATTGGCATAGCTCAGCATCGGCACTTCGTACCGGTGGCCGATGAGCACCTGATTGGTCTGGGCATTGATTCCGTTGGTCTGCCCCATAAAAAGCAGCATCACCGCGGGTTCTCCTTCCGCCTGCAGGAGATTGCGCACCAGATTCTCATAGCTTCGCTTGTGCGCATTGTCGCCGCCGTCATTGACAGCATATTCCACCAGCACCAGATCGGGATGCTTCGAGAGCACATCCCGCTTCGCGCGGTGCACGCCCAGGTAGGAATCCGTTCCGCCGATGCCGGCATTGATAAAGTCAAATTCCGTCTCCGGGAAGCGCTCGCTCCACCAGCCGAAAAACCGATCGGCATAGCAGAGCCGGTCGCCTAATTCTCCGTCCAGGCTCCCGGAGGAGATCACACCCTCCGTGATGGATCCGCCGATGCAGGCGATCGTGACCGCTTCGCCCGACTCGGCCTTGCGCATGACCTTTGCGACACGCGCGTCGTTTCCGCTGTCCCACAGATCTGCTTTCGCATATTCCTCCGGCGTCAGGTAGGAAGTGGGCAGCGCAAGAGCGTCTGCTCCGGCCATCGTATTTGCCGCTCCGGTTTGCGCGTTTTCTGCTCCTGTCAACGTACTCTCCGCTCCGGTCTGTGTGCTCTCCGATCCTGTTTGTGTGCTTTCCGATCCTGTCTGCGCACTCACCGCAGGATCTCCCTGCGAAGCTCCGCACCCGGCCGTCCCCAAAAGCAGCGCCGCCGCCAGAAGGACCGCCCATCCGCGTCTTTTCATCTCTTCTTTCCTCTTTCCTTAAAAACGAACTTCCTTTTGCTGCTCGGAAAAAATGCTCCGCGGATCGTTGTAATACGCTAAAAATCCATCGAGCAGCTCGTGCCCGTACAGAGCGCCATCCGCACATTTTTCCTCGACAAACGGCGCGTAGAAGGTCCTCTTCTTCCCGAAATTCGCCCAGAGCAGGAAGTAGGACGCGCGGCTCTGCGCCACCTCTCCCAGGATATCCCGGTACCAGCCGGGATTTTTGTTCCCTGTAAGCCGGACCGCCGTCGCGTTGCAGCCTTCGTCCGGCGGATCGCCCACGAGTCCCGTCTCCGTCACCGCAAAAAGCTTGCCGTGCCGGTCTGCGGCGTCCTGTGTGATCCGGATCTGCTCCGCGAATTTCGCCGGGAAGATGCCCGGATCTCCGGTCGTGTCCGTATCGCGGTCGTACATGTCAAATCCGAGCAGGTCCACCCATTCGTCTCCGGGGTAGCGCTCGTCAAATTCCTCCACGCTGCGTGGTTCGCTGCCCGGGCTGTAAGCATAGAGCAGGTTGTGCACCTGCTTTTCGTCCCGCAGATAGCGCACGATCGTCCGGTACAGTTCCCGGAACTCCTCCGGCGTGCAATGGGTATCGCCCCACCAGAACCACCCGCCGG
>JAFYEE010000190.1 GCA_017544405.1 Lachnospiraceae bacterium
AAATACCATGAAACCATCGGCACGGTCTTCCAGGATTTCCAGATCTTCGCTGGAACGGTAAAAGAAAACGTAGTGCTGGATGTGGCCGATGATTTAGGCGATGACGGTATCCGAAAGGCGCTTTCGCAAAGCGGCCTTATGGAACGCATCGACCGATTTGATAAAGGTCTGGATACGGATCTTACCACCGAGTTCTCCGAGACCGGTGTAAACCTTTCGGGCGGTGAAAGCCAGAAGCTTGCCGTATCAAGGGTATTCTACAAGAATGCCGGACTTATGATACTTGACGAGCCTTCCAGCGCGCTCGACCCCATAGCGGAATATCAGCTCAATCACGCAATGCTTGAAGCGACGGGTGATAAAACGGTGATTTTCATATCTCACCGTCTTTCCACCACCAGGATCGCAGACAGGATCATCATGCTTGAAAAAGGAAGCATCGTTGAGCAGGGAACACACGAAGAACTGCTTGCCATGAACGGAAAATACGCGCAGATGTGGAAGGTTCAGGCCGGAGCCTACATCGCAGTTTAACGCGGAAGCCCCTTCACCGCACCACCGCGTGCTCCTTCAAAAAATCCGCCCAGCGACTGTAATCGGCCGCATACAGATGATACCCGTCAAAGGTGATATCCGGAAGCAGATATCCGTCCGCGTCGCAGAAAAGGGGATTGGCATCCAGATAAAAGACGTTTTCTCCGTCCGCCAGACCGGAGATCGCAACATTCTTGTCATTGGTATTGAGATTGTCCATCGCCGGCTGCACTCCGTCCTGCTCTTTGGAGATATGCAGATTGGACAGAAGGTAGAGCACGGCGTCCGGCTGCGTCTCGCGCAGCATGTCCGTCAGGTCCCGAAGCCAGCCCTGGAACAGGACGGTATTCCCGTACCCGAGATCGTTCATGCCGGCGAGCAGATAGATCTTGCCGTAATGCTTTTCGCGCATAGCGGTCTCCAGGTCCACCTTCGTGCCCGCATTTTTTCCTTCATGGCTCTGCAGGGTCACCGGATCTCCCTTGCTCCAGCGGAAGACGGAAAAGCCGTTCTCACAGTAAAAATCGGCGTTCTCCATCCATCCGGAATAATCATGAAGTCCCAGCATGCGCGAGTCCCCGATGAACGCAGCATCCGCAAAATAGTCATCCTCCACGGTCTCATACGCATATTCCGAGGATTCCGCAATGAGTCCCCGGTCGGTATAATACGGAGAATCCGTCAAGGCCGGTTCGTAAGTTTGGTACCGGATCCTTCCGGAAAGCTGCAGTCCGTCCTCGGTAAAGTACGGATCCCGGCCATTCGGTCCATACCCCTCTGCGGCAGGCTCCTCCGTGGGATCCTGCGCATCGCCCGGCGTCTCTTGCATTCCTTCCGCCCCGTTTTCTTCGTCCTCCCGCGCGCCTGCGCCGGCACTGTCCTGCGCTTGTTCGCTCCCGGGTGCGGACAGATCCCCCGTTTCGGAAGATCCGGACGGCGTCTCCCCGCCGTCCTCCGAAAGACCCGCCGCAGACGTCTGCGCATCCGCAACCGGCTGTAAGCGATCGCCTGCATCCGCAGGATCGTTCCGGCCCTCCGCGGTTTCCTGCGCCGCATCCGCTATCGCTTCCGGAAATGCTCCGGGGATCCGGTCTCCGAGCAGATCCGTCCAGAACGGACGCTCCGCATGACTTTGCAGATAGGTAAGGGCGCTGTCCGGCGCCGTCACCATATGATAGATACCGATCCCCAGGCTGCCGATGGACAGCAGCAGGCAGAGGATCAGAAAGGGGAAATGCTCCCCTGGTTTCTTTTTTCCGGTCATATCCATTCTCCGAACATTTCCAAAGCGCTACCTTAGAACCGGAAGTACAGGAAGGGATTGCTGCTTCCGATCGCCAGCTCATAGCACGCGAAGAGAAAAGCCGCAAAAAGCAGAAGGCTCATCCAGACCTTCTTCCGGTATCTCTCCCAAAGCTGCGCGGGAAGCGGCGTCGCACATACCAGGCAGGCCGCAAGAAGCGCTCCGTAGGTATGAAGATGTCGCATAAATACTTCCGATCCGGTCAGCACCGGCCCCTGCGTCAGACCGACCATGCTGCGCAGGTATCCGGCAAGGGTTCCGGGATCGCTGATCCCGAAGATCACCCAGGTCACGGGAAGGAGCAGCAGCACATAGAGGTGCCCCGCCACCGCGTGCTTTTCCAGAAATCTGCCGTAGACATTTTTTTCCAGCACCAGAAGCACAAAAAAGAGAAGTCCCCAGAGCAGGAAGTTCCACCCCGCTCCGTGCCAGATCCCGGTCAGCGCCCACACGATCAAGAGATTGCGGATCGTCCGGGCCTTCCCCGCACGGGATCCTCCCAGCGGGATGTAGACATACTCCCGGAACCACCTTCCCAGCGTGATATGCCATCTGCGCCAGAACTGCGTAAAGCTGCGCGCGCTGTAGGGCTCCCGGAAGTTCTCCGGAAGCGAAAATCCGAGCATTTTGCCCAGACCGATGGCCATCAGCGAATATCCGTAAAAATCGAAATAGATCTGGAAGGTATAGGCGATCGCACCGAGCCATGCATTCTCCGCACCGAGGCCGCGCACGCCGGCGGTCAGCACGCTCCGAAAGAGGGTTCCCACCGGATTGGCCAGAAGCACCTTGTAAGCGAGCCCGGCGGCAAAGATCTTGCCCCCTTCCTCGAGTCCGCGAAGCGTCATGGCAGGGGCTTCCATATCCTCCCGCACCTCCCGGTACTGCACGATCGGTCCGGCCACCAGCTGCGGGAACATGGTGATATACGCCGCGAAGGACCCGAAGGAGACCGGCCGCTCCCCGGGCGAGGGCTCCCGCATTCCCTCATCCGACAAAAAGGCGATCAGCTGAAAGGTATAGAAACTGATCCCCAGCGGCAGGGCAATCTCCTGCCCCTTCGCCAGTGCATCCGCCATGCCCTCCGGGAAGATCCATCCCGCCCCTCCGCCAAGGCGCAGCACTTCCCCGGACAGGAACGCGCCGAACTTGAAAAAGGCGAGCACCGCCACCTCGAGCACGATCGCAAGCCCCATGATCCATTTTTTGCGGGTATGGGAAGAGATCCGGTACAGAGCGTACCCGATCACCAGCTCGGCCAGAAGGAGCAGCACATACACCGGCTCCCCGAGCGCATAGAAAACAAGGCTTCCCACGAAGAGGACGCCCTTGCGTGCCCGCGCGGGCACCAGACGATAAACGATCAGAAAAACCGGCAAAAACCGGAATATAAAATCAAGTCCGGAAAATAACACTTCTAGCTCTTTTCTGTTCCACCGGCAGGTCAGTATTTCTTCCTGCTCTCAATCTCCCTGTACAGAAGACCGTAATTCCCGTAACGTTCCTCGGAAATCTCCCCGCTTTCGACCGCGGCACGAACCGCGCACTGGGGCTCATGCAGGTGCGAGCACTGGGCAAATCTGCACCGGGGTTCAAAGGGACGAAACTCCGGATAATAGTTCCAGAGATCCTCCTTCTCAATGCCTCTTACCTCCAGGCTGCTGAAGCCCGGGGTATCCATGATATACGTATCCTCCGCGATCCGGAGAAGCTGCGAATGTCTCGTCGTATGACGTCCGCGGTCGATCTTCTCACTGACCGCTCCCGTCTCCATCACAAGGTCTCCGAGCAGGCGGTTGATCAGACTCGACTTCCCGACGCCGCTCGGTCCGGCCACGGTCGTGGTCCGGCCCTGAAGAAGTGCGCGGACCGCATCCACGCCTTCCCCCGTCGCGCAGCTGACCGGGAGCGTCTCATATCCCGCCCCGCGGTACACCTCCACGAGATGTCTGCAATACTCCGGAGAACCGAGGTCCTCCTTGTTGAATAAAACGATGGTTGGCAGGCCACTGCGCTCCATCATCACGAGAAACCGATCCAGCAGATTCAGCGTGGGATCGGGACTGGCCATGGCAAAAATGATCAGCGCCTGATCAACATTCGCGACCGCAGGGCGCAGAAGTTCGCTCCTCCTGGGAAGAAGCTCGGTCACATTCCCGATCCGCTTCTCCTCATCGAGGATCTCCATCCGCACATCATCGCCGACCAGCGGCTTTTTCCCGTCCTTGCGGAACAGTCCCCTGGCCTTGCATTCATAAACAGTATCGGCGACATTTACATAGTAAAAGCCGCCGATTCCCTTCAGGATTTTCCCTTGCGTGTCCGACATATCGCCTTCATCCTGCCTTTATTCCGGGGTAAAGGTTACCACTCTGCTGAAATTCCTGGTCAGCGTCTCACCCGGAATGTACACGGTCTCGCCCTGCTCATTCACCTGGGAAGACCCTTCCGTCGTCACATCATAGCTGAAGGTGAGGACACCACCCGCGCAGCTTAAACCGTAATAGGTCGCATGCTCCGGGAAGCTGCTGATCGAGCGGGTAAAGATCACCACGCCGTCATCTCCTGTCAGGGTTACCGTCACAACCGTTCCGGATACATAGTCCGGGGCCTCCTCATGGGTCGGCGCGGAGATATCCGCGTCATACATGTAAGAGATCTTAACGGGACCGAGGCTCACCTGCAGATTCACGGCCGTGCCGGGCTCCACATAATCTCCCTCCGCCACACTCTGGCTGATGATGATCCCCTCCGGGATCGTGTCGTGATTCACATAATCCACCGAGCCAACGCTCAGCCCGGCCTCCACCAGACGTGCGATACCGCTGGGTTCATCCAGTCCGACCACATTCGGGACCTTGGGCTTGACCACCTCGGGTCCGATGGATACCGTCAGGGTGACATTGCATCCGGATGCGGCCATGCTTCCCGCCTCGGGCGTCTGGGAGATTACCAGTCCCGGCGCCACTTCATCGGAGTAGCTCTCCGCACGCGTCACGGTAAAGCCCTTATACTTCAGAAGGACTTCCGCCTGCTCATAGGTCTGCCCGACGACTCCGGGCATCTCCACGCCCTCGGCACCGGAGCTCACCACCAGTGTCACGGCGGAGCCTGCCTTCACCTGGGTCCCCTCCTCCGCTGCGGCGCGGATGACGATACCGGCTTCCACGGTATCGGAGGTCTCATACTCCACATTGGGAAGGATGCCAAGTGCCAGAAGCGCATTGCGCGCATCTTCTTCCTTTTGGCCGACCACGGAAGGCATGGGGACATAGGTCACCTCTTCCGCGGAGTCATCGATGACGGAGGGGGATTCCTCCTCCACCACTGGGCTGCCTCCCTCGCCGTCCGGTTTTGCAGGATCCTTGCCGTTCCTGCCACCGAGCAGCTTAAAGGCCAGGATCAGAATGATGATAACGATCACCACACCGGCCAGAATGGCCAGGATCGTGGTAATCCGTTCCATCTTGGGATCGTAGTCGTAATCCTCTTCCTCCGAAGAGGGCACTTCATCGCCGTAGTAATCCTCCTCCGCAGCTTCGGAGGCAAGACGCATGGATTCCGTATTCTGTGACGGCTCGGGCTCATGATAGCGCGCCTGCGAACGCCCGCGGATCTGCTCCATCTCATCATCCGTCATGGACCGCGTTCCCGCTTCCATATCCGGATCGTTGCGGATGACAAAGTCCTCATCCGGCGTCATCAGCGCCTGCTTCAGATCCTCGATCAGCTCATGCGCGCTCGCATATCTGCGATCCGGCGCCTTCTCGCAGCACTTCATGACGATGGCTTCCACCGCCAGCGGGATCTCCGCCACATATTCTCTCGGAGAAGGCATCTCCTCCTGAATATGCTTGATGGCTATGGCTACCGTGGTCTCGCCGTTGAAGGGAACACGTCCCGTCAGCATCTCGAACATGGTGATGCCCAGGGAATAAATATCGCTCTTCTCATCGGAATAGCCGCCTCTGGCCTGTTCCGGAGAGGTATAGTGGACCGAACCCATGACATTGGAGGTGATAGTATTGCTGGTGGCGGCCTTTGCGATGCCGAAATCCGTCACCTTCACCTTCCCGTCCTTGGAAATAATGATGTTCTGGGGCTTGATATCTCTGTGAATGATGTGATTGTTGTGAGCCGCCTCGATCCCGAGACAGACACCGATGGCGATACTGAGTGCTTCCTTGTAGGTCAGTCTGGCTTTCTTCTCAATGTACTTCTTGAGGGTGATGCCCTCGACCAGCTCCATGACGATGTAGTAGATCCCGTTTTCCTCACCGACATCGTACACGTTGACGATATTCGGGTGCATCAGGCCTGCTGCCGCCTGCGCCTCGGTGCGGAACTTGGAGACAAAATTCTCATTCTCGCTGAATTCCTGCTTCAGCACCTTGATCGCCACGTTCCGGCTTAATTTCTGATCCCTCGCCTTATATACATCCGACATTCCACCGGTTCCGATCTTCTCGATAATCTCGTATCGGTCTCCGATGATCATTCCCATCTTAACCATAAAAATCCTCAATCATGTGCCATCATTCTTCGTAACGAATCAGCACTACCGAAATATTGTCCTTGCCGCCTGCCTCGTTTGCTTCATCCACGAGGCGGATCGTTGCCTCCGCCACGTCTCTGGAAGAGTACACGATCCTGCGGATTGTCTCATCCTCAAGCATGTTGCTGAGTCCGTCCGTGCACATCAGCACCGTGTCCCCGTCGTGCAGCTCCACGGTAAAGGTATCCGCGCTGACCTCCGGCTTGACACCGACCGCGCGGGTGATGATATTCTTGTCCGGATGGTTCCTTGCTTCCTCGGGCTTAAGCCCTCCGCGGCGAACCATCTCCGCCACCAGACTGTGATCGTTCGTGATCTGCCGGATGGAGTGCTCTCCGATCACATACAGCCTGCTGTCACCGACATTGACCACCTCCAGGTAATTCCCCACAAACGTGGCGGCCACCACGGTGGTCCCCATCCCTTCCAGCTTCGGATCTTCATTCGCCTTCCGATGGATCTTTGCATTGGCCGACTCGATGGCCTTCTGCATCATCACCAGGGGATTCTTCTCAAGGGAAGTGCCCAGCTGCTCGATCATGGTGGACACGGCTTCCTTGGAGGCATAATCCCCCGCCGCGTGACCACCCATTCCGTCCGCCACGATAAAAATATTGGACAGATTGCCGACCGGTTCCTCTGACGTATAGATATAATCCTGATTCAGTTTTCTCTTTTTTCCGATATCCGTTCTGGAAAAGGTCTTCAGCACTCTCTTTAATCTTCCTTCCCCGCGCTCTGACCGCCCCGGATCACTCTCCTGCGAAGCTGCCCGCAGGCACCGTCGATATCGCGGCCCAATTCCCTTCTGATTGTAGCATTTATTCCCGTTTTTTCAAGTTTATTTTGGAATGCAAGCACGCGCTCCCGCGAGGTCTGCACATAATCTCTCTCCCGGATCGGATTGACCGGAATCAGGTTGATATGCGCTCCGAGGGGACCGGCCAGCTTCGCGAGTCCGGCGGCGTCCTCCTCCGTATCGTTGACGCCTCCCACGAGGCTGTACTCAAAGGTCACCCGTCTTCCCGTCTCCCGGAAATACTCTCCGCAGGCGTCCATCAGCTCCGCAATGCTGTACTTTTCGGCGATCGGCATCAGCTTGCGGCGCTTCTCATCCGTGACCGCGTGCAGAGACAGTGCCAGCGTGATCTGAAAATGTTCCTTCGCCAGCTGCCGGATCCGCTCCGCAAGCCCGCAGGTGGACACCGTCACATTCCGCTGGCTGATGTGCAGCCCGTGTTCATCCGTCAGAAGGTGCAAAAATCTGACTACATTGTCATAATTGTCCAGTGGCTCCCCCGTCCCCATCACGACCACGTTGGACACGCGCTCTCCGGTATCCCGCGTGATGGCATAGATCTGATCGAGCATTTCCGCCGGGGTCAGACCGCGCTCGAGACCGTCGAGGGTGGAAGCGCAGAACCTGCAGCCCATCCTGCAGCCGACCTGGGAGGAGATACAGACGGAATTGCCGTGCTTATAGCGCATGAAAACGCTCTCCACCAGATTGCCGTCCTCGAGGGCGAAAAGGTACTTTCGCGTGCCGTCGATCGCAGACTCCTGCACACGCTCGCAGCGAAGGACCGTAAGGCTATAGCGCTCCGAGAGTGTTTCCCGGAACTTATTCGAAAGATTGCTCATCTCGGCGAAGGAGCGCGCCTGCTTACAGTGGATCCAGTCATAGAGCTGATCTGCGCGGAACTTCTTTTCTCCGAGCTTCTCCACTTCCGCAAGTAGTTCTGTGTAATTGAGGGATTTGATGCTTCTTTTGTCCATACCTACGCTTTTCTCGTAAATACCTGGTAATAGAATCCGTCGCAGGGGTCCTCCCCCGGCAGGAACTGTCTGCCCTCTCCGGTCCTGACGAAGGGAAGATGCGCCTCGATCCAGTCCGCCTGCTCCTCATTCTCCTTCGGAGAGATCGTGCAGGTACTGTATAACATACGGCCCCCCGGGCGCACCATCTGCCAGGACGCCTCCACGATCCGGCGCTGGAGGGCCTGCAGGGAATCGATCTCCTCCGGCGTGATCCGGTACTTGATATCTCTCTTCTTGCCAAGGATCCCCAGCCCGCTGCAAGGCACGTCCAGAAGAAGCACATCCGCCTTGCCGGCGAGAGCCTCATCCGTCTGCGTGGCATCCCAGACTTCGGCCTCCACATTCTCCGCGCGCATGCGGGCCGCGTTCTCCCGGATGCGGTCGACCTTCTCCGGGCCGAGATCCCGCGCGAGCACCTTCCCGGAAGGTCCGGTCAGCTCTGCGGCGAGAAGGCTCTTGCCTCCCGGCGCGGCGCAGGCATCCACCACGAAATCTCCGGGCCGGATCCCCACTGCGCGGACGGCCAGAGCCGAGGAGGCATCCTGTACCAGAAAAGCCCCTTCCGCATAGCCGGGCAGACCTGCGACTCCCTCGAGGTGCGTTGCCAGCCGGATATCCTCCGAAAGAGGCGAAGGCTCCAGAATGACACCTTTGTCACAAATGGCGGAAACAGCGCGCTCCCGCTCCGCCTCATCCAGCCCTCCCGCAAAGCGCAGGCTGACCGGATGCACCTCCAGAAGCGCGCGCAGGATCTTTTCCGCACGCGCTCTGCCGTACAGCGCAAGGAAATGCTCTGCCAGCCAGGCCGGTACGGAACATTCCACGGACAAAAAGAATACCGGGTCCCGATCGGCATCCGGCATCTTCAGGTGATCTTTCTCCCGCGCGACGGAACGAAGGACCCCGTTTACGAAGCCGGATAGTGTCCCGAAGCCGCGCTTTTTGCACAGCTTTACGGCCTCCGAGACGGCGGCGCCGTCCGGCACCTGCTCCATATACAGGATCTGATACACGCTCATGCGAAGGAGGCACCGGATCAGCGGCTTCATCTTCGCCGTCTTCGTGCTGGAGTAATGGTCCAGCACATAGTCCAGGCGGATCCGAAGCTCCGTCGTCCCCTCGTAGAGGCGCTTCAGGAAGGCTTTGTCCCGGTGCTCGAGATAATTGTATTTGGTCAGTACGGCTGCCATGATCCGGTTGGAGAAAGCAGTTCCCCGCTCCGTCTCCAGCAGCGCGTCCAGAACGATCTCACGTACATTGTCCATAGTTTCAACCCAGCATGGTCCCCTCGACGAGGGAGCTGCCCAGCAGAAAGGCTCCCGTATCCATCCGTTTCTTTCCCTCCAGCTGAAGCTCCAGGATCCGCAGACCGCCGCTTCCGCAGGAGACCGTAAAGCTGTCCCGGTCGATAAAGAGAATGGTTCCGGGCGCGGCTTTGGTATTCAGCTCCACCGGTTCGGCCTTCCAGATCTTCAGCATTTTCCCCGACAGCTCCGTATAGGCTCCGGGCCAGGGATTCATGGCACGCACCTGCCGGTCCAGTACAACGGAGGATGCGGAAAAATCCATCTTGCCCATGTGCTTTTTGATCAGCGGCGCATAGCAGCTGTCCTCCTCGCGCTGACGCACGGCGTGAAGCTCTCCCCGCTCCATGCGCTCGAGGGCCTCGCGAATCGCCACTCCCCCCAGCGCCATCAGGCGGTCGTGAAGGGTCTCAAAGGTCTCATCCGGCTCGAGGGCCAGCGTCTTCTGGTAGAGAATATCCCCGGTGTCGAGCCCCTCGTTCATGGACATGATCGTGATGCCGGTGTATTCCTCGCCGTTTAAGATCGCGTGCTGAATCGGAGAAGCGCCGCGGTACTTCGGCAGAAGCGATGCATGTACATTGAGGCAGCCGTATTTCGGGATCGCCAGGATCTCCGCGGACAGGATCTGTCCGAAGGCGGCCACCACATAGAGGTCCGCGTCATATTTTTTCAGCTCTTCCACCGCTTCCGGACGCTTGATCTTCTCTGGCTGAAAGACCGCAAGGCCGTGCCGGAGGGCACATTCCTTGACCGGAGAAAACTGCGGCTGACCGCTTCTTCCCTTCGGGCGATCCGGCTGCGAAACCACCAGCAGGATCTCATGCCCCGCTTCCAGCAGACTTTCCAGACTGCCCACGGCAAAATCCGGTGTTCCCATAAAAATCAGTTTCATCTTTGATCTCTCCCCCATTCGGTGCTCAGGCTTCCCCGCCCGGTGCTTCCTCTTCGTCCGCATCCTCATAGTTGGCATCCATGAGATCTCCCTCGACCAGTTCCGTGTAGAGATGCCCGTCGAGATGATCCAGCTCGTGGCAGATGGCTCTGGCCAGAAGCTCCTCCCCCTCCAGGCGGATGGGATTCATCTCGATGTCCAGCGCCTCACAGACCACATGGTTCGGCCGGGTCACGATCCCCGCCTTGCCGGGCAGGCTCAGACACCCTTCCGAACCGGTCTGCTCGCCGTCCTTCTCCACAATTTTCGGATTGATCAGAATATGGGGATCCTCCCCCGTCACATCGATCACCACGATCCTGCGAAGCACACCGACCTGCGGTGCCGCCAGACCCACGCCGTTTGCCTCGTACATGGTATCCAGCATATCCTCCACCAGTTCCCGCAGGCGGGGAGTCATCTCCGTCACCTCGCGGCAGGGCTTGTTCAGCACCGGATCACCGAATTCTCTGATGTTTCTGATTGCCATTTTTTCACCTCCGTGAAGGAAAACGCCTCCGCGCTCTCCTTTCGATTGTTTCTTCCAGGATCCGCCTGTGCGCCGCCCTCAGAGCTGCGTCATCGGATCAAAATCGTACTGCACAAATTCCCGCCCCGCATGATTCGGACCGGTAAGCGGCTCAAGGCTCTCCCGCGCCGCGAAAAGAAGCTCCGCATCCCGCGCCTTGACATAGATGACAAAGCGGTACAGATCCTTGAGTCTGCTGATCGCTCCGGGGGCAGGTCCGAGAACACGGATGTCGCCTTTCGCCTTCAGCACCTCCGCAAGGCTCTGCGCGTAGCCGGCGGCCTTCTTCTGATCGGGTCCGAAGACCTGCACGGCCAGAAGATGCGACACCGGCGGATAATCCATCATCTCCCGGAAGGCGATCTCCCGGTGATAGAATCCCTCATAGTCGGCGGCTGCCGCGAAGGTCACCGCGTAGTGTTCCGGCTGGTAGGTCTGGATGACAGCCTCCCCCGGCAGATCCGCCCGGCCGGCTCGTCCCGCGGCCTGGGTCAGGAGCTGAAAGGTCCGCTCCGCAGCCGCATAATCGCCTCCGCCGAGCGCCATGTCGGCGGCGATGATCCCGACCAGCGTCACCTTCGGAAAATCATGTCCCTTGACGATCATCTGCGTGCCGATCAGCACATCCGCCTCGTGGTTCATGAAGGCGGACAGGATCTTCTCGTAGGCGTCCTTCGTCGTCGTCGTATCCCGGTCCATGCGCAGCGTCCGGATCCCGGGGATCAGCTCCCGAAGCCGGCTCTCCACCTGTTCGGTCCCCGCGCGGAAGGCTCCGAGATAGGACGATCCGCAGGAGGGGCACACCGGTGGCTTGGGCATGGAATACCCGCAATAATGGCATTGTAACATACCCGAGCCATGAAGGGAAAGCGTCACATCACAGTGCGGACAGCGGATGGCCTCGCCGCAGCTCCTGCACGAGATAAACCCGGCATACCCGCGCCGGTTTAAAAAGAGCATGCTCTGCTCGCCCCGCGCGAAACGGTCCTTGAGAAGCTCCGCCAGCTTTCGCCCGAACATGCTCCGGTTTCCTTCCTGCAGCTCGCGGCGCAGGTCCGTGATATAGACCTTCGGGAGAGTGCTTCCCGTCGCGCGCTCCTTCAGGGTAAAAAGCTGATATTTCCCCATCTCCGCCCGGTAATAGGTCTCCACGGAGGGCGTGGCCGAACCGAGCACCAGAGCGGCCCTGCAGCGGGAAGCCATGTACTCCGCGACCTCACGGGTGTGGTATTTGGGCATGCTCTCCGACTTGTAGCTCGTCTCGTGCTCCTCGTCCATGAGGATGATCCCGACATCCGGGAAAGGGGTGAAAAGGGCGGATCTGGGACCGATGATGACATCGATCTCCCCCGCCTTCGCCCGCTGGCACTGATCGTATTTTTCGCCCGGGCTCAGGGAAGAATTCAGCACGCTGACCCGCTCGCCGAATCGCCGGTAAAAGCGCACAAGCGTCTGATAGGTCAGCGCGATCTCCGGGATCAGGAAGATCGCCTGTCTCCCCTCGGCGATCACGGCCTCGATCAGGGCCATATAGACCTCCGTCTTGCCGCTTCCGGTGACTCCGTGCAGAAGGTATTTTTCTTCATAATTCCAGTGGCCGTGATCCGCATCCGCCAGGATCCGGTCCACAATGCTCCTCTGTGCGGGAGTGAGGACCGGCCGCCGCTCTTCGGCAGCGTTCACATGCACCGGATTGCGGTATTCAGTGGTGGAGAGCGTGCGCACGAGTCCCGCGCGCTCCAGCCCGGCGACGGTCTGACCACTGACGCCCAGCTTGGAGCTCACCCACTCATAGGGCATCTCCCGCTGGGAGAGAAGCGCCTCAAGCAGTCGCGCCTTCGCGCTCTGGTGCTTGCGGGAAGCCTCCCCGAGGGCGCTTTGCAGCACCTCGCGGTCTGCTGCCGCGATCAGGAAGCGGTGCTCCAGCTGCTTTACCACCGCCTTGGCTGGCAGTACGACCTTCAGGGCCTGCGCGAAGGTTCCGCCGTAGGTTCTTCGAAGAAACGCGGCCAGCTCCAGCGACCACTCCTCGGCCGAGGCGGATTTTGCCGCAGGCTCCAGGATCTCCTTGATCCTGGAAGGATCAAAGGAGGACTCCTGTGCAAGTCCGATCACATAGCCCTTCCGGCGCACATTGCCGCTTCCGAAGGGCACATACACCGGCATCCCCGGCTGGATCTGCCCCCGCAGCCGCTCCGGAATCCGGTACGAGAAGGGGCGGTCCAGCTTGCCGATGCTTATATCCAATATGACTTCCGCGTACTGCTCTCCCACTTCCCTCTTGCTCCTGTTTTGTCTCCCGGCTCCGGTCTCTGCCTGACATTGCACGCACACCGGCCGACAAAAAACTCCCTTTCCGGGATTTTTTAAGATAAATGTTCCTCGCGCAGAATATCCCGGATCAGATCCCGCTCGTCCATGGGATATTTTACGCCCTTGATCTCCTGATAGTCCTCATGCCCCTTGCCGGCCAGCACGATGATATCGCCCGGCTGCCCGTGCAGGATGGCGTACCGGATGGCTTCCTTGCGGTCCGGGATCTCGATGTATTTTCCGTCCGTGCGCTCCATGCCGGTGCGAATGTCCGCGATGATATCCAGGGGCTCTTCAAATCTCGGATTGTCCGAGGTGATGATCGTAAAGTCGGCGAGCCTTCCGCTGACCTCTCCCATCTCAAACCGGCGGTCTTTGGACCGGTTGCCTCCGCAGCCGAAGACGCACACCAGCCGACCCGCGTCGTACTGCCGCAGCGTTTCGAGCAGGCTCTCGAGGGCCATGGCGTTGTGCGCATAATCCAGCAGCAGCGTAAAGTCCGGGGATACCGGGATCATCTCGATCCGCCCCCGCACTCTGGCCGCACGCAGCCCCTCGGCGAGCTGTGTCTCCGAGACGCCGAAATGCCGGCACAGCAGGATCGCTGCCAGCGCGTTGTACACGCTGAATCTTCCGGGCATCGGAAGATGCATGTGCATCTCCCAGCAGCCGCTCGTATCAAAGGCAACGCCCAGCTCTCCGGGCCGGTGGATCAGCACAGGCTCCCCCGCGCGCAGGTCATTTTGCGCTCCGAAGCCGTAGGTCTCGAGCTGACAGGTATGGCCCTCCATCACCTTCGCAAAATGGGCATCATCCCCGTTGGCGATCCCGACGCGGCACTGCCGGAAGAGCTTCGCCTTGCAGGACAGGTATTCCTCGAAGCTGCTGTGCTCATTCGGACCGATGTGGTCCGGCTCGAGATTGGTAAAGATCCCGTAATCAAAGGTGATCGCGTCCGTCCGGTGCAGCATTAGGGCCTGGCTGGACACCTCCATCACAACCGTGTCGATGCCTTCTTCCAGCATCCGGGCAAAATATTCCTGCAGCAGATAGGATTCCGGGGTCGTATTGTTCGCATGGATATGCTCGGATCCGATGATGACCTCGATGGTTCCGATCAGCCCCACCTTGTGCCCTGCGGCCATGAGCGCCGAACGGATCAGATAGGTGGTCGTGGTCTTGCCCTTGGTCCCCGTGACTCCGATGGTGGTCAGCTGATCCGCCGGATGGCCGAACCATTCCGCGGACAAAACCGCCAGCGCCTGTCTGCTGTCTGTGACCTTCAGGATCGCGAGGTCCTTCCCGCCCAGGCCTTCCACCGCATGGGAGATCACGACACCGGCCGCTCCCTGCTCCGCTGCGGCCACGGCATAATCATGCCCGTCCGCGTTGGCCCCCGGGATACAGACAAAAAGGCACCCCGGAACCAGCTTGCGGGAATCATACACCAGCGCCGTGATCTCGCGCTCCGCATCCTTCTTTTCCGGCTCGCCTTCCGCCACGCCTGCGCTTACCAGTGCTTTCCAAAGTTTTTCCAGCTTCATGAGCATCCCTCCGAATGAAAACAGCCATTCAAATCTTCATCTGACCTGAATGGCTGCAGCTTTCTAATTAATCTTTTTGCGCTTCTCGAAAAATTCGTCGATGGTCCGGACAAAATCTTCCGCGGACAGAGACTTGAGAAGATACCCTTCCGGCTTGAGCCCCATGACATCCATGATCGTCTCCCGGTCATTCTTGCTCGTCAGGAAGAAGACAGGCACCCCGGAAAAATCATTCTCCGTCCGTATGATCTCCATCACCTGCTTCCCGTTGATGACAGGCATCTCGTAATCGAGCAGCACCAGATCCGGCAGATCCAGGGAGAGGTATTTGATTGCCATCGCGCCGGAATTCGCCAGAATCACCTGGTATTTGTCCCCCAGGAGCTTTTTGACATTCCGGAGCATCATCCCCGAATCATCCACCACCAGGATCTTTTTCTTGGTGACGCTGTTGTTATTGGCCAGGAACTGGTTGACCTTGTCCACGATGACCGGTATATCGAGCGGCCGATAGAACTCTTCCTCGATCGCGGAATCCGGAATGATCCCCTTGATCGACTCAATGTCCACCGGAAGTCCCATAAGAAAGACCGGGATCTCATTCTCCACGGCGATGTCCCGCAGATAGATGAGGGCCTGCTGGCTGCTGAGAAGATCCTGGTCCACGAAGATCAGGATCGCACCGTTCTGGATCGAACGCTTGCTCAGCTCGTTAATGTCAGGAGCCATCTCGATTACATTATGATTGAGGGCAACCAAACGATCCACCAGGTTGCCGGTCAGATATTTTCTGCTTTCCCGGATTACCCAAGCATCAGCCATCTTCCACCTCTGGAGTCAAAAATACTCTTAATTCATATTACGGTTTTTTCCACTTTGCGTCAATGATATAATTATTCCCTTTACACGAAAGCGCCCAAGCTTTCACTTGAGCGCCTTCGTGTTTCTTATGAGGGGGGGAGGATAGTTGACTCGCATCAACTATCTAAGAACACTATACGGGAAAAATGTGTCAGAAATGTGTACGCAAAATAAGAAAAGTCTAAAATGAAACTTAAAAAAATCTTCTCTTCTTTCTCCCGCAGGAAACTATTGATTTTCGCTGCTCGCCGCCTTCACGGATTCATACTGGATGGAGGAAACGGAGTCATTTTCCACCAGGAATTTCAGCCGGCTGCCGTCCTTTTCGTACAGATAAAATCCGTTTTCCAGAAGATACCCTTCGCCGTACGCGGCCGTCATGTCCGTGAAGCTGCTCCCGATGCAGATCCCTTCCGGCGTGCTGACCATGTCATCCCAGAAGATGATGCAGGAGATCCGGTCCGCCGCTCCGTCGGGGTACGTGTCGATCTCGAAATGATCGTAGGTATACATTTTGTCGAGACCCTCAAACGCGCAGCTGGCCGCCTCAAAATAGGACTTCGGCTCTCCGAGCTGCTCGAGGACGGCGCTCATCTCCTGATCGGCCCCGATGGAAAGCGTTCCGCTTCCGGTCTGCACTTCGAAAACATATCCGGAGGGTCCCTCCGCCGTCTGCGACGCGGTCTCCTGCGGCGCACGCTCCTGCGCCTGCTCCGGACCCTGCGTCTGCGCACTCTGCGCAGGATCCTTCTGAATATGATACTCTTCCTCTTCTGCCGCTCCGCAGCCGGTCAGTACCGCCGCGAGCACAAGCGCCGCGAGAAGGCGCATTTTCTTATGAAGCATGTTTTGTTCCTCTTTCCGGGCTGAGCCCTGTTTCATTTTCCTTCCGCGAGGGCCGCATAGGCCGCTTCCACGTCCGCGTGATACCGGGCCAGACGCTTCGCCCAGATCGCATCCAGGGCGGGATCGCCGCGCCGGTCCGTAAGGCCGCAGCGCTCCGCAAGAAGGCTTCCCACCGCGCGCGTGAGCTTTTCGGCGCCCGACAGATTCAGATGCAGTCCCGCGTCGTAGGTATCGGTGCGGTAGTCCAGTCCGATCTCCTCGGTCCGGTCCAGAAAATTAATATAGCACAGATCGTGTTCCTGCGCATAATTTTCCATCTGCTCGTCCCATTCCTCATACCAGTAGGGGTAGAGGCTCGGCGCCTTCATCAGGACCAGTTCGATGCCCTCTTCCTCACATTTTTCGCGGATCTTGTCCAGATAGGCATAGGCGTTGTCGCCGAAGCGGTAATCGCCCAGAGGCTTCGCCGGAGGGAGATTTTCCGCGGGGCGCACATCCACCCGCATGTAATAGCCGCTGTAGGTCACCGGGTCCCGGTGGAAGAGATATTTCCAGTCCTCGGCCCCGAGCTGCGTGATGCGGGAATGGTACCGCAGCAGCGGAAAAACATACTCGATCAGGTGCTCTCCTTCCGTCTCGGAGGCCAGGATATTCCGAACCTTCGCGGGGGACCAACGAATTCCTTCGATCGACATACGGTTGTAGGCTTCCTTTTGCGGCTCGTCGTACTGCATCGCCAGGACATTGAATACCACGACCTTCGGCTTTTCATACCGCAGCGTATCCTCCAGCAGATAATAGGACTGCCAGATCAGCTGCTGGGCGCTGCCGCGGATATAGGACGAGATCCCGTACTCCTCCCAGAGCACGGCCGGCGTGATATTCTCGTAGAGCTCACAGTCCCCGATAAAGAGGACATCGTGGCATTTCTCCGCCCCGTAATACTCGGCGATCATCGCCCCCTCCACCACGTCCGACATATACTTCGGCTCAAGGAGTCTGGTGAGAAACGCAAGGATCAGGACCGCCGCCATCAGACAGGAAAGCAGGGTCAGAGCGCGTATTCTTTTTCTTTTTTTACCGTTTGCTTCTTGCATACGCTTTTTCATCCTCCGGTCCGTGCGGGTAAGCTGCGCAGGACCGGCGCCTTCAGAACTGATTGTAGATAAACTGGCTGCTCTCGTAGCCGATGCCGTAGTAGCCGAACAGAATCACGAGCAGGAACAGTCCGAACCAGACGGCACACTGCGCCGCCACCGGGAAGGTCATAATACGCGCACGTACGCTCCCCTTTCGCCCGGCCAGGCTGACCAGGGTAAGAAGGATCGTTCCGGCGAGGAGAATCCCGTAATCCGCTGCGCCCAGCCCCAGCCCCGTGAGGGACGAAAGTGCCAGATCCCGTATATGGAAGGAGGTGAACATGCTCCCCATCATGCGGAAGGTGAGCGGCACATCCCGGTAACAGTCGAACATGCGAAGCAGGCTCATCAAAAGCACCGTGCGCACCACCTGAAAGATCTTCCAGGGCGTCCGGCCCTCCACCGCAAAGCGCTTGTGGAAGCGGTCATACAAGGGCTCCAGTTCCTGGCTGATCATGATCACGACGAAATTCCCGAGTCCCCAGACGATGAAATTCCAGCTCGCGCCATGCCAGATACCGGTCGTAAACCAGACCGCAAAGGAGCACAGATACACGGGAAGCCGCTTGCCGATCCGGTCTCCGAGATGCTTTCTGCCCCATTTGTTCAGCTTCTGCATCCCGCCGGAGACGGACATGGGATAGAAAATATAGTCCGTGAACCACGTTCCCATCGTGATATGCCAGCGCTTCCAGTATTCCTTGATCCCCTTGGAAAAATAAGGTCTGCGGAAGTTCTCCGTAACCTCGATGCCGAGCACCTGCGCCGTGCCGATCGTGATGTCGATGCCGCCGGTAAAGTCCGCATAGAGCTCGAGCGCATAAAAAAGCATCCCGGCAAAGGCGAAAGCGCCGCCGTAAGTGTCCGGATCCGCGATGATCGCCTTCACCGCGACAAGCATGCGATCCGCGATCACCAGCTTCTTGAAATACCCCCACAAGATCCGCTCGAGACCGGGCACGATATGCTCCGCCGACGGCGCATGCGGGATGCAGAGCGTCTTCGACAGATCGCCGAAGCGGCTGATGGGACCCTGTACGAGCTGTGGAAAGAAGGACACGAAGAGTGCGAATTTCAGAGGATTTTTCTCGGCGCTGATCTTGTCCCAATAGACGTCGAGCAGATATCCGATGCTCTGAAAGGTATAGAAAGAGATGCCCATCGGAACCAGGAGATCCACCATGGGAAGAGCGCTTCCGCCAAAGGCCGTGCGGATCGCGTTCACATTGACGATCGCGAAATTCGTATACTTGGTCACCGCGAGGATGCCGAGATTCGAAAGAAGCCCCAGCAGCAGGATCCGCTTCTGTGCCTTCCCCTCGGCGGCCTTCCACGCTTTCTTCCGCTCCCGGTCAAGGCCTTCCTTCTCCCTTGCAAACCGCTCCCGGAAGGCGGCTTTCCGGGCCGCAAGCCACCTCCCGCAGCCGTAGATACTCGCGCTTGTAAAGAGGATAAAAAGCAGATACCGCGGATCCGCCAGGGCATAGAAAATATACCCCGCAAGCAGCAGAAATCCCCATTGCCACCTGCGCGGAATCAGATAATACACCAGAAAGGTGAGGATCAGAAATCCGATAAATTCATAGGATGCGAAAAGCACGATTACTCCTCATCCATGCAGCGCTGGATCAGACGATAGATCGCCTTTGCGCTGTTGAAATTCTCGGGGATGATATCCCCCGCGGGGATCCGGATATCAAAGGTATCGCTGACCTCCGTCACGATGGTCACGATGTCAAAGGAATCCAGGATCCCTTCGTCCACCAGATTCTCCTGCGTCTCAAAGTCCACCTCCGGATGCAGGTCCTGCAAGATCTCAAGTAAATCGTTCATAATGTCCTCTCATTTCCCTTTGCTTTCTTCGTAGCTTCGCTGCAGCGCCTTCCGGTCGATCTTCCCGTTCGGCGTAAACGGCATCTGCTCGAGACGGTTCACCCGGTTCGGCAGCATGTAGCGCGGCAGACGGTCCTTCAGCGCGCCGATCAGCTGCGCCGTATCGAGATCGCCGACATAGTACAGGACGATCCTGCCCTTGGCCTGATCGTAGATGCAGCCGGACATCTTCACGCCCTCCACCGCGTCCGCACTCACCTCGATCTCCCCGAGCTCGATCCGGTGCCCCATGTGCTTGATCTGGAAGTCCCTGCGCGAGACAAAGACCAGATCCCCGTCCGCATTTTTCTTCCCGATGTCTCCGGTCCGGTAGATGATCTCCGGGTAGGCCTTCTGCAGGGGATTCTGCACAAAGGCTTCGGATGTCTTCTCCGGGTTGTTGTAATACCCGAGCGTCACACAGGTGCCGCGCAGGCAGATCTCTCCTTCTTCCCCGTCCGCGGCGCGCGTACCGTCCTCCTTCAGCAGCAGGATCTCCGTATTCTTGAAGGGGCGTCCGATGGGGATCACCTCATCATCCGCAAAATCCCGCGTCACGGGATAATAGCAGCACATGCCGGTCCCTTCCGTCGGACCGTAAAGATTGAAAAAGCGCGCTCCGGGCACCGCCTCGCGCCACATCCGGAGCTGCCTGGGCGGGAAGACCTCACTCCCGAAGGCGATCAGCCGAAGATGCTCGGGCCGGACCGTATCAAAGGTACGGAAAGCGGAGATCATCGTAAGCGCCGATACCACCCAGCACAGGGTATTGATCTTCTTGTCATTCAGGTATTCCACGAGCCGCACGGGGAAGGAAAAAAGCTCCCGCGGGATCAGATAGGTTGTCGCTCCGAACTTGATTGTCGGATACAGTTCCTTCAGGCAGGCGTCGAAATACAGCGGTGTCTGGTTGCCAAAGACGGTCTCCTCATCAAAGCCGAGCGTCTCGGAGAGCTGCTCCACATAGTCGAGCACGCTCCGGTGGCAGGCCGCCACCCCCTTCGGAACCCCCGTCGAACCGGAGGTAAAGACCAGATACAGAGGATCCGTATCGATCGCCTGCGCACGCCGCTGCTCCACCAGCGCTTCCTGCGCAGGTGCTTCGTATATATCCTCATACCACAGCGTCTCGCCGTCAAAGCCCAGCGCCTGTGCCTGCTCTTCCAGTTCCCGCTGACAGATCATCACGCGGGGACGGCAGCTC
>JAFYEE010000191.1 GCA_017544405.1 Lachnospiraceae bacterium
GGAACGCATCTGGTCAATGCGGGCGGCATCCACTATGAGCCCTTCGGCCTCTATCCCGGCACCAAGTCCTCTCTGGACGAGCTGGCAGACGGAGACGAGATCGCAGTACCCAATGACACGACCAACGAGGCGAGAGCGCTTCTTCTGCTCGAGGCCAACGGTGTCCTGACCCTGCGGGAGGGTGCGGGCCTTACGGCGACGGTCAATGATGTTGAGTCCTATTCCAAGGACATCAAGATCATTGAGCTGGCGGCAGAGAGCGTCAAGGATGCGACCCCCGATGCGGCCTTCGTGGTCCTGAACGGCAACTACGCTCTGGAAGCAGGCCTGTCCGTGGCAAAGGATTCCATCGCTTATGAGTCGACGGATTCCGAGGCGGCCAAGACCTATGTGAATGTCATCGCGGTCAAGGAAGGCCACGAGAACGATGAGAAGATCAAGGCACTGGTGGATGTCCTGAAGTCCGATGCCATCGTGAACTACATCAATTCCACTTATGACGGGGCGGTCGTTCCGTTCAAGTGATCGAAAACGGAAAGCTCGGAACATACAGACCGGAGAGAGCCGCGGGGTGGTCCCCACTTCGCGGCCTTTTCTTTTCCTTTTTGAATTAGGGATTTCCTATAGCGGGTGCTGCGTATATAATGGTACAGGCAGGACCGGAAGCGGCAGCGAAAAGAGGGACTGCCCTACAAAACACAAAGCAGGAGTCTGAACATGAGTGAAGCCATCATCAAACTGGAACATCTCGACAAAACCTTTCTTGCGGCAAACGGGGAAGTGGATGCGCTGCGGGATATCAATCTGGAGATCGCAGCGGGAGAGATCTTCGGGATCATCGGCCTGTCCGGCGCAGGTAAGTCCACGCTGGTCCGGTGTCTGAACCTTTTGGAGCATCCGACTTCCGGCCGGGTGATCGTAGGCGGCAAGGATCTGCAGGCCCTTTCGGAGAAGGAGCTGCGCCTGGAACGCCGCAACATCGGCATGATCTTCCAGCACTTCAATCTGCTGATGCAGCGGACGGTGCTGGACAACGTGACCTTCCCTCTGGAGATCGCGGGAATGAAGAAAAAGGAGGCGCGTGTCAAGGCCTTGGAATACCTTGAGACGGTGGGGCTTGCGGAGAAGGCCGGGGCCTATCCCGCGCAGCTCTCCGGCGGTCAGAAGCAGCGTGTGGCCATCGCGCGCGTGCTGGCCTCGGATCCCAAGATCCTGCTCTGCGACGAAGCGACAAGCGCACTGGATCCCCAGACCACCAAATCCATCCTTGCGCTGATCAAGGACATCAACCGCAGATTCGGGATCACCACCGTCATCATCACGCATGAGATGAGCGTGATCCAGGAGATCTGCTCCCGTGTGGCAGTGCTCGATCACGGCCGGCTGGTGGAGACGGGCACGGTGGAGGAGCTCTTCCGGTCCCCTAAGACCGAGGAGGCGAAAAAGCTGGTCTTCAGCGGCAGCGCCCACATCCGCGAGATGAATTCGGACCGTCAGATCCGCGTGATTTTTGACGGAAAGAGCGCTTTTGAACCGATCATCGGCAATATCACGCTGGAGCTCAAGACACCGGTCAACATTCTCTATGCCAACACGCAGACCGTGAACGGGAAGGCCGAAGGCGAGATGATCCTCCAGCTTCCGCCGAATCAGGAGGTGGCTGACAAGATGGTGGCATACTTTAAGGAAAAGGAACTGAATGTGCAGGAGGTGAATTATGTTAACTAGCCAGGAAATCATCATGCTCTTGGAAGGCCTTCGGGATACCTGCATCATCGTGCTGGCCTCCACATTTTTCGGATATCTGCTCGGTCTGCCCCTCGGGATCATTCTGGCAGTGACGGACAAGGAGGGAATCAAGCCGAATGCGGTGGTATATAAGATTCTGGATTTTATCACCAACATCCTGCGCAGCTTTCCGTTTATCATTCTGCTGGTCGTACTGATCCCGCTGACCCGTCTGATCGTCGGCAAGAGCTACGGCACCGCGGCGACGATCGTTCCGCTGGTGGTCGCGGCAGCACCCTTCATCGGACGCATGGTGGAGAGCTCCCTGAAGGAAGTGGATAAGGGCGTCATCGAAGCGGCGCAGAGTCTCGGCGCGGGAACTTTTACCATTATATGGAAAGTACTGCTCGCGGAAGCGCGCACCTCGCTTCTCGTGGGGGCGACGATCGCCTTTGGCACGATCCTGGGCTATTCGGCGATGGCGGGCGCTGTCGGCGGCGGCGGGCTCGGAAGCATCGCCATCCGTTACGGCTATAACCGGTTCCAGCCGCAAATCCTGTGGCCCTCGGTCATCATCCTGATCCTGCTGGTGCAGGTCTTCCAGATCCTGGGGATGAAGATCTCGAAGAATCTCGATCGCAGGAGATAATGCCTATGACACTCACACAACTTCGATATGCAGTTACGGTGGCGGGCGCCGCATCCATGAATGAGGCGGCCAAGACGCTTTTCATTTCGCAGCCGTCCCTGTCTGCCAATATGAAGGAACTGGAAACGGAGCTGGGCCTGGAGATCTTCCGCAGAACGAATCGCGGAATCTCGCTGACCCCGGAGGGAACCGAATTTATCGGCTACGCGAGGCAGGTACTGCAGCAGTACGAACTGCTTGAGACACGGTATCTCCACCCGGAAAGCGTAAAAAAGAGCTTCAGTGTCTCCACGCAGCATTACAGCTTTGCGGTGAATGCGTTTCTGGAGATGGTGCGGGAATTCGGTATGGATGAGTACGAATTCTCGATCTTTGAGACCAGGACCTACGATGTCATTAAGAATGTGAAGGACTTCCGGAGCGAGATCGGAGTCCTGTATCTCAATGATTTCAACCGTAAGGTGTTGACCAAGCTTTTCGCGGATTACAATCTGGAATTTCATCCGCTGCTGGAATGCGGCGTCTATGTCTACCTGTGGAAAGGGAATCCGCTCGCCGGGCAGGAGATCATCACGATGGAGGATCTGGAGCCGTACCCTTGCCTGTCCTTTGATCAGGGGGAAAACAATTCCTTCTATTTTGCGGAAGAAGTCCTGAGTACCTACGATTACAAGCAGCTGATCAAGGCCAATGACCGGGCAACGATGCTGAACCTGATGAAGGGAATGAACGGATATACCCTGTGCTCCGGCATCATCAGCGAGGATCTCAACGGGGAAGAATACACGGCGATCCGTCTGCAGAGCGATGAAATGATGACCGTCGGGTACATCAGCCGCAAGGGCATGACCTTGAGCGCGCTGGGTGCAAAGTATGTGGAAAGCATCGGGAAATACCGGAATAAAGCGATGAAATAGGGAAAAGATAAAAAGTTTTGATGAAATTTGAAAAAAGTTGTTGACACACATTTGCGGCTGTGCTATCTTATAAAAGCTGTCGCGAAAAACAGTGACAACACAAGCGATCCTTGATAATTGAACAGTAATGCATCCCTGAAAGTTCCACGAGCAAATGAGCCTGGCTGGACGAGCAGAGAGACGCGTGCGTGCTTGCACGCATGAGCGGATCGATGCGAGGACATCCTCGGCGAATGCCGAGGAGCGAAAGAACGAAGTTCTTGAGCTTGTGCCAGCGAATTGCTCGAAATGAATTTTTTCAGAGAACAAACAAACCTAGAAACAGTAAAGTTTCGGAAAGCCAGTTAATACTGGCCTTAGGTTCAAACACTTTAACATGAGAGTTTGATCCTGGCTCAGGATGAAC